>NZ_JBEZHQ010000002.1:0-365782 GCF_040650675.1 Streptomyces sp. NPDC048637
CACAGTGCTGTGCCACCTCGGGCCCGACCAGCTGAGGCCAGCGCCCCATCACCCCGCCGACCGCACCGGGGTCTCCCAGCCGCGCTCGGTGATCAGCCGGTTGATCGCCGCACCGAGCGGCAGCGGATCGCGGCCGTCCGCCCGCGCCCCCCGCGCCCCCCCCCCCCCCCGCCGGCCCCGGGGCCGCCGGCCCCCCCCCCCCCCCCCCGGCCCCGGGGGGCGGGCCCCCCCCCACGGCTCCCCACGGGCTGACGCAGTCACCTCCCGGCGGGCAGCCGCCGTGGCGCGCCACCCCCGGTCACCCCATCCACACGCCCGCCCCGGGGGCGCCGGGCCACGCGGCTCCTCCGCCCCGTGCCCGCACCCCCGGGTCCGCGCCCCTTCCCTGCCTCACTTCGGGCACGAGGGCACCTCCCGTACCGGCGCCCTCCCCACCCCCACTGCCACCAGCGCCCCCACGGCGAGCGCCCCGCCCAGCCACATCACACCGACCGCGCCCCAGCCGTCCGCGGCCCGGCCGCCGGCCAGCGCCCCCAGTGCGATGGCCCCGTTGAACACCGCCACGAACAGTGCGGAGGCCGCCTCGCGGGCACCCGGTGCGGCCGCCATCAGCCAGGTCTGTGTGCTGACCGAGACACCCCCGTAGGCCAGCCCCCATACGGCCACCACGAGGGCCGCCCCCGGCACCCCTGCGCCACGCCCGAGCAGCGGCATCAGCAACACCGCACCCGCGAGCACCCCGCAGATCACCAGCAACGCCGCCCTCGGCGACCGCGCTGCCCCGGCCCCGGCCAGGAAGTTCCCGGCCAGACCTGCGAGGCCGAACGCCAGCAGCAGCGTGCTGATCTGCCCGGCCCCCGCACCGGCCACCTCCTCCAGCACCGGCCGCACATACGTGTACGCCGCGAAGTGCCCGGTCACCAGGAGCGCCACCAGGACGAGCCCGGTCCGTACGGGGGCGCCGCGCAGCACGGCCAGCACCCCGTTCAGCCGCACCGCGGCGGGCTCCGGCAATGGCGGCAGCAGTACGGCCAGCGCGACCGCGACCACTCCGCAGACCACGGCCATCGCCCCGAATGCCGTTCGCCGTCCGCCCAGTTCACCCAGGAAGGTGCCGGCCGGCACACCCAGTACGGATGCCGCCGCGACCCCGCTGAAGATCAGGGACGTCGCCGCCGCCACGCTCCGTGCGGGCACCAGCCGCACCGCGAGCCCCGCCGCGATCGCCCACACCCCGCCCATCCCCAGTCCCACCAGTACCCGTGCCACCAGCAGCACCGCGACATTCGGCGCATACGCCGCCAGCAGATTGGCCGCCGCCAGCGTGCCCATCAGGGCGACCAGCACCACCCGCCGGTCCCGCCGCCCCACCAGCATCGTCAGCAAGGGGGCCGACACCGCCGCGACCAGGCCCGTGACCGTCAGCGTCAGCCCCGCCGTGCCGTCCGAGATCCGCAACTCCCGGCCGATCGGGGTCAACAGCCCCACCGGCAGCATCTCCGACGTCACCACCGTGAACGTCGCCGCGGCCAGCGCCCCGACCGCCGGCAGGCCACCGCCCCGCTTCCGCCCCGACTCCGTTGCTCGCGCAGCCACTTCAGCGCCACGGGCCGCCGTCCCGCCCTCGATGTTCGTCATGCCCCCAGCCAACGCCCGCGCCGACGGGGGAACAACGGCCCACTCCTCACCCTTCTATGAGCAGGACTCATCGATTCGGTCCACCGCGCAGCCCCCGCCCGATCTCCGGAGGACCCCATGAGCGGCCCGCCCGCCGCAACCGCCGGCCTTCCCGCCCCCGGCCTTCCCGCCCCCGGCCTCGAACTCCGCGAGCTGGAATGCTTCCTCGTCCTCTCCGAGGAGCTGCACTTCGGCCGCACCGGTGAGCGGCTGTATGTCTCGCAGAGCCGCGTCAGCCAGCTGCTGCGCGCCCTGGAGTCCCGGATCGGCGCCCGTCTCGTGGACCGCACCAGCCGCCGGGTCCGCCTCACCCCGCTCGGCGAGGAGTTCCGTACATCGCTGCGCCCCGCCTACGACGCGCTGCGCACCACCGTGGAGCGTGCCCGCAGCGCCGCCCGCGGGATCGAGGGCCGTCTGACGATCGGCTTCCAGGGCACCGCGGACGACCGGATCATGCGGGCCATCGACGTCTTCCACCGCCGCCACCCGGGCTGCGCCACCGAGATCGTCGAGATCCCGCTGTGCGACCCCTTCGGCGCGCTGCGCAGCGGCGCGGTCGATGCCGCCGTCACCCTGCTGCCCGTCGCCGAGCCCGATCTCACCCTCGGCCCCGTCTTCCCGGCACAGCGGCAGACCCTCGCCGTCTCCGTACGGCATCCCCTGGCGTCCCGTGCATCGATCAGCGCCGAGGATCTCGCCACCACCCCGCTGATCTCCGCGGCCGGCCCGGCGCCCGCCTACTGGCGCGCGGCCCACGCCCCGGCCGCCACCCCACAGGGCCGTCCGATCCCCGCGGGGCCCGCCGTCAGCACACTGCAAGAGGGCCTCACCCTCGCCGCGGCCGGCCGCGGCGGCATGCTGCTGTGCCGCCCCACCGCCGACTACCACGGCCGCCGCGACCTCGTCTTCGTCCCCGTCACCGGCCTGCCGGGCTCCGTCCTGGGCCTGGTCCACCACACCGCCCGGGAAACCGCCCGCGTCCGCGCGTTCCGTACGGCCGTCACGGAGGCCGCCGGGTGACGGAGGCCACGGCGAGGGCGGAAGCGGCCACGGCGGGGCGGCGGCGGGCGCGGATGTGACGTAGGCCTCAACAGCCCGGCCGGGAGCGGTCCGTCAGGGCCTCCACCACAGCGCCCGTGACGTACCCAACAACGTGACAAAGACAACGAAAGACCCCGGTCTCCGGATTTCTCCGGAGACCGGGGTCTCATCTGTGCGCGAGGGGGGAGTTGAACCCCCACGCCCTTTCGGGCACTGGAACCTGAATCCAGCGCGTCTGCCTATTCCGCCACCCGCGCATGGGTGCTGCCGGTTGATTCTCTCACGTGATCCGGGCTGTTCCGTCCGGGTCTTGTGCGAGCGCCTGCCGACATCCAGAACACTAGCACGGTGTCGGGGGTGCCTTCACACGCCTTTTCCCCGGTCCCCGCCCTGCGGCAACCCGGGCGGCATCCCGCCTCACCCGGGGCATTCGCCGAGCACTGCCCAAAGGGTTCACACTCGCGGTAGCCGCAAGCAGGGTGCGGTCACCCGGCCCGCCTCCGGGCCGGCCGGCCCCGCGCGATGTCCGACTCCGGCACCCGCCCGGCCGGAGTGGTCGGCGGTTGCGGGACACTGTCTACGGGGCACATCTACGATCGCAGTGCACGAGCAGTGGGCAAGGAGCAAACAAGCACCGGGCAACCCTGTGAGGGGCGACACTCGTCCTCAAGGCGGGAAAGGGGAACCAGCCGATTTCCCGACGCGTGGATACGATCAGTAAGCAGTATCAGGACGACTCGATCAGGACGACCCCGACGAAGACTGAGGAAGGAGGTGCCCCGTGGGAGTACTGAAGCGTTTCGAGCAGCGTCTCGAAGGTCTCGTCAACGGCACCTTCGCCAAGGTGTTCAAGTCCGAGGTGCAGCCCGTTGAGATCGCCGGCGCGCTGCAGCGCGAGTGCGACAACAACGCCACCATCTGGAACCGCGACCGCACGGTCGTCCCCAATGACTTCATCGTCGAGCTGAGCACCCCGGACTACGAGCGACTGAGCCCCTACAGCGGGCAGCTCGGCGACGAGCTCTCCAGCATGGTGCGCGACTACGCCAAGCAGCAGCGCTACACCTTCATGGGCTCGATCAAGGTCCATCTGGAGAAGGCCGACGATCTCGACACCGGCCTGTACCGCGTCCGCAGCCGCACGCTCGCCTCCAGCTCGTCCCAGGAACCGCCGGGCCCGGCCGCGGCCGACCGGCGTTCCGCCGCGCCCCGCGGCGGCCAGCCCGGCGGCGGCCATGTGGGCCCGCCCCCCATGCCTTCGTCCCCACCTCCCGGCGGTGCACAGTCCGTACCCCGTACGGCACCGCCCGGTGCAGGACCGCAGCCCCATGCACAAACCAGGCGCTGGATCGAGATCAACGGCACCCGCCATCAGATCTCGCGCCCCACTCTCGTGCTGGGTCGCAGCACCGACGCCGACGTACGGATCGACGACCCGGGTGTCTCCCGGCGTCACTGTGAGATCCGGGTCGGAACGCCCCCCATGGTCCAGGATCTGGGTTCCACGAACGGCATCGTGGTAGACGGGCAGCACACCACTCGCGCTAATCTCCGCGACGGCTCGCGGATTGTCGTGGGCAGTACCACCATCGTTTACCGGCAAGCCGAAGGGTGAAGCGGGGGCAATGTCAGAGCTGACCCTCACGGTCATGCGGTTGGGTTTCCTCGCCGTACTGTGGCTGTTCGTCATCGTGGCCGTTCAGGTCATCCGCAGCGATCTGTTCGGCACGCGCGTCACACAACGCGGTGCCGCACGTCGCGGCGGGCAGGAACCGCGTG
The DNA here is from genome assembly GCF_040650675.1 of Streptomyces sp. NPDC048637. Classification (NCBI taxonomy): domain Bacteria; kingdom Bacillati; phylum Actinomycetota; class Actinomycetes; order Kitasatosporales; family Streptomycetaceae; genus Streptomyces; species Streptomyces sp. NPDC048637. The sequence goes on from NZ_JBEZHQ010000002.1 coordinate 4,498, forward strand.
CGCAGCGCCAGGCTGCCGCGCCACCGCAACAGCAGCGCCGCCAGGAAGGCGGCCGCGGCAACAACAACCGGCAGCGCCGCGGAGCCCCCACGAAGCTCGTGGTCTCCGAAGGCTCGCTGACCGGCACCACCGTCGCCCTCCAAGGCCAGACCATCTCCCTGGGCCGTGCGCACGACTCCACGATCGTGCTGGACGACGACTACGCGTCCAGCAGGCATGCCAGGATCTACCCGGACCGTGACGGCCAGTGGATCGTCGAAGACCTCGGTTCCACCAACGGCACGTACCTGGACCGGACCCGACTGACGACCCCGACACCGATTCCGCTGGGAGCCCCGATCCGCATCGGCAAGACCGTCATCGAGCTGCGGAAGTAGTACGACAATGAGCGAGCGGAGCGAGCGAGCCGCGGCGGTCCACTCGGCGGACCCGGGCGTGCTCCCGACCGGAGGGTGGGCAGTGTGGCTCGAAGAGACCGGCTGTACCCCGAGCCGACGGGAGAAGTGCGCATGAGTCTGTCACTGCGCTTCGCCGCCGGATCGCACAAGGGCATGATCCGCGAGGGCAACGAGGACTCCGGCTATGCCGGGCCACGGCTGCTCGCCATCGCCGACGGCATGGGCGGCCAGGCCGCCGGTGAGGTCGCCTCCTCCGAGGTGATCTCCACCCTCGTCCAGCTCGACGACGACGTCCCCGGCTCCGACCTCCTCACCTCCCTGGGCACGGCCGTCACACGCGCCAATGACCAGCTGCGGGTGATGGTCGAGGAGGACCCCCAGCTGGAGGGCATGGGCACGACCCTGACCGCCCTGCTGTGGACCGGGCAGCGGCTCGGCCTCGTCCATGTCGGCGACTCGCGTGCGTACCTGCTGCGCGACGGCGCCCTGACCCAGATCACCCAGGACCACACCTGGGTGCAGCGGCTGGTCGACGAGGGCCGGATCACCGAAGAGGAAGCCACCACCCATCCGCAGCGGTCGCTGCTGATGCGGGCGCTGGGCAGCGGCGATCATGTCGAGCCCGATCTGTCGATCCGCGAGGTGCGGGCCGGCGACCGGTATCTGATCTGCTCGGACGGCCTGTCCGGGGTGGTCAGCCACCAGACGCTGGAGGAGACCCTCGCCAGCTACCACGGGCCGCACGAGACGGTGCAGGAGCTGATCCAGCTCGCGCTGCGCGGTGGCGGACCCGACAACATCACCTGCATCGTCGCCGACGTCCTGGACGTGGACGGCAACGACACGATGGCCGGCCAGCTCAACGACACCCCGGTCATCGTCGGCGCCGTCGCGGAGAACCAGCACCAGCTCAGCGACCCGAGCACGCTGCAGACACCCGCCGCGCGGGCCGCCGAACTCGGCCGGCCCGGCGGACCGAACCCGGGCGCCCCCGGTGGTGCCTTCGGGCCGCCCGGCAGCGGTGATCCGGAGGTCGGCGGGCCGCCGCAGGGTTCGTTCGGCGCGTTCATGGACGAGGACTTCGTCAAGCCCCGGCGGCGCGGGCGGTGGCTCAAGCGGTCACTGTTCATCGCGCTGGCGCTGGCCGTCGTGGGCGGCGGCTGCTACGCGGGCTACAACTGGACGCAGACCCAGTACTTCGTCGGTGCCAAGGACAACCACATCGCGCTCTACCGGGGTATCAGCCAGGACCTCGCGTGGATCAGGCTCAATGACGTGGACGAGGACCACCCCGAGATCGAACTCAAGTACCTGCCGCTGTACCAGCGCAACCAGGTCAAGGAGACGATCGCGGTCGACAACCGCACTCAGGCCGGAGAAAAGGTCACCGAATTGAGTAGGCAGGCCAATGCCTGCCGTACTAAGGAGCAGCGGGAGGCCGCCGAGCGTGACGCGGCGCGTCACCCGGGCCACGGCCAGACGGGCACGCCGAGCAAGCCCGGCTCCCCGTCAGCTTCACCGTCCCCGTCCGGTACGTCGAGCCCCCGGCCCGGCAGCACCGGCAAGAACACCGGCACCGGCGCCGCCGGCGCACTGGCGGCGACCACGTCTCCGTCTCCCAAAGCCACCCCCAGCCAGGCCCCTTCCCAGGAGCAGCAGAAGCTGGAAAAAAATTGCAGCACCCAGCAGTGAGGGCGTAGGGGGCCGTAGATCTCATGAGCAGCACCACCAACACCACCACCATCGGCACCATCGGAGCCCCGAGCCGCCGCAACACCGAGCTGGCGATGCTCATCTTCGCGGTGCTGATTCCGGTGTTCGCGTACGTCAACGTCGGCCTGGCGAAGGACGGTTCGGTACCGGCCGGTGTGCTGGGCTACAGCCTCGGGCTCGGCCTGCTGGCGGGCGTCGCGCATCTCGTCGTCCGCAAGTGGGCGCCGTACGCCGATCCGCTGATGCTGCCCATCGGCACCCTGCTCAACGGTCTGGGTCTGATCTTCATCTGGCGGCTGGACCAGGAGCCCTCGCTGGGCCAGGCGATGGCGCCCAACCAGCTGATGTGGTCGACCCTCGGTGTCGCCTTCTTCCTCGCCATCCTGATCTTCCTCAAGGACCACCGGGTCCTGCAGCGCTACACCTACATCTCGATGGTGGTCGCGCTGGTACTGCTGGTGGCGCCGGTGTTCTTCCCCGGCGTCAACGGCGCGAAGATCTGGATCCAGATTCCGGGTCTCGGCTCGCTGCAGCCCGGTGAGTTCGCGAAGATCATCATCGCGATCTTCTTCGCCGGCTATCTGATGGTGAAGCGGGACGCGCTGGCGCTCGCCAGCCGCCGCTTCATGGGCCTCTACCTCCCCCGCGGCCGCGACCTCGGCCCGATCCTCGTCATCTGGGCGCTGAGCCTGATGATCCTGGTCTTCGAGACCGACCTGGGTACCTCGCTGCTCTTCTTCGGCCTGTTCGTCGTGATGCTGTACGTGGCGACCGAGCGGACCAGCTGGATCGTGTTCGGTCTGCTGCTCAGCGCGGGCGGCGCGGTCGCGGTGGCGACGTTCGAGTCGCACGTCCAGACGCGTGTCCACAACTGGCTCAACCCGCTGGAGCTGCTCGACGGCGGTGTCACCGAAACCGCCCAGGCGATGTACTCCTTCGGCTCCGGCGGCATCCTCGGCTCCGGTCTGGGACAGGGCTACTCCCGCCTCATCCTGGGCATCGCGCCGAAGAGTGACTACATTCTCGCCACGGTCGGTGAGGAGATCGGGCTCGCCGGTCTGATGGCCATCCTGCTGCTGTACGGCCTGCTGATCGAGCGCGGTATCCGTACGGCGCTGGCGGCCCGCGACCCGTTCGGCAAGCTGCTGGCGATCGGCCTCTCCGGTGCCTTCGCCCTGCAGGTCTTCGTCGTCGCCGGTGGTGTGACGGGTCTGATCCCGCTGACGGGTATGACGATGCCGTTCCTCGCCCAGGGTGGTTCGTCCGTGATCGCCAACTGGGCGCTGATCGCGATCCTGCTCCGGATCAGCGACACCGCGCGCCGCCCGGCGCCGGCCCCCGCCCCCTCCACCGACGCCGAGATGACCCAGGTGGTCCGCCCGTGAACAAGCCCCTGCGCCGGGTCGCGATCTTCTGCGGCCTGCTCGTCCTCGCCCTGCTGGTCCGCGTCAACTGGGTGCAGTTCGTCCAGGGGGACGAGCTCAAGAACGACCCGCACAACCGCCGGGTCGCCATCGAGCGCTACAGCATTCCGCGCGGCAACATCATCGTCGACGGCAAGGCCATCACCGGCTCCTCGACCACCGACAGCGGCGACTTCAAGTACAAGCGGACGTACAAGAACGGCAAGATGTGGGCGCCGGTCACCGGCTACGCCTCGCAGGCCTTCGACGCCAACCAGCTCGAGAAGCTCAACGACGGCATTCTCACCGGCACCGACGACAGGCTCTTCTTCAGCCGCACGGTCGACATGTTCACCGGCAGCAAGCAGAAGGGCGGCAACGTGGTGACCACCCTCGACGCCAAGGCCCAGAAGGCCGCCTTCGACGGTCTCGGCGACCAGAAGGGCGCGGTCGCCGCGATCAACCCGGAGACCGGCGCGATCCTGGCACTGGCCAGCACCCCGTCCTACGACCCGTCCACCTTCGCCGGGATGAGCAACAAGGACGCCGAGGCGTACAGCGCGCTGCAGAAGAAGAACAACTCCGACGAGCCGATGCTCAACCGGGCGCTGCGCCAGACCTACCCGCCCGGCTCCACGTTCAAGGTCGTCACGGCCTCGGCGGCCCTGGAGAACGGCCTCTACAACGACGTCGACTCCAGCACCCGTTCACCGCTGCCCTACACGCTCCCCGACACCTCGGGCGTCGAGCTGAAGAACGAGGGCAACATCCCCTGCAAGAACGCCAGCCTGCGCGAGGCGCTGCGGGTGTCCTGCAACACCGTGTTCGGCAAGATCAGCGCCGACCTCGGCAACAAGAAGATGAAGGCCGAGGCGGAGAAGTTCGGCTTCAACGACCCGGGGATCAACACCCCGGTCCGTGCCTCGGAGAGCATCTTCCCGAAGGACAACCGGCCGCAGAACGCGATGGCGGGCATCGGCCAGGCCTCCAACCGCGCCACGCCGCTGCAGATGGCCATGGTCGCCTCGGCGGTCGCCAACGACGGCAAGCTGATGAAGCCGTACATGGTCGATCAGCTGGTGGCGACGAACCTCAACGTGGTCCAGCAGCACACTCCGAAGGAGATGAGCCAGCCGCTCAGCCCGGAGAACGCGCAGAAGATCCAGAGCATGATGGAGACCGTGGTCAAGTCGGGTACGGGAACCAACGCCCGGATCCCGGGCGTCACAGTCGGCGGCAAGACGGGTACCGCGCAGCACGGCGAGGACAACAAGGACAATCCGTACGCCTGGTTCATCTCCTACGCGAAGACCGGCAAGGGCTCCCCGGTAGCGGTCGCGGTCGTCATTGAGGGATCCGACACGCTCCGCGATGACATCGCCGGCGGCAGGCTCGCGGCTCCGGTCGCGAAGCACGTCATGCAGGCGGTACTCGAAGGCGAAAAGTGACGCGGATCATGCCCATACCGGTCACGTATCAGGTCGCGGCTCCGGCCCGGTCCGGTACGGCGTGGCGGGTACGGTATGCCCGGACAGCACACCGCCGGACCACACACCGGTGCGGTCGGGACTGACGGAGAGGGCTGGAGAAGCTTATGGAAGAGCCGCGTCGCCTCGGCGGCCGGTACGAGCTGGGCTCGGTGCTCGGCCGCGGTGGCATGGCCGAGGTGTACCTCGCGCATGACACCCGCCTGGGCCGCACCGTAGCTGTGAAGACGCTGCGGGTGGACCTCGCCCGTGACCCGTCCTTCCAGGCCCGGTTCCGCCGTGAGGCCCAGTCGGCCGCCTCGCTGAACCATCCGTCGATCGTCGCGGTCTACGACACCGGCGAGGACTACGTCGACGGTGTCTCGATCCCGTACATCGTCATGGAGTACGTCGACGGCTCCACGCTCCGTGAGCTCCTGCACTCCGGAAGAAAGCTGCTGCCCGAGCGCTCGCTGGAGATGACCACCGGTGTCCTCCAGGCGCTGGAGTACTCCCACCGGGCCGGCATCGTCCACCGCGACATCAAGCCGGCCAACGTCATGCTGACGCGCACCGGCCAGGTCAAGGTCATGGACTTCGGCATCGCCCGCGCCATGGGCGATGCCGGTATGACGATGACGCAGACCGCGGCGGTCATCGGCACCGCCCAGTACCTCTCGCCCGAGCAGGCCAAGGGCGAGCAGGTCGACGCCCGCTCCGACCTGTACTCCACCGGCTGTCTGCTCTACGAGCTGCTCACGGTACGGCCACCGTTCGTCGGTGACTCACCGGTCGCGGTGGCCTATCAGCATGTCCGTGAAGAGCCGCAGAAGCCGAGCAACTTCGACCCCGAGATCACGCCGGAGATGGACGCCATCGTCCTGAAGGCGCTGGTCAAGGACCCGGACTACCGTTATCAGTCGGCCGACGAGATGCGTGCCGACATCGAGGCGGCGCTGGACGGCCAGCCGGTCGCGGCGGCCTCCGCCATGGGCGCGGGCGGCTATGACCAGGACCAGCCGACGACCATGCTGCGTCCGCAGGACCCGGCCGGCCAGACCTCCATGCTTCCGCCGATGAGCCCGGACGACGGGGGCTACGGCTATGACGACCGCGGCGACCGCCGCCGCGGTGGCGGTCAGAAGAAGAGCAACACCTCGACGATCCTGCTGGTGCTCGCGGCCGTCCTCGTCCTGGTCGGTGCGATCTTCATCGGCAAGGCGATGTTCACCAACATCAAAAAGGGCGGCACGTCACCGGTACCCAACCTGGTCGGCAAGACCTTCAGCGAAGCCAAGGGGTTCGGCCGGAACGGCAGCTTCAAGGTCGTCGAAGCGGGCCGCAAGGCCTGCGACAACGTCAAGCGGGGCGAGGTCACCGAGCAGGACCCGGAGGCCGGGGGCAAGGTCGACAAGGATGAGGCGGTCAAGGTCACGCTGTGCACGGGGGCCATCAAGGTCACCGTTCCGGACGTGGAGGACCTCTCGTACGACAAGGCGGTCGAACGCCTCGAGCGCAAGGGCTTCAAGAACGTCCGACAGGTCAAGAAGGAATCCGACCGGAACCCGGGCACCGTGATCGGCCAGAATCCCCAGCCCCAGAGCGAGGCGGCCAAGAGCACGGAGATCGTCCTCACCGTTGCTCAGGAGTCCCCGAAGGCAAACGTCCCGCCCGTCACGGGCCAGGTCTTCGAGACGGCCAAGAAGCAGCTTGAGGACCTGGGCTTCAAGGTCGACAAGGTCGAACAGGACGTCACCGACCCGACCCAGGTCGGCAAGGTGCAGAGCCAGAGCCCCGAGGGAAACACCCCGGCCAAGCTCGGCTCCACCGTGACCCTCACGGTCGGCAAGGCGGGGGCGCAGACGCCGGTTCCGGGTGTCGTCGGCCAGACGGTGAAGGACGCGAAGAAGGCGCTCCAGCAGGCCGGCTTCACCAACATCCAGTTCGCCGGCGGCGGCCCGCAGGACGACAACGCCCGCGTGGCCGCCCAGGACCCGCAGCCGACGACGCCGTCCGACCCCAAGACGACCACCGTGACGCTGACCACCGTCGGTGGCGGCAACGGCAATGGCGGCAACGGGGGCGATGACGGCGGCGGCTTCATCGGCGGACCGTTCGGGTAGCGACCCCTGACGATCAAGGTGTCCCGGTGTCCAGTGGGCACCGGGACACGGGTTTCTGGGTCCGCGTACGCACAGCGGAGTGTGCGGCGACAGGGGTAGTGGGTGACGGTGTCGTCCCGCCGGCCTGCCGACTCCGCTGCCCCACGACGCCCCGGCGGCGCCGACCGTGAACCTATTGCAGTTCCTTCGGGGGTGTGCGCTTCGCGTCGACCTTTACGGTGCGCTCCAGCTCGCCCCAGACGACGTAGCGGTAGTTCGAGGTGTAGACCGGGGTGCAGGTCGTGAGGGTGATGTAGCGGCCCGCCTTGCGCTTGCCGGATTCCTTCGGGATGTCGTCGAGGACGTCCACGTTGTACTTCGAGGTCTCGGGCAGGGTCGCGTAGACCTTGTAGACGTACCAGGTGTCCTTGGTCTCGAAGACGATCGGGTCGCCGTCCTTGAGCTTGTCGATGTTGTGGAACTTCGCGCCGTGGCCGTCACGGTGCGCGGCGAGCGTGAAGTTCCCCTTCTTGTCCTTGGGCAGCCCCGACGTGACCGGCTTGGTGTAGTAGCCGGCCACGCCCTCGTTGAGGATCTTGGCGTCGGTGCCCTTCTCGACCAGCACTTCGCCGTTGTTCATCGCCGGGACGTGCAGAAAGCCGATGCCGTCCTTGGTGTCCAGCTCCCCCGGCCCCTTGGGGCCGCTCTTCGCCCAGTGCTGCCGCACCTGGTCACCCTGCTTGTGCGCTTCGCGGTCGGCGAGGACATTGGTCCACCACAGCGAGTAGGCGACAAACAGGCCCAGGACCAGCCCGACCGTGATCAGCAGCTCGCCGATGACGCTGACGACGGAGGCGATGGCGCGGCGCACACGGTGCGGTTTGAGTGGCGGCGCGGACCGGTCGCATGCCTCGTCGTTTCCGGTGGCAGTCACCGCGTAGCACCCCTCTTATGTTTGCTCAGCCGGCGAGCGCATCCGGTTTGCCCTTGCTCCGCGGCCGCTCGTCGACCATCTTGCCCCAGACGATCATCCGAAAGGTACTGGTGAACTCCGGGGTGCAGGTCGTCAGGGTGATGTAGCGTCCGGGCCCGGTGAATCCCGAGCCGGGTGGCACCGGACCGATCACGCTGGTGTTGCTCGGAGACGTCTGCGGGAGGATGCTCTCCATCTCGTACGTGTAGTACGAGCTCTTCGTCTCGACGATGATCTTGTCGCCCTTGGTGAGGCGGTTGACGTAGCGGAACGGCTCGCCGTGCGTGTTGCGATGGGCCGCCACCGCGAAGTTGCCCTTCTTGTCCCAGGGCATGGCCGTCTTGATCCCGCTGTTCTTGTCGTAGTGACCGACCATGCCGTGGTCCAGCACCTTGTGCTTGTCGATCCCCTCGGCTATCGGCGCCTTCACGTCCAGCCTGGGGATATACATGATCCCGAAGCGCTCGCCGTCCGCGAGATTCTTCTTCTCGCCGCCGCCCTTGTCCCACTCGTGCTGAAGGTTGTTGGCAGCGCCGCCCGCCTCCTGTTCGGCCATCACGTTCGTCCACCACAGCTGATAGGTGACGAACAGCAGCATCAGCACGCCGAGGGTGATGAACACCTCGCCCAGCGCGCGGCTGGCGATCAGGCTGGGGCTGTCCTTGGCGGCTCGTGCGGCCTGCCGGGCCTCCAGCCGGGACATGGGGGCGGGCGCCGGTTCGGAAGCAGTGGCAGCGGCCGTTGTCGCGGCGGCGGCGCCACTGTGGCGTCCACGTCTGCCGCCCCGCTTGGCTGCCTCCTGAGCAGCCTTGCGCCGGGCCGCTCGGCCTCCGGGCGCCGGGGTCGCTGTCGTTTCACGTGAAACCGTCGTGCCGGTTTCACGTGAAACGCTGTCCTCGTCGGGCTTCTCGGCCTGCCGCAGCGCCATGGTCTCGTCGTCCTGCCACGACGCGGGGGCGGCGGCGGCCGGAGCGGGGCTCACGGCCGGAGGCGGGCTCACCCGCGGCGCGGGGGCCGGCGACGCCGGGGTCTCCGGAGTGGCATCGCGCCGGGATATCGGCTCGGCGGTGGCGGGGCGGGGGATGGCACCGGAGCCCTGCGCCTGGCCGTAGGCGGCCGTCTGTGGGCCGTATGACTGCCGGTCCGGCCCGGACGGCACTTCGGGCTCCAGATGCGGGCGGAACCACGGTGAGCCCTGCCTCCCGCCCTCCTGGGCCGGTTTGCCCCGTCGGCGCCCCCGGCCCGGCTGTCCGTACGGACCGGGCGCGGGTGCCGGTGGCGTCTGGCCCGGCAGCGGATCGGTCAGTGGGTCCGCCAGCTGCTCCACCGCCGCCTCGAACGCATCGGGCTGCCCGTACGGGGCCTGCGGAGTGGCGGACCGCTCCGGCTCGTCCGGCTCGTAGGATCTCCCTTCACGTTCGGGGCGCAGGGCGGTCACCCGCCGGCCTTGCCGACCACCGGGGCCAGCCCCGTCGAGCGCTCCACTGCCCCCTTGTCGCCGCATTCGACGAGCCAGTTGGCCAGCATCCGGTGTCCCCACTCCGTCAGTACCGACTCGGGGTGGAACTGGACGCCCTCGACCCGGAGTTCACGGTGCCGCAGGCCCATGACGATCCGTCCGCCGGGAACGTCCTCGGCCTCCGTCCAGGACGTGACGATCAGTTCCTCGGGGACGGTGTCCGGCTCGACCGCCAAGGAGTGATAGCGGGTGGCGGTGAAGGGGGACGGCAGCCCGGAGAAGACGCCGATGTCCTCGTGGTGGACCAGCGAGGTCTTGCCGTGCAGCAGCTCGGGGGCGCGGTCCACCACACCGCCGTACGCGACCGCCATCGACTGCATGCCCAGGCAGACGCCGAAGACCGGGACTCCGGTGTCGGCGCAGTGCCGGACCATGTCGACGCAGACGCCGGCCTGCTCGGGTGTGCCGGGTCCGGGCGACAGCAGCACCCCGTCGAAGCCGTCCTGGGCATGCCGCGGCGCGACCTCGTCGTTGCGCAGCACCTCACATTCGGCACCGAGTTGGTAGAGGTACTGGACGAGGTTGAAGACGAAGCTGTCGTAGTTGTCGACGACGAGAATCCGTGCGGTCATCGGGCGGCTGCCATCCCTTCATCGACAGTGACGTCATTGAAGGGGAGCAGCGGCTCCGCCCACGGAAAGACGTACTGGAAGAGCACGAAGACGACCGCCAGGACGAGTGCCAGGGAAAGCAGCGCCTTCACCCATGTGTTGCCCGGCAGATGCCGCCAGATCCAGCCGTACATGCTGTCGCTGTCCCCTTGCCGATGCCGATGACGATGTCGATTGCGACACCAGAGTAAGGGGCGAGGGCGGGCCCAGGTGGGTCAGCCGGTCAAAGCCGATGGCCTTCCCTGTGCCACGGGTTGGGTGGAATCCAGATGCGCCCAGGCGATCAGCCGGTGGCTGTGGCCCCATTCCGGCTCGCAGGTGGTCAGCGTGAGATAGCGCCCGGGACCGTTGAAGCCGGACTTCCGCGGTACCGGGTCGATCACCCCGATGTCGCCGGGCAGCGTCGTATAGGGACGGTTGTCGATGCGGTACGTGAACCAGGTCGTGCCGTCGGTCAGCACCACGGCGTCGCCGGGGCGCAGCCGCGGGAAGTCCTTGAAGGGGTCGCCATAGGTGCGGCGGTGACCGGCGACGGAGAAGTTGCCCGTCGCGCCGAGGCGGGCGGTGCGGGCGTAATGGCCGAGGCCACGCTTGAGGACATCGGTCGCGGTGCCTTCCAGGACGGGCTTGGTCCAGTCGGCGCCCAGACGCGGGATGTACATGACGGCGAAGGAAGCGCCCGGGGTGTAGCGGCGGGGCCGCTCGGCCGGGGCGGGCCCGCCGTCGGGCGCCGGCGTGCTGTCGGGGGCGGTGACCGGGCCCGTGGACCACTGGTGCTGGAGCCGGCCGATCTCGCCGGCCATGGCGCTGTCGGCCCGTACGCCGGTCCAGAAGAGGAGGTAGGCCACGAAGAGCACGATCAGTGCGCCGACGGTGACGCAGACCTCGCTGAGCGTCCGCACGACCCACCGCACCGTTGTCCGGCCCCGCAGCGTCATCCGGCCCCGCCCCTCCCCGGCGCCCGCTGCGCGCGGGCTACGGCTTCACAGGCTGTGCGTAGTGGAGATCCACTGTGCCGGAGTAGCCGGGAAGAGTCACCGCCTCGTGCTGGTCGACTTTCCAGCCCAGACCGTAGGCGTTCACGTACTGGAGATAGTTCTGGATGGCGGGGGACGCGGTCAGCGCGGTGGTGAGGGCCTCGCGGTCGCCGACGGCGGTGACCTTGTACGGCGGGGAGTAGACCCGGCCCTGGAGGATCAGGGTGTTGCCGACGCAGCGCACCGCGCTGGTGGAGATCAGCCGCTGGTCCATGACCTTGATGCCCTTGGCGCCGCCCTGCCACAGGGCGTTCACCACGGCCTGCAGGTCCTGCTGGTGGATGACCAGGTCGTTGGGCTGCGGCTCGGGCACCCCGGGGATCTTGGCGGTGGCGTTCGGCGGGGCGTCGGCGAGCGTGACCGTCACGCCCTGGCCCTTCAGCGGCTTGGTGCCGGCGTTCTTCTCCAGCGCCTTGAGCTTGGCGTCCTCGGCCTGGGAGCTGCCGTTGTCGCGCTGCGCGAGACCGTCGACCTCTTCCCGCAGGGTGGCGTTACGGTCGTCCTGGGCGCCGTTTTTGTGGCTGCGTTCCTGGATGAGGTCGGACAGCCGCAGCATCGAGTCGTCCGAGCGCAGATTCGTGCCGCGCGCGGTGTCGAAGCTCAGCCAGAACAGCAGCCCGGCGAGCGCGAACACGACCAGAGTGAGAAGCCGCACGGGCCGCAGACGGGATCGGACGGGGCGGTCGGGGGAGTCAGCGGAATTGCTCAACGTACCCTTACTCCTTACGACGCCACGGAAGCACTACGCTAACGGACGCCCGGGAAAGGAATCCGCTCCCCACCGCGTCCGCGCCTTGGCGCACACCTCGTACCTCCCCCGCGGATGGGGGCACCGCCCGCTCGAGCGAAGTCGAGGGCGGGGGAGCAGCGCATCGACAGGAGAGTTCCTCGTGCCGAAGTCACGGATCCGCAAGAAGGACGACTTCACGCCGCCGCCGGCGAAGACCACCAACCTGAAGATGAGCTCAGGCCGTAGTTGGGTGGCGCCACTGATGTTGGCGATGTTCCTGATCGGTCTGGTGTGGATCGTGATGTTCTACGTGTCCGAGGGCGATCTGCCGATCGCGGCCATGGGCAACTGGAACATCGTGTGCGGCTTCGGCTTCATCGCGGTGGGCTTCGGCGTATCCACGCAGTGGAAGTAGCGCAAGCCCTGCCCAAGGCCATCCACACGGTTATCCACAGCCGGGGAAAACTTCAGAAGATCTGTGGATAACCCTCCGGAGGTTGACGCCGGTGTGATCGGCGGCACCCTCTTCCGGCCTCCGGCTCCCCCTTTCCCTACTGGGGAAACGCAGGTCGGAGCGGACCGGAACGAGAGTTCCGCACAGCTTGCACAAGATCGGCCACGCACTGTGGACAACTTGACGGGACGGACTCTCAGCTCACCAGCTCAAGAGTCCGTACCCACACCACCGCGATGATCGCCAGCAGCGCCACCACGCAGGTCGCGCTGTGCACCAGCGTCCGGCGGTCGCGCGGCGCATGCACCATCCCGAACGCCACCGCGGCGCCCACCACCAGGCCGCCGACATGGGCCTGCCAGGCGATGTTCGGCCACAGGAACGTGAAGGCCAGGTTGAGGCCGAGCAGGATCAGCACCGGCTTCATGTCGTACTTCAGCCGCCGCAGGAGTACCGCCGTCGCGCCGAGCAACCCGAAGATCGCGCCGGACGCGCCCAGCGAGGGCTGGTTCTGCGCGGCGAGGAGATACGTCAGGGCGCTGCCGCCCAAACCGGCGAGCAGATAGAGCGCGATGAACCGCAGCCGGCCGAGCGCCGCCTCCAGCGGCGGTCCCAGCCACCACAGCGAGAGCATGTTGAACGCGAAGTGCGCGATCTGCTGGTGCAGGAACATCGCGGTCAGCAGGCGGTACCACTCGCCCTCGGCGACACCGACGAGCTGATACCGGCTCGGGTCGGCGGCGAGCCCGAGCAGATCGAGCCGGTGGACCAGCGGGCTCATGTCGGCGCCGGTCGCCAGCACGGCGAGGAACACGGCGGCGTTGATGCCCAGCAGGATCTTGGTGATCAGCCGCGGATCGGCGGCGATGGTGCCGCCCGCGATCGTGCGCGGCGCGGCGGCCTGCGGGGCATGGCCGGTGCCGCCACCGTTGCGCACACAGTCCGGGCACTGGAAGCCGACCGAGGCGCTGATCATGCACTCCGGGCATATGGGCCGGTCACAGCGGGTGCAGCGGATGCCGGTGGAGCGATCCGGGTGGCGGTGGCAGCCCGGCAGGCCATCGTCACCCCGCGCGTCCTGCGGCTCCTTCGGGCTGCCTGGCACCTGGTCCATCCGTCCCCTCGTCCCCTTCTCCGTCCGGGCGCGTCAGTACGCCGCCGTTTCTGCCCGGCCTCCGCCCCATGGACGAGCGTCGCGCCCCGCCTGATGTACGACCGGGCGGGGCGCAAAGGTTCCCCGGACCCGGCCGGGGCTCACGACGCGGGTCAGCGGGTTTCGACGGCCACCGACTCGATCACGACGTCCTGGAGCGGACGGTCGGTGCGCGGGTTGGTCTGGGTGCCGGCGATGGCGTCGACGACCTTCTTGCTGGCCTCGTTGCTGACCTCACCGAAGATGGTGTGCTTGCCGGTCAGCCATGCGGTCGCCCCGACGGTGATGAAGAACTGCGAGCCGTTGGTGCCCGGACCGGCGTTGGCCATGGCCAGCAGGTACGGCTTGTTGAAGGCCAGGTCGGGGTGGAACTCGTCCCCGAACTCGTAACCGGGGCCGCCGGTGCCGTTGCCCAGCGGGTCGCCACCCTGGATCATGAAACCGCTGATCACCCGGTGGAAGACCGTGCCGTCGTACAGCCGGTCCGTGGACTTCTTGCCGGTCGCCGGGTGGGTCCACTCGCGCTCACCGTTGGCGAGCTCGACGAAGTTCTTGACCGTCTTCGGTGCATGGTTCGGCAGGAGCCGAATCTCGATGTCGCCCTGGTTCGTCTTCAGGGTGGCGTAGAGCTGCTCAGCCACGATCTACCTTCCATAAGTCTTCGCTGACGGTTCCTGATCCTCGCATGGACCGGCCTTCCAAAGGCCTCCTCGCCGCATGTGCGCGCCGTCCGGCCCGCACCTCTTGACGGTTTTCGTGCGGATTTCCTGCCCCCGGAGCGGCAAATCGTGGCATTGTCGTCAACAAGACTCCGGAAGGTCCGCAATGACCCGGATGCCCGCTCGCACATGCCGTGCGACGCATGAGCGGGCATGATCTTCAAACGGGTGGACAGGCGACAGAGAAGACACGGGGGACCAACCCCCAAGCCCCGGACACGCCACCGAGGAGGAGGATCCCGTGACCCGCAAGCAAAGCGTGCGCGCCGCGACCGATACGGCCAAGGACAGCGTGCGGCACGCCGCGGAGGTGGTGGCTCCGTATGCCGGTACGGCCAAGGAAGCCGCCGTGCACTTCGCTCACGAGGCCCGCACACGCGCGGCTCCCAAGGTGGCCGAGGCCGCTCATCAGGCACGTGTGCAGTACGACGCGCATCTGCACCCACGTATCGAGCACGCCCGTGGCACGCTGCCGCCCAAGGTGGACGCCGCGGCGACCCGGGCTGCCTGCCGTACCCGTAAGGCGGCCCGCCAGGCGGCCGACTACACGGCACCGCGGCTGGAGCACGCCGTGACCCACGCCCGCGCCGCGGCCGAGCCGGTCCGCGAGGAGGCCTTCGCCCGCGGTACCGCCGCGCTCGCCGCACTCCGTGGCCAGGTGACGGCGGCCGAGATCGCCAAGCTCCAGAAGAAGCACAGCCGGCGAGCCAAGTGCGGCAAGCTCGCCAAGCGCCTCACCGTGCTGGGCATCCTGGCCGGCGGAGCGATCGCCGCCTGGAAGTGGTGGGACAAGCAGGCCAACCCTGACTGGCTGGTCGAGCCGCCGGCTCCCACCGAGGTCAGCGACCGCGGCCGGCTGAGCGCGGTCGACGGCAGCGAGGGCGCCGCGCTGGACCCCGACGTCCAGGCCAAGCAGGCCGAGGCCGATGAGCGCGGCGGCACCACGGCCTGACAGCGGAGCACCGCACACCTCACCGGGCCGGGCCCGTCACCCCAGCGAGGGGCGGCGGGCCCGGCCCGGTCACGTACGGCCGACGGCGCCGAGCGGCGGCCAACACGCCGTCAGAAACCTGGAAAGCCCTCCTGACCAGCGATTTCGCCGATCGGAAGGGCTTTCGGGAGTGGAGCCTAGGGGAGTCGAACCCCTGACATCTGCCATGCAAAGACAGCGCTCTACCAACTGAGCTAAGGCCCCTTCGCGGACCAGGGTACCCGGTGTCCGGCCGCTTTCCCGACCGGGTATCGCCGCACACCGTTGCTCTCCGTAGGATGCTTCGCGAGATTCGCGGCAGCGAAGCGATCGGGGAGACAGGGGAGACGGTATGGACTCAGCACAGCAGGAAGCCACCGCGCGGGCCCGTGAGCTGCAGCGCAGTTGGTACGGGGAGCCTCTGGGTGCGCTGTTCCGCCGTCTCATCGACGATCTGGGTCTGAACCAGGCGCGGCTGGCCGCTGTGCTCGGTCTCTCGGCCCCGATGCTGTCGCAGCTGATGAGCGGGCAGCGCGCGAAGATAGGCAACCCGGCCGTGGTGCAGCGGGTGCAGGCCCTGCAGGACCTGGCCGGCCAGGTCGCCGACGGCAGCGTCAGCGCCGCCGAGGCCACCGACCGCATGGAAGAGATCAAGAAGACGGCGGGCGGCTCGGTGCTGAACAACACCGCGCAGCAGACCTCGTCGACGGGGGCGACCACGGTGCGGCGCGTGGTGCGGGAGATCCAGTCGCTGCTGCGGTCGGTCGCCGACGCCGGCGACATCATCGATGCGGCGAACACCCTCGCCCCGGCTCACCCCGAACTGGCAGAGTTCCTCCGGGTCTACGGTGCCGGTCGCACCGCGGACGCGGTCGCCCATTACGAGGCGCACCAGAGTTAGCCACAGGGGACGTTGCGAGTTCAGAAGGCGGACGGGGCGCAATGGGTGAGATCTTCGCCGGTCGGTATGAGCTGATCGACCCGATCGGGCGGGGTGGGGTGGGCGCGGTCTGGCGCGCCTGGGACGCCCGGCGCCGCCGCTACGTTGCCGCCAAGGTGCTGCAACAGAGCGACGCGCACACACTGCTGCGCTTCGTCCGCGAACAGGCGCTGCGGATCGACCATCCGCATGTGCTGGCCCCGGCGAGCTGGGCCGCGGACGACGACAAGGTGCTGTTCACCATGGATCTGGTGAATGGCGGCTCGCTGGCGCATCTGATCGGGGATTACGGCCCGCTGCCGCCGCGGTTCGTGTGCACGCTCCTGGACCAGCTGCTGGCCGGGCTGACCGCGGTGCACGCGGAAGGGGTGGTGCACCGCGACATCAAGCCGGCGAACATCCTGCTGGAGGCCACCGGCACCGGGCGGCCGCATCTGCGGCTGTCCGACTTCGGCATCGCGATGCGCAAGGGCGAGCCACGGCTCACCGAGACCAACTACGTGGTGGGCACGCCCGGTTACTTCGCGCCGGAGCAGCTGCTGGGCGCCGAACCGGACTTCCCCGCGGACCTGTTCGCGGTCGGCCTGGTCGCGCTCTATCTGATCACCGGCACCAAGCCGGACGCCGAGGCGATGAGCCGGCACTTCGGCCAGCGCGGCATCCCGAACGCGCCCGAGGGCGTCCCGGAGCCGCTGTGGCAGGTGCTGGCGTCCCTGGTCCACCCGGATCCGGAGGCGCGGTTCAAGACGGCCACCGGGGCGCGTAAGGCGATGCTGTCGGCGGTCGAGCTGCTGCCGGACGCGACGATCGAGGAAGAGATCGTCGAGGTCTTCGACCACATAGGGCCGCTGCCGGCCGACTTCGGGCCGGAGGGGCCGCTGCGTCCCAGGGACACCGCGGGACCCACGACGGCCGGCGCCACCACAGGCACCGGTGCCACCGGCCAGGTCTCCATGTCGGACACCGGCAGCTTCCAGCTCGCCCCGCCGGAGCCGAGCACCCCGCCGACCCCGACGCCAACTCCCACGCCCACCCCGATGCCGATGGCGACACCGGGCGGTACGTCCACCGGCCATGGCGCCACCTCCACGGGCTACGGCGCCACATTCACCGGCCACGGCGAAACCCCCACCGGCCACGGCGCCACCTCCACCGGCCACGGCGGTACGCCCACCGGCCACGGCGCCCCGGCCGGGCCGCCCGCGTCGTCCGGCATGCCGCCGACGCCGCTCCCGCCACCGGCGCCCGCGTACGAGCCGACCGCCGCCGGCGTCCACCCGGAACGGTCCGCGACCCGCCCCTACACGGCGGGCCCGCTCCCGGTCCCCGGACAGCCCCCGGCGGGCACCGCCGTCACCGTTCCGGCCACGGCCGGCATCGCCCCGTACCGAAAGCCGGGACCGCCCCTGAAGGTCGCGATCCCGGTGCTGATCGTGGCGTTGCTGTGCATCGCGGTCGGTGTCTGGGCACTGCTCACCGCCTGACGCCCCACCACGGGGCCGGTGGCCCGGCGGCGGGGCCCCGGCGCCACCCGGCCCCGCGAGGCCTCCTACCAGCCCTGTGGCGGCCCGAACTGGCGATTCTGCAGCGCCTGTTGGGTCGAGTCCGTCGACTGTTCCGGCAGCGAGGGCCGGCCGCCCGGCCGGCCGGCAGTACCCGGCCCGGCCGGCGTGCCCGCCGCACCGGCCGCGGACCGCCGCGCCACCAGCGTCCACGCTCCCAGGCCCACCAGCAGCACCACACCCGTGCCGATCCCGGCGTAGGCCACCGTCATCAAGGTGCCGCTCTTTGCCGCCTCCTGTGCGTTCTGGCCCTTCTGCGCCGTGTCCCGGTCCTCGGGCGTGACGGAGAAGTCGCTGGTCGGCTCGGCGTAGCCGGGACCGGCCTTGGCGGTGCCACGGACATCCACCCGGAGGGTGAGCTCCGCGCCCTTGGGGAAGTACTGCGCGGCATCGGGGTGCAGGCTCACCGCGAGGTAGTACCAGCCCGCGAACCGCATCGCGCTGACCGCGCCGGTGGCGTCGAAGCGGTTGCCGTAGTCGACGGGCGCGGTGTACTCCTTGGCGGCGGCCGGCTTCCCGGTGTACGGGACGAAGCTGGGGTTGCCGACCGCACCGCGCGCCGGGTTGTAGACGCTCAGACCGAGCACCCTGGCGAGGAAGCCCGAGGCTCGGGGCGACGTCGCGTTCGGCAGCTCGGCGCTCAGGTTGAGCCGCTGTCCCCAGTCCAGCGGTACGCGGTAGAAACGGGTCTCGCCCGGCCTGATCCGGTCCTGCCAGACGCCGGTGGCGACCGAGCCCGCGTCGTTGAAGCCGGTGCCGCCCTTGGCGCGGCGCTTGGTGGCGTCCGTACGCGGCGCCGGTGCCACGGTGCTCCAGGTGCCCTCGCCCGGCTTGCCGGGGGTGTTGCCCTCGAGCGGGGGCTCGTTGAGGTACTTGAGTTCCAGCGGCCAGGTGTCGGGGCCGGAGGTTGCCGAGCCCTCGCGGGTGATCACGAGGTAGTACGGGCCGGCCTTCTGGCACTCCGTACGGTCGGCGCCGATGCGACGGGTGGCGTAGTCGGCGATCGGGTATGCCATGCCGCCGCCGTTGAAGGTCGGCCGGGCTTCCGAGCCGCAGGTCGTGCCGTCGCTTTCCTGGACGCTGAGGGTCAGCTTGTCGCCGTAGTCCTCGACCTTGGTGCCGGGCGGGGGCGCCGCGACGGCCGAGAAGTAGGCGCTGGTCCTGGCATCCAGGTTGACGGCGTACCACTTCTGCTCGCCGCGCTTGATGGAGTCGGTGTGCAGTCCGGGCTTGAGCGGCGGTGCATGCGCGGCGCTGGAGGCACCGTCGGTCTTCGTGGCGCCCTCTGCCGTGCGGTAGTGGGGGACGCCCTCGGCGGAGGCCACGCCCACCGTCCCCGGCAGGACCGGCACCGCGGCGAGCGCCGCCAGCACGGCTATGCCCCTGTACGTCGTGCGCCCCGTCACCACGAGCCACCCCTCATCGGATCCGAATTCCCGCCGTCGGCACGCGGCTTCCGGCGCGCCCGCCCGTAGGCGACCGCGAGACCGGCCAGCAGCAGCACGCCCACGCCGCCGACGGCGACCGCCGCCACACGTCCTGTGGACCATCCTCCACCGCCGGTGGGCGTCCCGTCCGCCGAGGGCCCGGAATCGTCCCGGGAGGTATCGGCCGCGACCGCGGCGGCCCCGGCCTGGGGACCGCTCTTCTCCTTGCCCAGCACCGCGATCCGCAGCACCACGCCGATCTGCGGGTTCTCCGCGATCTCGGAGGCCTTGGCGCCCAGCGTCACCGCGAGGTAGAAGTCGCCCTTGCGGTGCACGGGAATGACGTTCGGGTGGTTCTCGTAGCGGTTGGTCCAGGCGACCGGGACGGTGCCCATGCTGAGCGAGGCCAGCCGCCCGTTGTAGGACACCTGCCGGCTGAATTCCGTGGTGCCGCTGCCGACCGGCGCACGGAATGGTGTGTAGACCTGGGTGCCGCCGTAGGACGTATGGACGCTGTAGCCCTTGACCGTCGGCTCGTTGGCGAACCCCACGTCGTAGCGGAGCTGCTGGCCCCAGCCGACCGGCACCTTGTACCAAAGGGTCTGCGCGGGCAGGACCTTGTCCCGCCAGACGCCCTGGTGCAGCGTACGGGCGTCATTGAAGCCGGTGCCGCCGGTGACGTCCTCGGGGGCGGTGGTGGGCAGCGTGGCGTCCTTGCCGCCCGCGCCGTACTCCGGCTCCGACTGCGCGAGCGTGACGCCCTTCTTCAGCGGATGTTCCACGTGAAACGTCAGCTCCATCGGCCACCGTGCGGCGTCCGAGCCCTTGGCGGCCTTGCGCTCGACGACCAGCCAGTAGCGCCCGGCCCGGTCACAGCCGCCGGTACCGCTCTGCGCAGGCACACGGCTGACGCCCGAGGTCAGCGGCGTCGCCCCCTCCCGCTGCCCGAAGAACTCGGTGGTGGACTGGCAGGCGCTGTCGGTGCCGTACGCGATCCGGGTGTGCAGTGCGTCGAGGGAGTCGACGGCCGCGCCCGGCTGAGGCACCACGGTCGCGGAGAAGTTGGCCGTCGAGGCGGCGTCCAGGCCGGTGGCGTAGTAGCGCTCCTCGTTGGGCCCGATGGAGTCGAGGTACTGCCCAGGGGCCATGTCGGGCGCACCGCTCCGGGTCACCGTGCCGCGGATCCGCTTGCCCTTGAAGCGGTAGCCGTCCGCGGAGAGTTGGCCGGCCCGCTGGAGCTGGCGGGCGAGCGACCGGGCGTCCGGGGCGTCGTAGTACTGCCCGTTGCCGGCCTGGGCGATGCACTCCAGCTGTGCGCGGGCCTTGCCCGCCACCTGGAAGCCGATGGAGTCGATATGCAGATCGATGCCGGACGCGGCGAGTTGGGCGGCGACCTTGCAGGGCGGCGGCGTCCGGCAGTTGTCCTCGCCGTCGGAGATCAGCAGGATCGTGCGCTTGCCGATCGAGCCGCCGGCGGGCCGCGGCAGATCGGCGGCCGCCTTGCGCAGGGAGAGCCCGATGGGGGTGTCGCCCTTGGGCTCGACGCGTGCGACGGCCTGCTTGATGCCCGCCCGGTCGAGGGCGGCGACCGGCTGGGCGAGCCGGGTGTCGTCACAGCCCCTGGGTTTGTCGGCGCCGTAGACCCGCAGACCGGTGGGGTAGCCGTCGGGGAGTGCGTCGACGACCGTGCCGACGGCCTTACGGGCGGAGTCGATCCGGGTGCTGCCGGAACCGTCCTTGCCGGCCATCGAGCCGGACGAGTCGAGCACCATCACCATCCCGGTGCCCTCGGCGGCGGGCGCCCTGGTCCGTGTGGCCGCGGTGGCCTGAAGTGGTGCCGCGGTCAGGGCCAGCGACAGCCCCCCGAGCAACGCCACCACCCCCCGGCATGGTCGTCGTGCCATGTCCCGTTCCCCCCTGTGTCCTGCTGGTCACATCACCGACAGAAGCTTTGCTGCTGCAAGCTAATGGTGTGCTATAGCAAAGACAAGAGGATCACCGTCACGTTCCTGCAACGACAATCAGCCACTACGGCACAGCAGCCCGCCCCACATCACCGGCCGCACCAACCGCCCCCGGACGCACGAAACCCCGACCGCCCGGAGGCAATCGGGGTCCGTATGAACCTGCTGTGCGTTTTTGGGTCTCAGACACCCGAACCTGCGGGCACGGAGTCGGTCGCCTCCGTCCACAGATCCTGCTCGGCGCGATCCGCCTGGATCTGGCGGTACACGAGGAGCCCGCCGATGGCGGCCAGTGCGACCAGGAGAAGCTTCTTCACCGCGCGACCTCGTCTTTCGTTGACGTAGGGGACCTATGTCGGCCGATGATACACACCGACCGATACCGATCGGTTACCTAGCCCGCGGTCGGCAACACCTCTTCCAAGGAGCTCTCGCCACGAGCCAACTTCCGCCTCCGTACAACGAATCGGCCCGGCCGGGGAGTTCCCCGGCCGGGCCGATGGTGCAGTGCGGCTACCAGGACTTGAACCTGGGGCCTCTTCCTTATCAGGGAAGCGCTCTAACCGTCTGAGCTATAGCCGCGCGTTCGCTGCACCGAAAGATTAGCGCACTTCAGAGGCGTTCCCAAAATCGGTTCACGGAGCCTCCCGAACGCCCTCCCACGAGGGACTCACTCGTCCTCGGCGAGGGTGAGCTCCACACCTCCGACGAACCCGGCCGACAGGTTGTAGATGAAGGCACCGAGCGTGGCCAGGGCCGTCGCCAGCACCACATCGATCACCGCGATGATCGAGGTGAACAGCAGCGCCCGCGGCAGCGACAGGAACGCCTGGAGATCGAAGCCGCCGCCGTCGCTGGAGCCGGTGGCCTCGCTGATCGTCCCGCCGACCGTGGAGAAGACGCCCATCGCGTTCATGACCATCCACAGCACCGCGACGGCCACGACCGTGCAGATGCCCAGCGCGATGGAGAGCAGAAAGCTGACCTTCATCACCGACCACGGATCGGCGCGGGCGACCCGCAGCCGGGCCTTGCGGGTCCGCGGGACGGTACTGGCGCCCGTACGGGGCCGGCGCACCGCCTGCCCGCCGCTCTCCCCGCCCTCGGTGGGATACGCCTGAGGCGGCTGATACGGCTGCTGTGCGCCGCTCCCGGCCTTCTCCTGGGGTTCCGGCCGGGGCTGTGGCTGCGGCTGCGGCTGCGGCTGCGGCTGTCGGGTATCGGTCACAGGTCCCCCTTGATGCGAGCCCTCGTCGCGGGGGCCGGTGTCGGAAACGGCGGAGCCACGGGCGCTGTCCTCCGTCACGGTCGCGGGTCCGGACGAGGAGTCCTTCTCGGCTCCCGATCCACCCGCCGCAGCGCCCGTGGCTCCACTCACGATCTACTCCTCGTGTTACTCCGCCGTGGGCTGCTCGCCCTCGGTCTCCGCGGGCACGGCCCCGTCCGCCGCCTCGGTCTCGTCGGGCTCGGGGCCCCCGTCGACCTCTTCGGCTTCCCGGCCGGCCTCGGCGTTCCATGCGATGCCGACGACGGCATCGCGCTTGCCCAGGTTGATCAGTTGGACGCCCATCGTGTCACGGCCGGTCTCACGCACCTCGTTGACCCGCGTACGGATCACGCCCCCCCCGAGCGTCACCGCGAGGATCTCGTCGGTCTCCTCGACGACCAGCGCGCCGACCAGCGACCCCCGGTCCTCGACGATCTTGGCGGCCTTGATGCCCAGACCGCCGCGGCCCTGGACGCGGTACTCGTCGACGGCGGTGCGCTTGGCGTACCCGCCGTCCGTGGCGGTGAACACGTAGGTGTTGGCGCGGACCACGTTCATCGAGAGCAGCTCATCGCCCTCGCGGAAGCTCATGCCCTTCACACCGGACGTGGCCCGGCCCATCGGGCGCAGCGCCTCGTCCGTCGCCGTGAACCGGATCGACTGGGCCTTCTTGCTGATCAGCAGCAGATCGTCGGTCTCCGACACCATTTCGGCGCCGATCAGCTCGTCGTCCGTGCCGTCCTCCTGCTCGCGCAGGTTGATCGCGATGACACCGCCGGAGCGCGGCGAGTCGTAGTCCTTGAGCGGCGTCTTCTTCACCAGGCCGGCCTTGGTGGCGAGCACCAGATACGGCATGGCCTCGTAGTCGCGGATCGCCAGGATCTGCGCGATCTGCTCGTCCGGCTGGAAGGCGAGGAGATTGGCCACATGCTGACCCCGCGCGTCCCGTCCCGCGTCGGGGAGCTCGTACGCCTTGGCGCGGTAGACCCGGCCCTTGTTCGTGAAGAACAGCAGCCAGTGGTGGGTCGTGGAGACGAAGAAGTGGTCGACGATGTCGTCTTCCTTGAGCTTGGTGCCCCGGACGCCCTTGCCGCCGCGCTTCTGCGAGCGGTAGTCGTCGGTCTTCGTCCGCTTCACATAGCCGCCACGGGAGATCGTGACGACGATGTCCTCCTCGGCGATCAGGTCCTCGATGGACATGTCGCCCTCGAAGGGCACCAGCTTGCTGCGCCGGTCGTCGCCGAACTTCTCGACGATCGCGGCGAGTTCCTCGCTGATGATCTGGCGCTGCCGCTCCGGCGAGGCCAGGATCGCGTTGTACTCGCTGATCTTGCGCTGCAGCTCGTCGTGCTCGGCGGTGATCTTCTGGCGCTCCAGGGCGGCCAGCCGGCGCAGCTGCATCTCCAGGATCGCGTTCGCCTGGATCTCGTCGATCGTCAGCAGGCCCATCAGGCCCTCGCGCGCCACCTCGACCGTCTCACTGCGCCGGATCAGCGCGATGACCTCGTCGATGGCGTCCAGCGCCTTGAGCAGACCGCGCAGGATGTGGGCCCGCTCCTCGGCCTTGCGCAGCCGGAACTTCGTCCGGCGGACGATGACCTCGATCTGGTGCGTCACCCAGTTACGGATGAAGGCGTCCAGCGAGAGGGTGCGCGGCACACCGTCGACCAGCGCCAGCATGTTCGCGCCGAAGTTGGTCTGCAGATCGGTGTGCTTGTAGAGGTTGTTGAGGACGACCTTGGCGACCGCGTCCCGCTTGAGCACGATGACCAGACGCTGGCCGGTGCGCGAGGAGGTCTCGTCGCGGACGTCCGCGATACCGCCGACCTTGCCGTCCTTCACCAAGTCGGCGATCTTCTGCGCGAGGTTGTCCGGGTTGACCTGGTACGGCAGCTCGGTGACCACCAGGCACTGGCGGTTCTGGATCTCCTCGACCGCCACCACCGCGCGCATCGTGATCGAGCCGCGGCCCGTGCGGTAGGCCTCCTCGATGCCCTTGCGGCCCACGACCAGGGCGCCGGTGGGGAAGTCGGGGCCCTTGATGCGCTCGATGAGCGCCTCCAGCAGCTCCTCGTTAGAGGCCTCGGGGTGCTCCAGCGCCCACTGGGCACCGGCCGCGACCTCGCGCAGGTTGTGCGGCGGGATGTTCGTCGCCATACCGACCGCGATACCGGCCGAGCCGTTGATCAGCAGGTTGGGGAAGCG
Source organism: Streptomyces sp. NPDC048637 (assembly GCF_040650675.1). Lineage (NCBI taxonomy): Bacteria > Bacillati > Actinomycetota > Actinomycetes > Kitasatosporales > Streptomycetaceae > Streptomyces > Streptomyces sp. NPDC048637. Next base: position 29,111 of record NZ_JBEZHQ010000002.1, read on the forward strand.
CGCCGGCAGAACCGTCGGCTCCTGGTTACGGCCGTCGTAGTTGTCCTGGAAATCGACGGTCTCCTCGTCGATGTCCCGCAGCATCTCCATGGAGAGCTGCTTCATCTTGCACTCGGTGTACCGCATGGCGGCGGCCGGGTCGTTGCCCGGGGAGCCGAAGTTGCCGTTGGAGTCCACCAGCGGCATCCGCATCGACCACGGCTGCGCCAGGCGCACCAGGGCGTCGTAGATCGAGGAGTCGCCGTGCGGGTGGTACGTACCCATGACGTCACCGACGACGCGGGCGCACTTGTAGAAGCCCTTTTCGGGGCGGTAGCCGCCGTCGTACATCGCGTACAGCACCCGGCGGTGCACCGGCTTGAGGCCGTCCCGCACATCGGGCAGCGCACGCGAGACGATGACGGACATCGCGTAGTCGAGGTAGGAGCGCTGCATCTCCGTCTCGAGCCCGACGGGCTCGACACGCATCCCCACGCCTTCGATGGCGGCGGGCGCGCCCTCGGCGGTCACGCCGTCCGGGGTCACAGGGGGGTTCTCGTCGGCCATGGTGGTTCAAAGTCCTTTCGAGCTGCGGCTGTTGTTCGGGCCGACAGGGCTCAGATGTCGAGGAAGCGGACGTCCTTGGCGTTGCGCTGGATGAACGAGCGGCGCGCCTCGACGTCCTCGCCCATCAGCACGGAGAACAGGTCGTCCGCGCGGGCCGCGTCGTCCAGGGAGACCTGGCCGAGGACACGGTGATCGGTGTCCATGGTCGTGATGCGCAGCTCCTCGGCGTTCATCTCACCGAGACCCTTGAACCGCTGGATCGAGTCCTCGCGGATCCGCTTGCCGTTCTGCTTGCCGAGCTCGATCAGCGCGTCCCGCTCCGGGTCGGAGTAGGCGTACTCGAAGTCGTCCCGGCCCCACTTGATCTTGTACAGCGGCGGGCGGGAGAGGTAGACGTGCCCGGCCTCGACCAGCGGCCGCATGAAGCGGAAGAGGAAGGTGAGCAGCAGGGTGTTGATGTGCTGACCGTCGACGTCGGCGTCCGCCATCAGGATGATCTTGTGATAGCGGAGCTTCTCGATGTCGAAGTCCTCGTGCACACCCGTGCCGAACGCCGAGATCAGCGCCTGGACCTCGTTGTTCTGCAGGATCTTGTCGACCCGGGCCTTCTCGACGTTGAGGATCTTTCCCCGGATCGGCAGGATCGCCTGGTACTCCGGGTTACGGCCGGACTTGGCCGAGCCGCCGGCGGAGTCACCCTCGACGATGAAGATCTCGCACTTCTCGGGGTCGTTGGACTGGCAGTCGCTCAGCTTGCCGGGCAGCGACGCGGTCTCCAGCAGGCCCTTACGACGGGTCAGATCGCGTGCCTTACGGGCCGCCACGCGCGCGGTGGCCGCCTGGATGCCCTTGCGGATGATGTCCGCGGCCTCGTTGGGGTTGCGGTCCAGCCAGTCGTTGAGGTGCTCGTGGACCACCTTCTGGACGAAGGTCTTCACCTCGGTGTTGCCCAGCTTGGTCTTGGTCTGCCCCTCGAACTGCGGCTCGGCCAGCTTGACCGAGATGATCGCCGTCAGACCCTCGCGGATGTCCTCACCCGTGAGGTTGTCGTCCTTCTCGCGCAGCAGCTTCTTCTCGCGCGCATAACGGTTGATCAGGCCGGTCAGCGCGGCGCGGAAGCCCTCCTCGTGGGTACCGCCCTCATGGGTGTGGATGATGTTCGCGAAGCTGTAGACACCCTCGCTGTACTGGGTGTTCCACTGCATCGCGAGGTCGACGGAGAGACTGCGTTCCTTGTCCTCGGCCTCCACCGAGACCACCGTCGGGTGCACCAGCTCGCCCTTGCGGGAGTTGAGGTACGTCACGAAGTCGACGATGCCGCCCTCGTAGTGGTACCGCACCGAGAGCGGCTTGCCGTCCTCGTCCACGTGGTCCGGGCGCTCGTCCTTGAGCGAGATGGTCAGCCCCTTGTTGAGGAACGCCATCTCCTGGAAGCGCCGCGACAGCGTCTCGAAGCTGTACGTGGTGGTCTCGAAGATCTCGCCGTCGGCCCAGAAGGTGACCGAGGTGCCGGACTCCTCGGTGGCCTCGTGCTGGACCAGCGGGGCGGTCGGCACACCCTGCTTGTACTCCTGGGTCCAGCGGAAGCCCTCTGTCTTGATCTCCACGGCGAGACGCGTGGAGAGCGCATTCACGACGGACACACCCACGCCGTGCAGACCACCGGAGACCGCGTACCCGCCGCCGCCGAACTTGCCGCCGGCGTGCAGGACGGTCAGCACGACCTCGACGGCCGGCTTGTTCTCGGACGGCACGATGCCGACGGGGATACCGCGGCCGTTGTCGACGACACGCACGCCGCCGTCGGCCAGGATCGTCACCTCGATGGTGTCGGCGTGGCCGGCCAGCGCCTCGTCGACGGAGTTGTCGACGACCTCCTGCACGAGGTGGTGCAGACCGCGCTCACCGGTGGAGCCGATGTACATGCCGGGACGCTTACGGACCGCGTCCAGGCCCTCAAGGACGGTGATCGCGCTGGCGTCGTACGACTTCTCCACCGCGGAGTCGCCCATCGAGCCGACAGGAACCCCCTCTTCAGTAGAAGCCGTGTTGTTCTCGTTGAGGTCGCCGGAGTCGGCCACGAAGCGCCCTTTCTGGCACAGCACGAGCCCTTCCGCGCCTGTGCGGGTCACCCCAGGAGGACAGGCGGGAGCGGCTGCGTCGTTCGACATGTTCCGCGAGTGGGCGGGATTGCTACCAGTGTACCGGTGGCACCGACACTCATGGGGGTTTGCAGGTACCTGAGTCGTCATGTGCCGCCCTGAACTGGCGTCCGCCGACTCCCCATATCCGAGACGGGGCCTCAGGGCGCTCACACGGGCACTCAGCGCTTCGGACTGTCAACCGGTGGCTACCGTGAGCGGAGTCTCATCCGCCTCACCCGTATACAGGGGTCTTCCGCAGGTCACCGACGGGGTCCGGGGCTCAGCCGTAGGTGTCGCCGGGGCCCTTGCTTCCCGGTGCGCGCAGCGATCCGTAACGCCGGGCGGGACCGCCGGGGCCCAGCACCTTGATCACCTTTACGGTGCCGTGGCCCAGGTCCTCGTTGAGGCGGGCCACCAGCGTCGGCGCCAGCAGCCGCAGCTGCGTCGCCCATGCCGTCGAGTCGCACTGCACCGTCAGCACCCGGGCGTCCTCGTCGTACTTCTGCGGCTCACAGTGCTGTGCCACCTCGGGCCCGACCAGCTGAGGCCAGCGCCCCATCACCCCGCCGACCGCCGCCGGGGTCTCCCAGCCGCGCTCGGTGATCAGCCGGTTGATCGCCGCACCGAGCGGCAGCGGATCGCGGCCGTCCGCCCGCGCCCCCGAACGCAGCCCGCCGCGCCGGGCCTGCTTCTTCTGCTGCGCGGCCGCGCCCCGCGCACGCGCCTGCTCCTTGGCGGCCACCAGCGCCTGACGGGCCAGATCCACCCCGGAGAGCTCCGGCGGCCGGGGCCGGTCGGGCTGCTCCTCGCTCACGGGGTCACCTTCTCCACCGCGCCGCCGGACACCGTGAAGCGCGTCCCCGCGAGGATGCCCGGCACATCGTCTTCCACCGCGGCCGTCACCAGCACCTGCTCGCCCGGAGCCACCAGCTCCGCCAGCCGCTCGCGGCGCCGCGAGTCCAGCTCGGCGAAGACGTCGTCGAGGACGAGCACCGGCTCGCCCGCCCGGCGTCCGCCACCGCTCCCGTCTGAGGTCCCTCCGGGCCCGTCCATCGGACTCTCGGCGCGCAGCAGGTCGTACGAGGCCAGCCGCAGCGCCAGCGCATACGACCAGGACTCGCCGTGACTGGCATAGCCCTTCGCCGGGAGCTGGCCCAGCTTGAGCACCAGATCGTCGCGGTGCGGGCCGACCAGCGTCACCCCGCGCTCGATCTCTCCCTTACGGGCCTCGCCGAGCGCCGCCAGCAGCACGCCGTACAGCTCCTCGCGGGTGGTGGCGTCGGCCATCGCCCCGCCCGCCGAACCGCGGTACTCCAGCGCCAGCGGCCCACCGCCCGGCGCGAGCTGTTCATAGGCCTTGTCCGCGAGCGGCTGCAGCGCGGCGATCAGATCGAGCCGCTGCGCCAGCAGCTCGGCGCCCGCCCGGGCCAGATGCTGGTCCCATACGTCGAGTGTGGACAGGTCCATCTGCCGGCCGCCGTGCCGCCGCGCCAACGCGGCGGTTTTCAACAGGGTGTTGCGCTGCTTGAGGACCCGGTCGTAGTCCGAACGCACCCCGGCCATCCGGGGCGAGCGCGCGGTGATCAGCTCGTCCAGGAACCGTCGGCGCTCCCCCGGATCTCCCTTGACCAGCGCCAGATCCTCCGGCGCGAACAGCACCGTCCGGACGATCCCCAGTACGTCCCGTGGCCTGACCTGCGACGACCTGTTGATCCTGGCGCGGTTCGCCTTGCCCGGGTTGAGTTCCAGCTCGATCAGCTGCTGCCGCTCACCCTGGACGACCGCGGCCCGGACGACCGCCCGCTCGGCGCCCATCCGCACCAGCGGGGCGTCCGAGGAGACCCGGTGGCTGCCGAGCGTGGCGAGATAGCCGACCGCCTCCACCAGATTGGTCTTGCCCTGGCCGTTGGGGCCCACGAAAGCCGTGACGCCCGGATCGAGCGGAACTTCGACCCGGGCGTACGAGCGGAAGTCGGCGAGGGACAGATGCGATACGTGCATGGCTGGGCGCCGACCTCCCCCGGCTGCTGCGTGCTGTTGCCGTGTTGCTTCTGATTGCTGCGGTTCTTGCGCTGCCTGCTACTTCTTGCCCTCGACCGCGTGGCCACCGAACTGGTTGCGCAGCGCGGCGATCATCTTCATCTGCGGGGAGTCGTCCTGCCGGGACGCGAAGCGCGCGAAGAGCGAGGCCGTGATCGCGGGCAGCGGCACGGCGTTGTCGATGGCGGCCTCGACCGTCCAGCGGCCCTCACCGGAGTCGGCGGCGTAACCACGCAGCTTCTCGAGGTGCTCGTCGTCGTCGAGCGCGTTGACGGCCAGGTCGAGCAGCCAGGAACGGATGACCGTGCCCTCCTGCCACGAGCGGAAGACCTCCCGCACGTCCGTGACGGAGTCGACCTTCTCCAGCAGCTCCCAGCCCTCGGCGTAGGCCTGCATCATCGCGTACTCGATGCCGTTGTGGACCATCTTCGCGAAGTGGCCGGCGCCGACCTTGCCGGCGTGCACCGAGCCGAACTCGCCCTCGGGCTTGAGCGCGTCGAAGATCGGCTGCACCTTGGCGACATCGTCCTTGTCGCCGCCGTACATCAGCGCGTAGCCGTTCTCCAGGCCCCAGACGCCGCCGGAGACACCGCAGTCGACGAAGCCGATGCCCTTGGCCTTCAGCTCCCCGGCGTGCTTCTCGTCGTCGGTCCAGCGGGAGTTGCCGCCGTCCACGACGATGTCGCCCGGGGAGAGCAGCTCGGCCAGCTCGTCGATCGTGGACTGGGTGGCGGCACCGGCCGGCACCATGACCCAGACCACCCGCGGACCCTTGAGCTTCTCCACGAGCCCCTGGAGGCTGTTCACATCCGCCAGGTCCGGGTTGCGGTCGTATCCGACGACGGTGTGGCCGGCGCGGCGAATGCGCTCGCGCATATTGCCGCCCATCTTGCCGAGACCGACGAGACCGAGCTCCATCAGAGACCCTCTTTGCACGTAGTCGTTGCTGGTGTACCCGAGACCGAGCCTACGCCCGCAGGTCCGTGCACACCTGTGGGCTCAGCCGCTCATCAGGGGCCGGTCAGCCGGTCGCCACAAGGCCCGTGGCCAGGGCCGCTGTCCGGTATGCCGCCGGACAGCCGCACCGGCATGCCGCCGTCTGCGTGGCCCTCGCGCGCCCGGTCGTCAGCCCGACAGCCGCACCGGCATGATCAGGTACTTGTACGCGTCGTCCGCCTCGGCGTCCTTGGCCGGCCGGCCGCTCAGCAGCGCGGGCTTGGTCGAGGTCGTGAAGGACAGCTGCGCCACGGGGGAGTCGATGGCCGACAGGCCCTCCAGCAGGAAGCCGGGGTTGAAGGCGATCGAGATGTCGTCGCCGTCCAGATCGGAGTCGACCCTCTCCACAGCCTGTGCATCGTCGCTGGAGCCGGCCTCCAGGATCAGCACACCCTGCTCGAAGCTCAGCCGGACCGGGGTGTTCCGCTCGGCCACCAGCGCCACACGCTTGACGGCCTCGACGAACGGGGCGGTCTCGATCACGGCGACCGAATTGAACTCGGTCGGGAAGAGCGTGCGGTACTTCGGCAGGTCGCCTTCCAGCAGACGGGTCGTCGTCCGGCGTCCGGCGCCCTCGAAACCGATCAGACCCTCGCCCTGGCCGGAGCCGGACAGTGCCAGCGTGACGGTGTCGCCGCTGCTCAGGGACTTGGCGGTGTCCAGCAGGGTCTTGGCGGGGACCAGCGCGACCGCGGAGGCGTCCGGGCTCTCCGGCTTCCACAGGAACTCGCGCACCGCGAAGCGGTAACGGTCGGTGGAGGCGAGGGTGACGGTGTCGCCCTCGATCTCGATCCGTACGCCGGTGAGCACCGGAAGGGTGTCGTCACGGCCGGCGGCGATGGCGACCTGGGCGGCGGCCGCGGCGAAGACCTCACCGGGGACGGTGCCGGTGGCGGTGGGCATCGTCGGCAGGGACGGGTACTCCTCCACAGGGAGGGTGTGGAGCGTGAACCGCGATGAGCCACAGACGACGGTGACCCGTACACCGTCGGTGGAAATCTCCACCGGGCGGTTGGGGAGCGCACGGCAGATGTCGGCGAGCAGCCGGCCGGAGACGAGGACGGTGCCCTCCTCTTCCACCTCCGCGTCGACCGAGACCCGCGCGGAGACCTCGTAGTCGAAGCCGGAGAGGCTCAGCGTGCCGTCCTCCGTCTTCAGCAGCAGGCCCGCGAGGACGGGCACCGGCGGACGGGCCGGGAGGCTCTTGGCCGCCCAGGCCACTGCCTCCGCGAGTACATCGCGCTCCACCCGGATCTTCACCGGAAACCGCCTCCTGCTGTTGCTGGCTCTTCGCCCTGCTGGCCTTCGTCGTCGGCTGGGTTGCCGGAGACCAGTCTGACGCACGCTGCCGACAGTCGGTGCGGCTCGGGGTCAAGTCGACTCGACCGAGGCCGGACGCCCGGCGGCCAACTTGTGCACAGGCCCCGTTTCCGAACGAGTTCCCCGGTAGATATCCGTGGTCGTAGTAGTAGGGGCTGTGGAAACCGTGGACAACCGCTTTTGCGCAGGTCAACGCGGATTTTTTGTCCACCGCCCCTGTGGGTGGCGGCCGTGGATAAGCGGGCGGTTCTGTGGACCGCCGGAAGTTCTGCACACCCGATGCACAGGGGACAGGTACTTCTCCCCAGTGCCATCCCCAGCTTTACCCACGTTCCCCACAGCCCAACCGACCACCTTGGTGTGACCGCTTTCACTCGGCCCGGTGAGGGCGGGTGTCGCGTTGCCGAACAGTGGACAGCGGTGTGGAGAAGCTGGGGATGGCTGGGGACAACAGCGCCTTGCCTGTGGGCGGGCGGTGGACAAGACGTCGGCTCACCTGTGGACGAATTCGCTGTCCACAGCCTGTGGAGGAAGGTTGGCCACAAATCCACATGCGGCTGACCTCCTCCGATGCTCCGTCAGAACACCGGCCTGTGGATCCCACAGGGATAACTTTCCCCTCCCCAGGATGTGGACGGAAGATTCTTGCCCAATCTGTGGAGAGAGGCCGTGTCCCGCCGCGGAATCGAACACAGCTGGCGCGCTCCACAGGTTTGGGACGACGGCGGGGCGTATCGGAGCGGGGGTCCGAGGGGCTCGGGGCGGGTTCGGAAGAGGTGCGTACGGGCATCGGACGCGCGCGGCAGGAGCACGCAGGACGCCGCAGAGAGAAGCGGAAGGAAGCGGAAGGAAGCGGAAGGAAGCAGGGGCGGCGGGAGGAGCGGTGAGGCCGGGGCGCTCGCCGGCCGGCGGCCCCCGTACGACGCAGGGCGCTCCGGGAGCGGATCCCGGAGCGCCCTGGGCGTCCTGTGGGCCGGCCTCAGCCGTTCTTGATGCGGTTGGTCAGCTCGGTGACCTGGTTGTAGATCGAGCGCCGCTCGGCCATCAGCGCGCGGATCTTGCGGTCGGCGTGCATCACGGTCGTATGGTCCCGGCCGCCGAACTGCGCACCGATCTTCGGCAGCGAGAGGTCGGTCAGCTCGCGGCACAGATACATGGCGATCTGGCGGGCGGTCACCAGCACCCGGCTGCGCGAGGAGCCGCACAGATCGTCGATGGTCAGCCCGAAGTAGTCCGCGGTCGAGGCCATGATCGCGGTCGCGGTGATCTCCGGAGCGGCGTCCTCGCCGCCGGGGATCAGATCCTTCAGCACGATCTCGGTCAGCCCCAGGTCCACCGGCTGCCGGTTGAGCGAGGCGAACGCCGTGACCCGGATCAGCGCGCCCTCCAGCTCACGGATGTTGCGCGAGATCCGGGACGCGATGAACTCCAGCACCTCCGGCGGCGCGTTCAGCTGCTCCTGCACCGCCTTCTTGCGCAGAATCGCGATCCGGGTCTCCAGCTCGGGCGGCTGGACGTCGGTGATCAGACCCCACTCGAAGCGGTTGCGCAGCCGGTCCTCCAGGGTGACCAGCTGCTTGGGCGGCCGGTCACTGGAGAGCACGATCTGCTTGTTCGCGTTGTGCAGCGTATTGAAGGTGTGGAAGAACTCCTCCTGCGTCGACTCCTTGCTCGCCAGGAACTGGATGTCGTCGACCAGCAGGATGTCCATGTCGCGGTAGCGCTTGCGGAACGCGTCCGCCTTGCCGTCGCGGATGGAGTTGATGAATTCGTTGGTGAACTCCTCCGAGCTCACGTACCGCACCCGGGTCCCCGGATACAGGCTCCGCGCGTAGTGCCCGATCGCATGCAGCAGGTGCGTCTTGCCCAGACCCGATTCCCCGTAGATGAACAGCGGGTTGTACGCCTTGGCCGGCGCCTCGGCGACGGCCACCGCGGCGGCGTGCGCAAAGCGGTTCGAGGCACCGATGACGAAGGTGTCGAAGAGGTACTTGGGGTTCAGCCGCGCGGTCGGCTCACCGGGACCGGTCGCCGGCGCGGGCTGCGCGGCGAGCGGGCTGGGCGCACCGCTGGGTGCGGGAAGCACGGCGCCGGGGCCGGAGCCGGGAGTACCCGAGCGGCCGTTGTGCCCGCCGGGCTGGTGCTCGGAGAGGTCGCGGCGCGGCTGGTCGTAAGGGGAGCGCGGACCGTCGGAGTGCTGCGGCGGCCCGTTGCGGTCGGGCGCCTGCGCACGGTAGTCGTTCTGCCGCTGCTGGTGCTGCGGGACGTGGGACGACGGGGAGGCGTACGGGTCCCGCTCGGGGTAGCCGCCGAGGTGCTGCTGCTGCCAGCCGTAGTCGTCGCGCGGACCGGGACCGCCGCCCATCTGCGGCCAGCCGCCGGGCTCGTGCCGGGGCTGCTGGTAGTCCGGATAGGCGGGCCGGACGCCGGGCAGGTCGTCGCCCTGGTGGCCGTAGCCCTGCCGGCTGTCGTGCCGGGAATCGTGCCGGGCGTCGTAGCCGTCGTACGCATCGTGTTGCTGCTGCTGTGGCTGATGCGTCTGCTGGTGGTGCTGGGGGTGCTGCTGGGACGACTGGTGCTGAGGCGCGGGCGGCGCGGACTGCGCCGGGGGCTCCTCGGCGGAGTCGTCAACGGTGATCGCGATCCGGATCGGGCGGCCGCACTCGTGGCTGAGGGCCTCCCCGATCAGCGGCGCCAGCCGGCCTTCGAGCACACCCTTGGCGAATTCATTGGGGACAGCGAGCAACGCGGTGTCGGCGACCAGCGCCAGCGGCTGGGTGCGCTTGAGCCAGTCCTGGTCCTTGGGCTTGAGGCCGTCGGCCTCCGCGCGAAGGAGATGGTCGAGCACGCGCGGCCACACTGCGGCAAGATCGGCAGGTACGTCAGCCACAGGGCACGCTCTCTCACAGTCCCACGAATGTGTGATTCTCAGGACGGGCGGGAAGGAATCGAAGTTCGGCCACGGTAGTCAGGGCGGGCCCAGGGATTCAAGTTGTTGTCCACAGGCTGTGCATAGTGTGTCCTGACAAGGGGTCGGCAGGCGATGCCGAGGAGCCGGTTTGACCGGATGGCGTAGCCGCGCGTACCGTGACCAGGTCGAGTTGTCGATGGCTGCTGCCGCCTGCCTCCGATGGGCAAAGATCACGCTCGAGTGATCGTGTAGCGGTGCACTTAGGCGTTGCGAGCTACTCGTGGGCGCACGGTGACAGCCAGTCGACGCCCCACATCTGTCTCTCCTGAGACAACAAGCATTCCTGGAGCCCCCGAGTGAGCAAGCGCACCTTCCAGCCGAACAACCGCCGTCGCGCGAAGACCCACGGCTTCCGTCTGCGCATGCGGACCCGTGCCGGCCGCGCGATTCTCGCGTCCCGCCGTGGCAAGGGTCGCGCCCGCCTGTCGGCCTGAGCAGCAAACTAGGTCCATGACGTGCTGCCTACCGAGTATCGGCTGAGGCGGCGCGAGGACTTTGCGACCGCGGTACGCCGGGGACGCAGGGCCGGGCGCCCGCTCCTTGTCGTTCATTTTCGTAGCGGTGCAACGGACCCGCACGGGTCGGGGGAAAGTGTTCCCCCGGCACGTGCGGGTTTCGTCGTGAGCAAGGCAGTTGGCATCGCTGTCGTGCGCAGCAAGGTCAAGCGCAGACTCCGTCATCTCGTGCGCGATCGGCTGGACCGGCTGCCCGCCGGTAGCCTGGTTGTCGTACGGGCCCTGCCCGGTGCGGGTGACGCGGATCACGATCAGCTGGCCCGCGACCTGGACGCCGCCTTCGAGCGGCTGCTGGGAGGGGCGCCGAGAGGCTGCAATCCCTCGGGGGCTGCGACCGACAGCAGCTGCCCCGCGGGCCCCCGGAGCTCCGGACGGGACCCGGGAGGGAGCGCACAGTGAAGTACCCGCTGCTGCTTTTGATCAAGATTTATCAGTGGACCATCAGCCCCCTGCTGGGACCGGTCTGCAAGTACTACCCGTCGTGCTCGCACTATGGCTACACAGCCATCGACCGGCACGGCGCGGTGAAAGGGACTGCGCTGACAGCCTGGCGCATCCTGCGGTGCAATCCGTGGTCGCTCGGGGGCGTCGACCACGTCCCTCCCCGGAAGCGTCCGGTTTGGCATCAGCGGCTGAGGAGCCGCCTGGGCGGGCCCACCGTCCCTGAGCCTGTCGCCCAGCCCGAGACTCAGCCCAACGTCCAAGGAGCCTGATTCGTGGACACGATCCTCAGTCCCCTCTATATCGCTGTTTCCTGGATCATCGTCCAGTTCCACTCGTTCTACAGCCTCATCTTTGACAAGGACAGTGGCGCGGCGTGGGGTCTGTCCATCGTCTCGCTGGTGGTGCTGATCCGTATCTGCCTGATCCCGCTCTTTGTGAAGCAGATCAAGTCGACGCGGAACATGCAGGCGCTCCAGCCGAAGATGAAGGCGATCCAGGAGCGCTACAAGAGCGACAAGCAGCGCCAGTCCGAAGAGATGATGAAGCTCTACAAGGAGACGGGCACCAACCCGCTCTCGAGCTGTCTCCCGATTCTGGCCCAGTCGCCGTTCTTCATCTCGCTGTACCAGGTCCTGAACCACATCGCCCAGAACAAGGTGGTCGGTGTCATCGACCAGCCGCTTCTGGAGAGCGCGCAGAAGGCCCACATCTTCGGTGCGCCGCTGGCGGCGAAGTTCATGGACAGTGCGGAGAAGATCCAGAGCCTGGGTGCTTCTGTGGTCGACGTCCGCGTGGTCACGATCATCATGATCGTTCTGATGTCGGCGTCGCAGTTCTACACACAGCGCCAGCTGATGACCAAGAACGTCGACCTCACGGTGAAGACGCCGTTCATGCAGCAGCAGAAGATGCTGATGTACGTCTTCCCCATCATGTTCGCCGTCTTCGGCATCAACTTCCCCGTCGGTGTTCTCGTCTACTGGCTGACCACCAACGTGTGGACCATGGGTCAGCAGATGTTCGTCATCCGTCGTAACCCGACCCCGGGCAGCAAGGCCTTCGAGGAGCGCCAGGAGCGGCTGCGGGCCGCGGGCAAGATCGTCGAGGACCCGGCCGAGATCGCCGCGAAGCAGGCCGTCGAAGAGGCACGCCAGAACCGCCAGCAGCCCAAGCGCCAGACGAAGAGCAAGCGGCAGACCGGCGGCGCTCCGGCCGGCGGTGCGCAGAGCCGTACGCGTGCGGGATCGGCCTCGGGTGGCTCGGGCTCCGGTCAGGGTGCTGCGAAGAAGCCGTCGCTGGAGAAGAAGGACGCGCAGGACGGCAAGGAGAAGGGCGGCGCCTCCGGGTCCCGCACCTCCAAGTCCGGACAGCGCAAGGGCCAGCAGCGCCCCAAGCACCCGACCAAGAAGTAAGAAGGAGTCCTTTCGTGACGGACACGACCCCTGCCACCAAGGGCACCGACACCCTGACCCGCCTGGAGCAGGAAGGCGAGATCGCGGCCGACTACCTCGAGGGTCTGCTGGACATCGCCGACCTCGACGGTGACATCGACATGGATGTCGAGGCCGACCGTGCCGCGGTGTCGATCATCAGCGACTCGACCAGCCGTGATCTGCAGAAGCTGGTGGGCCGCGATGGTGAGGTGCTGGAGGCTCTGCAGGAGCTGACCCGGCTGGCCGTTCACCGTGAAACCGGTGACCGCAGCCGTCTGATGCTGGACATCGCCGGCTTCCGGGCGCGTAAGCGTGAGGAGCTCTCGGAGATCGGCGCGAAGGCGGCGGAGGAGGCCAAGGGCACCGGCGAGCCGGTGAAGCTCGACCCGATGACGCCGTTCGAGCGCAAGGTCGTCCACGACGCGGTGGCGGCGGCCGGGCTCCGGAGCGAGTCCGAGGGCGAGGAGCCGCAGCGTCGAGTGGTTGTCCTCCCGGCCTGACCGCTCAGCGCTCCCGTTTTTCTTTGGCCCCGTCTGCTCGCAGGCGGGGCCAAAAGTTGTCAGCGTTCTGTGTTATCCCGGGGGCGTAACCCGGGTTCCCGGCAGAAAAAGCAGTCCAGAGGAAGGGCGGTTCCCGTGACGGAGGCAGCAGCGGAGCTCCCTCCTGCGCCGAAGGTGGCGGAGGAGGTATTCGGTGAGCGCTTTCCGGAAGCCGTGCGGTACGGCGAACTGCTCGCCGACGCCGGGGTGAAGCGTGGGCTCATCGGCCCGCGTGAGGTGCCGCGGCTGTGGGAGCGGCATCTGTTGAACTGCGCGGTGCTCTCCGAGGTGGTCCCCGAGGGCGTCTCGGTCTGCGATGTGGGCTCCGGGGCCGGGCTGCCCGGCATCCCGCTGGCTCTGGTGCGCCCGGATCTGAAGATCACGCTGCTGGAGCCACTGCTGCGGCGTACGAACTTCCTTCAGGAGGTCGTCGAGCTGCTCGGGCTGGACCATGTCACCGTCGTACGCGGACGGGCTGAAGAGGTCATGGGCAAGCTCCCCCAGGTGCATGTGGTGACGGCGCGTGCCGTCGCCCCACTTGACCGGCTGGCCGGCTGGGGTGTGCCGCTGTTGCGTCCCTACGGCGAGATGCTGGCGCTCAAGGGCGACGCCGCGGAGGAGGAGCTCAAGGCGGCCCGGGCGGCGCTGAGCAAGCTCGGCGTGGTGGAGACCTCGGTGGTGCATGTGGGTGAGGGCATTGTGGATCCGCCGTCGACCGTGGTGCGGGTCGAGGTGGGCGAGAGCCCCGGTGGTGTGCGCTTTGCGGCCAAGCGTGCGAAGGCGGCGCGCGTGAGCCGTGCGTCGAGGGGGCGCCGTCGCTGAGGCGCCGATGCCGGTGCGAGAGAGGCCGGCAGTGATGTGAGGGCATTCCGTTCCGCGAGAAAAGGGGAACGGGCGCATTTCGTAAATGCCATCAAAACGACACAAGACGGAGTGTCGCGGCTCATTCAGGCGCGACGCTGGCATCGTGTTTCACGTGAAACGTCGTTCTCTGCTGCAAGGGATTATCGACCGTGGTCGTGCGGCCGCCGCGCCGCGCGACCGTTGGCCCACAAGGGTCAGCGAAGTATCCACAGAAGTGGATTCGTCCACAGGAGAACGGACCTCACTGGTTCACGGCACCGAAAGCATGGCAGGCTCTGAACATTGCGAGCCTGATGTCGAGGAGAGTGAATCCTTGCGGTCCGACGCCAACATCGCGGGACCGATGACCGATCCGGTCCCCGGTCCCCGTAGCGAGTCGTTCGGGGACGACGTTTCACGTGAAACGCCGCCCCCGATGGACGACACCCCGATCGGTCGTGCAGCTCAGCTGGCGGTGGAGGCACTTGGCCGCGCGGGTGAGGGGCTGCCCCGGCCTGAACAGACGCGGGTCATGGTGGTTGCCAACCAGAAGGGCGGGGTCGGAAAGACCACGACCACGGTGAACCTGGCGGCCTCCTTGGCCCTGCACGGTGCCCGGGTTCTGGTGATCGACCTCGACCCCCAGGGCAATGCCTCCACGGCGCTGGGGATCGACCACCACTCCGAAGTGCCCTCCATCTATGACGTGCTGGTGGACAGCAAGCCCCTCTCTGACGTGGTGCAGCCGGTCGTGGATGTGGAGGGCCTGTTCTGTGCGCCCGCCACGATCGATCTGGCCGGTGCGGAGATCGAGCTGGTCTCGCTGGTGGCACGTGAGAGCCGGCTGGACCGCGCGATCAAGGCGTATGAACAGCCGCTGGACTACATCTTCATCGACTGCCCGCCCTCCCTCGGCCTGCTGACGGTCAACGCTCTGGTGGCCGGCGCCGAGGTGCTGATTCCGATCCAGTGCGAGTACTACGCACTGGAGGGACTGGGGCAGCTGCTGCGGAACGTCGATCTGGTGCGGGGGCATCTCAACCCCAAGCTCCATGTCTCGACGATCCTGCTCACCATGTACGACGGACGCACCCGGCTGGCGTCCCAGGTCGCCGATGAGGTGCGCAGCCACTTCGGCCATGAGGTGCTCCGTACGAGCATTCCCCGCTCGGTGCGCATCTCCGAGGCACCCAGCTATGGGCAGACGGTGCTCACCTATGACCCGGGATCCAGCGGTTCGCTTTCCTATCTCGAAGCGGCCCGAGAGATCGCATTGCGTGGGGTCCCGCAGACCGGGGGCCAGGGCCTCAGCGTCAACTATGAAGCACAGCACAGCATCTCGGAGGGGAATCAGTGAGTGAACGACGTAGAGGCCTGGGCCGTGGGCTCGGTGCGCTGATCCCCGCGGCACCGCAGAGCCAGGATCATGCCGGGTCCGCAGGGCAGGGAGCGACGTCACCGTCGTCCGTACCTGTCCTGGCCCCGGAGCGTGGGGTGGCGGCTGCCAAGGTGACTTCGCTGCCGGCGCACGGTGTTTCACGTGAAACGGAAGCACCGGCCGGGACGGAGTCATCGACGGCGGGTGTCTCGGAGGTGGCCGGCGCGCACTTCGCCGAGGTGCCGCTGGACGCCATCAAGCCGAACCCGCGGCAGCCGCGTGAGGTCTTCGACGAGGACGCCCTTGCCGAGCTGGTCACCTCCATCAAGGAGGTGGGCCTGCTCCAGCCGGTGGTGGTCCGTCAGACGGGACCGGCGCGGTATGAGCTCATCATGGGTGAGCGCCGCTGGCGGGCATGCCGTGAGGCCGGACTGGCGAAGATTCCCGCGATCGTGCGAGCCACGGACGACGAGAAGCTGCTGCTCGATGCGCTTCTGGAGAACCTCCACCGGGCCCAGCTCAACCCGCTGGAAGAGGCAGCTGCCTATGACCAGCTGCTGAAGGACTTCAAGTGCACCCATGACGAGCTGGCCGACCGGATCGGGCGTTCGCGCCCGCAGGTCTCCAACACGCTGCGGCTGCTGAAGCTCTCGCCGTCGGTGCAGAAGCGGCTTGCCGCGGGTGTGCTCTCCGCGGGGCACGCCCGTGCCCTGCTTTCTGTGGAGGACTCGGAAGAGCAGGACCACCTTGCGCGCCGCATCGTGGCGGAGGGCCTCTCGGTCCGTTCCGTCGAGGAGATCGTGACGCTCATGGGGTCGGCCCCCAAGGGCGCGAGCAAGGCCAAGGGGCCCCGCGCGGGTACCCGGGTGTCCCCCGCGCTCACAGGCCTCGCCTCCCGGCTGTCCGACCGCTTCGAGACCCGGGTGAAGGTCGATCTGGGACAGCAGAAGGGGAAGATCGTCGTTGAGTTCGCCTCGATGGACGATCTGGAGCGCATTCTCGGCACGCTCGCCCCGGGTGAGGGGCGCGTCCTGGGCCAGACGCTGGCCGAGGAGAGCAACGAAGAGGAGTGAGCTGACGCTTTCGGCTCCCGGGCGGGCCGTGTTCCGGAGCCCATACCGGAACACGGCCCGCCCTTTGCACTCTTGCGCTACCCGTGCCCGTAAAGGGTGGATACGATGCGTTCGGGTATGGCACACATCCATGTGGAGACATCTCACACCGAGGAGAGGGCCATGCGATCGGTGAGCCGCACCGGACTGTTGGCAGCGGGGTTCGGTCTCGCAGCCATTGGAGGGTTCGTTGGTGGTCTGCTCAGAGAGCAGGTGGCGCTGACGGCGCTTCGGGGTGTGGCAGGCGAGGAAAGCGAGGACCTGGGTTCATGGGCCGTCGGCTCGTACCGCTCACGCTGGACAACCTTCCGGACCTCCCCAAGCGCTGCCGCTCCTGTGTCTTCTGGGAGCTCGACCCCGTCAGCGGCGAGGCCGCGGTAAAGGCGGGCCGCCCTGAGCTGGAGAAGGAAGCCTGGATCTCGGCAGTACTGCTGGAGTGGGGGTCCTGTGGGCGGGTGGTCTATGTCGATGAGGTGCCGGTCGGGTTTGTGATGTACGCCCCGCCGGCCTATGTGCCGCGTTCCACGGCCTTCCCCACCAGCCCGGTCTCGCCGGATGCGGTGCAGCTGCTGACGGCGTGGCTGATCCCCGGCTACCAAGGCCAGGGGCTGGGGCGGGTGATGGTCCAGACGGTTGCCAAGGACCTCATCCAGCGTGGCTTCAAAGCCATCGAGGCCTTCGGGGATGCCCGCTGGAGTGAGCCGGCCTGTGTGCTGCCCGCCGATCATCTCCTCGCGGTGGGCTTCAAGACCGTGCGTCCCCACCCCCGCTTTCCTCGGCTGCGGCTTGAGCTGCGTACCACGATCTCGTGGAAGGAAGACGTGGAGCTGGCACTCGACCGCTTGCTGGGAGCCGTCCAGAAGGAGCCCGCCCTGCGACCGCTGTAGCGCCGACGGTTTCCCGTGAAACAGAGAACGGGCCCGCCCCTTGCGAGGGCGGGCCCGTTTCCCGTGAAACGTGGCGGCGTGACTCAGCCGAGGAAGTCCGCCAGGTCGCGCTCGATGGCGGCCTTCGGCTTGGCACCGACGATGGTCTTCACGACCTCGCCGCCCTGGTAGACGTTCATGGTCGGGATCGACATGACGCCGTACTTGGCGGTGGTGGCCGGGTTCTCGTCGGTGTTCAGCTTGGCGATGACGATCCCGTCGTGCTCGGCAGCAATCGCCTCCAGGGACGGGGCAACCTGGCGGCACGGGCCGCACCAGGTGGCCCAGAAGTCCACGAGAACGGGCTTGTCGCTCTTGAGGACGACCTCTTCGAAGTTGTCGTCCGTGACGGTCACCGTGGCGCCGGCCATGGGATTCTCCTAACTGGGTGGGTGGTGGGAAAGCTGGGTGCGCGGGTCAGGCGGAGGGAGTCTTCTCCGGCTCGGCCGTCGCCTCGCCGTCCGCCAGCGAAGCGAGGAGACGCTCGGCGTCGAGGGCGGCGGAGCAGCCCGTGCCGGCCGCGGTGATCGCCTGGCGGTAGGTGTGGTCGACGACATCGCCGGCGGCGAAGACGCCCCTCAGGTTGGTACGCGTGCTGGGCGCGTCGACCTTGAGGTAGCCGTCGTCGTCGAGGTTCAGCTGGCCCTTGAACAGCTCGGTCCGCGGGTCGTGGCCGATCGCGATGAAGAGGCCGGTGACGGGGAGCTCGGAGGTCTCGCCGGTCTTGAGGTTGCGCAGCGTCAGCCCCGAGAGCTTGCTCTCGCCGTGGATCTCGGCGACCTCGCTGTCCCACACGAACTTGATCTTCGGGTCGGCGAACGCACGCTCCTGCATCGCCTTGCTGGCCCGCAGGGTGCCACGGCGGTGGACGACCGTGACCGACTTGGCGAAGCGGGAGAGGAAGGTGGCCTCTTCCATCGCGGTGTCGCCTCCACCGATGACGGCGATGTCCTGGTCCTTGAAGAAGAACCCGTCGCAGGTGGCGCACCACGAGACGCCGCGACCGGACAGTTCGTCCTCACGGGGCAGGCCCAGCTTGCGGTGCTGGGAGCCGGTGCTGACGATCACGGTCTTCGCCCGGTGCACATTTCCAGCGGTGTCGGTGACGGTCTTGATCTCTTCGGAGAGGTCGACCGCGACGATGTCGTCCGGCACGAGCTCGGCGCCGAAGCGCTCCGCCTGGGCACGCATGTTGTCCATGAGGTCCGGCCCCATGATGCCGTCGCGGAAACCGGGGAAGTTCTCCACGTCGGTGGTGTTCATCAGCGCGCCTCCGGCGGTGACGGCACCTTCGAAGACCAGCGGCTTCAGGGACGCGCGGGCGGTGTAGAGCGCTGCGGTGTAGCCCGCGGGCCCGGAGCCGATGATGATCACGTTGCGGACGTCGCTCACGGGTGTCTTCCTTGTCTCTGCCGACTGCTTGCTGGGGCTCTCGGTTCTCTCACCCCACCCAACGGATCCTACGGGGCGAGCATTCCCGGAGTGTCACAGCGCACTTCTCGTCGCTCAGTCTCGCTGGAACGAGTGCGACAGCAGGACCTTTCCGGGAGCCGGCGGTGTGGCGGAGACACAGGAGGAAGCGATGACATACGCAGAGACGCGCTGGGGGTCGGCCGGATCCGGCAGCACCACGAGGTAGGCGTCCTTGCCCTGGTAGCGGGTGTGGCTGGTCGCCAGCGGACTCTCCGGACGTGCGATGCCATGGCGGACGCAGGACGGGATGGTGTCGGCGTTGCCGCGCAGCGGGGTGTCGGGAGTGCTCCGGGTACTGATGTCCGGGGACTTGTGCGAGCCCTTGGACGCCAGCAGCTCGTGGACATGTGATTCAAGGCTGGCCGCGGTCAGGACGCCCGCGCCGCGGGTGTTCTTCTCCGGGGTAGCGGTGGCTCGGTCCTGGTTGCTCGCCTGGGTGCCGTCGAGGGCGGCGTTCTGGATGAGAAGGCCGCCGAAGCTGATGACCGCCGCGGCCGCTGCGGTGCCGAGCAGGATCCGCGGCCAGCGCCGCGCACGGGACGCGCGGCCGCCCGGAGACTGGCGTCCCGGTCCGGAGGAGCCCTGGGGGCGTCCGGCGGGCCGGGCGGGCGGCGTTCCCCGACGGGGTGCCTCCTCGTCGGTTTCACGTGAAACCACGACGGGGGCGGTGGCTGTTTCACGTGAAACATGAGCCGTGGCGACGGGAGTGGTGGCGTCCAGCAGCGCTTCGGCGGCGAGGGCGGCATCGATGCGACCGGCGACATCGGCCGGCATCCGCAGCGGTCCGGGGAGTGTGCCCAGCAGCGACCGGATTTCCTCCAGGGACGCATAGACGTCGTCGCACAGGGGGCAGGTGGCGAGATGGTCGCGCAGTTCCGCGGTGCGTGTGGGGGAAAGCAGCCCGTCCGCGAGCTCGGAGATCTCGGAGACCTCCGGGTGCTCACCTGTGGGGTGCTCACCCGTGCCGGTCGTCGACGTCACGCTCGCCCACCTCCGCCCTTCACGGCACCTGTGTCCTTCGGTCCTGCCGTCGGTGGGACGGATGTCCCCTGCGCCCGGTTCCTTCCCCCGCTCGCGGGTTTGCTATCCCCGTTGTCGGCGCGCAGATGGGTGACCAAGGGGAGGAGCCGGGCCCGGCCTCGTGCGCAGCGGCTTTTCACCGTGCCGGTCGGGATCTCGAGGATCGACGCGGCCTCCGCGACCGGGTAGCCCTGCATATCGACGAGGACGAGCGCGGCACGCTGTTCCTCGGGAAGGGTGCGCAGGGCGCTGAGCAGTTCCCGGTGCAGATCCTGGCGCTCGGCGGGTGCCGCGGCGGATTCCTCGGGCTCGAGCAGCTGCTCCAGCCGCTCGGTTTCGGCGACAGGCGAGGTGCGTCGCGAGGCGGCCTTGCGGGCTCGGTCCAGACAGGCGTTGACCGTGATCCGGTGCAGCCACGTCGTCACCGCGGACTGACCACGGAAGGTGTGTGCCGCGCGGTAGGCGGAGACCAAGGCGTCCTGCACGGCGTCAGCTGCCTCTTCGCGATCACCGAGGGTGCGCAGTGCCACCGCCCAGAGACGGTCGCGGTGCCGCCGGACGATCTCCCCGAACGCCTCGGGGTCACCAGCGACATGGCGAGCGATGAGGTCTTGATCACTAGATTCCTCTAGCAGACCCACCGATACCCCCTCACCTAGCGCCGACTCCTGGAATCTTGCCCCCTGCAAGACATCGGCGTAAAGATCGCCAACCTGCTGCTACCTGGCGTAAGTGTTTCCTGACGTGCAGCAACAATACGTCACTGTTCATCGTAGGCAGGTGTGTGAAGGACCACTAGGGAGCGCATCGACTTGTAGACGCGTGACCTTCTTGCCCGCGAACGCCAAAAGGGCGCGTTGCTGCTTTTGCTTGGCACGGGAGTGCTGCTCAGGTGTCGCTTTTGACCTTGAGGGTGGGCGTCCTCCCGCGGGCGTGATCACTGGGCCGGGCCGAGTTGTGCCGCGAAAAGGCCAGAGTCGTCCGAAATAGGCACGATGGCCTGCTGATTCGTCAGCAGGCCATCGTGCCTTGTGGGGCTAGCTGCGCCCCTGGGTGTCCTGGGCGACGATGAAGTACTTGCCGCAGTTGCCGCCGAACCGCCACGTTCCACGGCCGGTCCACGCGCCGTATATCGTCTTTCCATTGCTGCAGTCGGTAACGGCGCGAGCCTGACCGCTCTTGACGGTGCAGCTCGCGCTCCACGTGGCGACGGTCTGCTTCCAGTTGCGACAGCTGTAGTTGCCCCCGGCAGCGGATGCAGGGCTGGCGGTGGCGATCCCGCCGACGAGGAACACAGCGGCCATGGATGCCGTTGCGGCCTGGCGCCACCCGGTGTGCTTCAACAAAGTCTCCCCCTGATGCCCTGTCGGGCGCACGTTGGTCGGTGCGGCACTTGAGCGAGTGCGCATGATCATTTTAGCCCGCGTGCCAGGGTTTTGGGTGGGGGATGACGTCATGGTGGGGACAGGATCAGGCTGGTCGGCCGCACGATGACGCCCCGCCGACCCGAAGGTTGGCGGGGCGTTCTCGACCTCGTATTTCTACGGGGTCCGGGTGCGCTGAGTTAATGCTGGTGAGTCAGCCGAAGATTCTGATTTCTGAAATTCCGCCGCGGAACCAATCCGATGTTCCATCAGAGGAAAGTTTCGCAATGTGGACCAGGATAAAGCGAGACTTCACCGGTTGGTCGAGCTTCACATCCAACTTGTCGCCGGCATTTCCCAGCTTGGAAAGGCTTTGTGAGAAATCACCGAGCGTCGTCGGATTCGCTGCGGAGGGTGCTGCTGCGCGGACTTCTACGGTCTGGCCTGGCCGATACATGGTGGCCTGTATCCCGGAGATGTCCTTGGCGCTCCCGAGGTCAATGATGATTCCACTGCCATCGGCGCGCGGCGGCAGGTTTCCGAAGTTGGGCCAGCCCTTGAACCGTTTTGTCACCCAAGCAGTACCCGGATCGCCGTCCGTGACATTGTGAGTTTGATCCTCCGAGAAAGGCTCGGCCAGGGGCGAGAACTCTGTGGCGCCCTTGACCGCGAGAGCCTTTCTTGGGTGCTTCTTCGGACCGGCGACCGGCTGTGAGTTCCCCGGGGCGTCCTGATCGTTCTCCCGCTTCAGCAGGGTGTCCGCCAGCTGCCAGCTGCCCAGCCCCAGCGCCGCGATGAGCAGCGCGGAGACGGACCACTTCAGGGCCCGCCCGGTGCGGCTCTGCAGCGGGGGCGGCGGAGTGGGGACCGCCTGGGTCACCCGGTGCGACTGTGCGTTATGCGCCGAAGTCTGCCGGTAGCTGCCCTGCTGGAAGCCTGTGCGCTGGTATGGCGGAGGCGTGGAGAAGGCGGTCTCCGGGGGCCGGATACGGGGCATGGCCGCGACGGCCTTGGCCAGCTCCTCCGGTGTGGTGCACGGCTGCTCCTGGCGGGAGGCCGTGGCGCCATCGTTGATCAGCGCGCGCATGGCCAGCTCGGACAGCCCGCGATGAACACCGGCACGCACCTGGTCGGGCGCGATCAGCCCGACGCCCTTGGGCAGGCCGGTGAGGCCATGGGCGTCGTTCTCGTACGGCCAGCGCTGGGTCAGCGCGGCGTAGAGCAGCGCACCGATCGCCTCGGTGTCCGTACGCTGCGGGGACTCGCAGGTGATGCCGCGCAGTGCCGCCATGACGGCCAGGCCGCGGATGCGGTACTGCCCGGACTCCGTACGCAGCACCGAGCCGGGGGTGATCCGCAGATGGGCGAGACCCTCGCGGTGCGCGGCGGCCATGGCCTGGGAGACCTGGCTGACGAGCTGGTAGGCGTCGTGCGGCTCCAGCGGGCCGTTGGCGAGCACGGTGGTGAGCTCGGTGGCGTCCGGCAGCCACTCATGGACGACGTAGACGAGGTCGTTCTCCTCGACGGCGTCCAGGACCTGGACGAACCGGGGATCACCGAGCAGCGCCGACGAGCGGGCGGCGGACAGCACCGGCCGCGCTCTGGGATGGTCGGCGGGCAGGATGTGCACGCCGACGGCGCGGCGCAGCATTTCGTCGACCGCACGCCAGCTGCTGAATCCGTCCAGACGGGTGACGCACTCTTCGAGGCGGTAGCGTCTGGCAAGCTTGTGGCCGCTGTGCAGCTCCGGTGGCTGGGCTTCGATCGCCTCGGCACGCTCCTCATCGGTGCCTGCGGCGTCCTGTTCCCTGCCGGATACCTTCTCGGCCTTAGCACCGTCGTCCGTGGCCTTACCCGCCTTGGCGGTCAGCGGTTCCTCACCGCTCGTGTCAGCCACGTCGACGGCAGCCGTGCTCCGTTCCGCCACCGTCGTTCCTGCCTCCCCATCCGTTGCAGGCTCCATGAGCCAAGACAATTGTGCCCACAGTCCGCCACTATGCACGACACACGGTGGCAGTCGATGGTTGTGCTCAATCAACGCCCAAGCTTCGACCGGACCATGCCGACCAGGGCGTTCAGTTCCTCGATGCGCATTTTGCGTGCGGCTACGTAGAACACGGCCAGAAGTGCGGCGACGCCGGCCACCAGAGCTGCCAGCGATCCCAGGAACCCGCTGCCGAGCATCTGCATGATCCCGTACACCACGGCCCCGGAGATCAGCGTGGCCGGAACGCTGGCGCCGGCCAGCCGCGCGTAGGTCCGGACGATATGAGCGGTGTCGAGGTCGCCGTCCATGCGCTTGCTCAGACGGCGCCAGGCCACGCCGACGCCGATGATGTACGCCAGGCCGTACGAGGCCGCCATGCCGACCACGGCCCAGCGGGCGGGCAGGACCAGGAAGCAGAGACCGGAGGCGGCGGCGTTGACGGCGGCGACGATCACCGTGTTGTAGAAGGGGGTGCGGGTGTCCTCGTACGCGTAGAAGGCGCGCAGGACGACGTACTGCACCGAGAACGGGATCAGACCCACGCCGAAGGCCATCAGCATGTAGCCCATCGGGATGCCGGCGCCGGACGAACCGTAGACCAGCGTGCACAGCGGGACGCCGAGGGAGAGGAAGCCGAACGAGATCGGGACGATGGCGACGGCGGAGGTGCGCAGGCCCTGCGAGATGTCGTCACGGACGGCTCCGGTGTCGCCGTCGTGTGCGGACCGGGCCAGCCGCGGCAGCAGCGCCGCCATCACGGAGACGGTGATGATCGCCTGCGGCATGTTCCAGATCAGCTGTGCGCTGGCGTACGAGATGAAGCCGGTGCCCGGGTGTCCCTGGTCGTTGGCGGTGTTGCCGGCCCAGGTGGAGAGCTGGGTGACGACGAGGACGCCCGCCTGGTTGGCGAGCACGAACAGCACCGTCCACTTGGCGAGCTTTGCGGCCTTGCCCAGGCCGTGCCCGCGCCAGTCGAAGCGGAGCCGAAGCTTGAAGTCGGCGTCCCGCAGGTACGGGATCATCGCCAGCGCCTGGACGACGAGACCGAGGAGAGTGCCGATGCCCAGGAGCCGGATGCCCTCGTCGGGAATGGTGGTGACGCCGATGTGCGAGGTCTCCGCCGTGCCGTAGACCCAGATGAACAGGCCGAAGGTGGCGATCATGACGATGTTGTTGAGGACCGGGGTCCACATCATCGCGCCGAAGCGGCCGCGGGCGTTGAGGATCTGTCCCATCACGACATGCAGACCCATGAAGAAGATCGTGGGTACGCAGTAGCGGGTGAACGCGACGGCGACTTCGTTGGCCGCCGGGTCGCGGGAGATGTCGAAGGAGACCATCTTCACCAGCAGTGGCGCCGCGACGACCGACAGGACCGTCAGCACGCCCAGAACCATGACGACCAGCGTCAGCAGCCGGTTGGCATAGGCCTCGCCGCCGTCGTCGTCCTCCTTCATCGCGCGTACCAGCTGCGGGACGAAGACGGAGTTCAGACCGCCGCCGATGGTCAGGATGAAGATCATCGTCGGAAGTTGGTAGGCGACCTGCCAGGAGTCACCGAGCACCGCACCGCCGAGCGCCGCGACGATCAGCGCCGAGCGAACGAAGCCCGTGAGACGCGACACCATCGTGCCGGCGGCCATCACCGCGCTGGACTTGAACAGACCGGAGGCCCGGCCACCGGAGGGCTTGCCGGCTGCCGCCACGGGGGCGGGCTCCGGCGTCGGCGCGGGCTGCTGGGGCACGGCCTCCGGGCCGGGCGCCGAAGCGGCCGCCGCGGGGCCCGGAGCGGGCTGTCGGGGCTCGTAGTGCTGCTGGTCCCGGTATAGATGCGCGAAGGCATCGGGCTCCGGACGATCGCCGGCGGCCTGGGTCATCAGGCCGTCGAGGCCCAGGAACAGTGTTGCCGTGTCGACATCGCCGTAGGGGAGATGGGGGGGCGGTCCGTGCTGCTCGGGTGGCGGGGACGAAGCCCGCAGCTGCGGGTCGGGCGTGTGCCGGCCCGCGGCAGGCTGCTGGTAGAGCGGCGGCGCGGGCTGTCCCGGGGGCGGCGGTGGGTGTGCGGCGCGGTCGTGGAGCGCCTCGGTCACCGGGT
Source organism: Streptomyces sp. NPDC048637 (assembly GCF_040650675.1). Taxonomy (NCBI): domain Bacteria; kingdom Bacillati; phylum Actinomycetota; class Actinomycetes; order Kitasatosporales; family Streptomycetaceae; genus Streptomyces; species Streptomyces sp. NPDC048637. The sequence continues at coordinate 54,257 of NZ_JBEZHQ010000002.1, forward strand.
CCTGAGCCGTCGGGTCCTGGGCGCGGAACGGATCGTTGCGGTAGGCGTCCTGGACGTAGGGGTCCTGGTCCGCGGGCAACGGGGGCGTCGGAGGGACCGGGCCCGTGGGGTCGCCATTGGCGCCCCGGCCCCGGTCACCTTCATACGGCGCATTCATCGCTGCCCCACCTCATCCGTCGCCGGCCATCCGGCCCCGCCATCTATCAACGGTCCACTTTCTCACCTGAGCCGGACGGGCCGGAGCTTTCCGATCCGGTGTCCGGCGTGGGGTCACTCGGCTGCTCCGGCTCATCGCCGTCCGTGCCGCCGTTGTCGCCGTCCGTACCTGTGTCGCCATCGGGCCCCTCGCCGTCGGATCCGCCCTCGGCGCGCTGGGCGGCCGCCCGCTTGCGCTGGAGATAGATCCGCACACCGGCGAGGACGAGCAGCAGCACACCGCCGGCGATGACGAGCATCACCGTGGCGGTGATCTCCGTGACGTTCACCTGGAACATCATGGGGTCACCGTAGGGCTTTCCGTCCGCTGTGTAGAGCTGGGCGGTCACCCACGCCCGGCCGTTGGCGTTCGCCGTGGTGGCGAACTTGAACGACTGGCTGTGGCCGCCATCGACCGTGATCTGCTGCGCCTTGCCCGCGTCGAGACGGTTGGGCTGGGACGAGGACAGCTTCAGCGTCATGTCCTTGACGCCCTGGACCAGGTTGTTCTGGACCGTCACCGGAATCGTGGCGCTGCGTCCGGAGAGCGTTGCCCCCGACTTCTGGATCAGGTGCACCTTCTTGGTCAGACCGTCGAGGTAGCTGCGCACGGAGTGACGGAATCCCGCGGCACCGGCGGCATCGCCGCGCCACTCCGTCGACATCTCCCGCATTATGGCGCTGCCGAACGGGGTCACCACGCGCTCCGGCTGGGCCAGGATCACCCGGTAGTCGTCCAGCGCGGCCTGGGTGCCCTGGATCTGCCGGAAGGCGCTGGTGGGGAGCTCCTGCCGGCGCAGCGAGGACGGGTAGGCGGCGCCGCTCGGCACCCGGCGGGTGGCCGAGGGGTCGGGCTTGGCCTTGGCCGCCTTGCCGAGGCTCAGCGCCTGGGACCAGCTCCCGGAGTCCTCCAGCGTCCGCAGCGCGGTGGCCATGGCGTGCGCCTGGCTGACCGACGGCATGCGCTGCGGCGCCACGACGACGCTGCGCTGCCGGCCGGGGTCCTCAAGGTTGATCATCTGGGTCTGGGCGAGGAAGTCCTGGACCGCGTGGGCGGAGTTTCCCGCCTTCGACATATCGCCTTCGAAGGCCCGTGAGAGCTGCGCATCCGCGACGATGGCCGTGTTGCCGCCGCCGATGGGGCGGGCCGACGTCGGCGTGTAGGACAACCCCCCGGTCTCCCGCAGGCTGTCGCTGCGGGTGATCACATTGTGCGCACCGGCCGAGGTCGCGACATCCACGACCGAGGAGTCGATTGCACCGTCGACGGGCCAGGCGAAGTCCGTACGCGGTTTCACGCCGAGGATGGTGTCCACGGTCTTCTCGGCGAGGTCGGTGGCCGGGCCGAGGTGGCTGAGCGCGCTGGGCACGCTCTTGCCGTGATGGGCGAGCGAGGCGAGGTCGGGGTCGGCGAAGGGCAGCGCGACGACCTCATGCGACTTGACCGCTTCTTCGAGCTCGTGCAGCCACTGCTTGGCGACGGCCTGGTTCTTGCCCATGGGGCCGTCGGGGCCGTTCACCCGGTACGACTTGGTCATCGCGTCGACGGTCGCGAGCAGGTCGGGGTCGATGACGAAGGTCACCGGCAGGTTCTTGCCGAGTGCGACCATCTGCTGCAGCCGGCCTCCGGGCGCGAGCTCGGCAGCGAGGTCGTCGTTGCGGAACACCGGCGTCTGCTGGGCGTCGGCGTCGGTCTCGGCAGTGAGATGGGTGGAGGAGATCAGCGGCCACATGTACGTGAGCTGCGTCTTCTTCTCGGCATCGGCCTCCTGCCAGGGCAGCAGTGTCCGGTCGAATCCGAGGACCTGGTTGTAGGGCGCGGCCTGCGAGCGCCCTGACACAGAGACACCGAGCTGGTACACACCGTTCTCGTCGAGACCGAGGTCCTTGACCGGCACGCTGAGGGTGAAGGGGCGGCTGACCTCGGGCTCCAGCTTGCCGATCTTCTCGGCGCTCCCGTTGATCTCCTCGCCGTCCGCGCCGGGCAGATAGCCGGTGCGCCGGGACACATTGTCGATGGAGCTCCGGCCGCCGAGCGCGTCGCCGCGGTGCATGCCGACATGCGCATTGGTGATCGTGTTGCGTCCGTCGTTGGTCAGCGTCCCGGAGACGGTGACCGTGTCGCTCTTGGAGGGAGCGGACGGGGACATCGAGTCGATGGTGACGTCGACCGTGCGGGATCCCGTCGGGGCTGCCGCGGCGGTGGGAGCGTGCGGAACCTGGAGCAGCCCCACGAGCAGGAGCACTCCAGTGAGCAGTGTCACGGTCCTTCGCAGCCATCGACCACGCGGCCGTTCAGTCCCCTGGAACCCTGCCGCCTCGGCCACGCGCTCGTCCGTCCCTCGTCGTCGTCAGTGGTCGTCGGAATGTGCGTCCACGAATGGTAACGAGGCCCGCTGCGCCGTAGTGCCACGGACTGCTCCACATGATCGCGGTGCGGAGAGCCGGGCGCCCAGCCTGTCCCCTTTATTACGTGACGCCGCGCGCTGCGCGGCCACGTACCCTGTTTTGTTGTGCCGAACGCCAACAATGACCTCCCCGCCCCGATCGCCGAGCGGACCCCGCAGTCGACGAACGCGCTGAACCATGTCCAGCGCCGCGCCGTGAGCGAGCTGCTGCGGGTGTCCCCCGTCGCGGATGACCTGGCCCGTCGATTCCAGGAGGCCGGGTTCACACTTGCCCTGGTCGGCGGCTCGGTCCGGGATGCGCTGCTGGGCCGGCTCGGCAACGACCTGGACTTCACCACCGATGCCCGCCCTGAGGACGTTCTGAAGATCGTCCGGCCGTGGGCGGACGCGGTCTGGGATGTCGGCATCGCCTTCGGCACGGTCGGCTGCAAGAAGGACTCGTTCGACATCGAGGTCACGACCTACCGTTCCGAGGCGTACGACCGCACCTCCCGCAAGCCCGAGGTGTCGTACGGCGACTCCATCGAGCAGGATCTGGTGCGCCGGGACTTCACGGTGAACGCCATGGCGGTGCTGCTGCCGCAGAAGGAGTTCGTCGACCCGCACGACGGTCTGGAAGACCTGGCGGCGCGGGTGCTGCGGACGCCGGGGACGCCGGAGGAGTCGTTCTCCGATGATCCGCTGCGGATGATGCGCGCAGCCCGCTTCGCCGCCCAGCTGGGCTTCGAGGTGGACCCCGAGGTCTTCGCCGCGATGAAGGCGATGTCGGAGCGCATCGAGATCGTCTCCGCGGAGCGCGTACGGGACGAGCTGAACAAGCTGATCCTGGCGCCGCACCCGCGCGAGGGGCTGCGGCTGCTCGTCGAATCGGGGCTGGCGGACCATGTCCTGCCCGAGCTCCCCGCGCTGCGGCTGGAAAGTGACGAGCATCACCGTCACAAGGACGTCTACGAGCACTCGCTGACGGTGCTGGAGCAGGCGATCGACCTCGAAGAGAAAGGGCCCGATCTCGTGCTGCGGCTGGCGGCACTCCTCCACGACATCGGCAAGCCCCGGACGCGGCGCTTCGAGAAGGACGGCCGGGTCTCCTTCCACCACCACGAGGTGGTGGGCGCGAAGATGACCAAGAAGCGGATGACCGCTCTGAAGTACTCCAATGACCTGGTCAAGGACGTCTCACGGCTGGTGGAGCTGCATCTGCGCTTCCACGGCTATGGGACGGGCGAGTGGACGGACTCGGCGGTCCGCCGGTATGTGCGGGACGCCGGCCCGCAGCTGGAGCGGCTGCACAAGCTCACGCGCTCGGACTGCACCACCCGCAACAAGCGCAAGGCCAGTGCCCTGTCGCGCGCCTATGGCGGGCTCGAGGAGCGCATCGCGCGGCTGCAGGAGCAGGAAGAGCTGGAAGCGATCCGCCCGGACCTGGACGGCAACGACATCATGCAGATTCTGGGCATCCGCCCGGGGCCCGAGGTCGGCAAGGCGTACCAGCAGATGCTGGAGCTCCGGCTGGAGCACGGGCCCATGGAGCGTGAGGCGGCGGTCGCTGCGCTGAAGGAGTGGTGGGCCGCTCAGAGCTGAGCGGGAAACGGGCGGTGTTTCACGTGAAACAAGGAGCGGTGTTTCACGTGAAACACCGCTCCTCTTTCTTCCGGTGTGTTCGGTGTGCGCTACTTCACCTGGGTCAGGCAGAGCACCATGCGGGTGTCGCCACTCCTGCGACGGTGCACGCTCTTGGTATAGGCCGACTCTCCCTCGGCGCACACCGTCGGGTCCGTGGTGTCGTTGTGCACCTTGCTCACCTTGTACTGGGCTTCAGAGCTACTGCAGTCCACCACCTTGAGCCCGTCATCGAGTGAGCTGCTGGACTTCTGCACACAGTCGCCGGCCTCGGCGTTCTCCGCGTCGTTCAGGCTGGTGATCCAGATGACCGCGAAGAAGACCACCGCGATGACCAGCCCGATGACCCTCAGGATCGACTTGGCGGACCGGCGTTTGGCGGGCTGTGGCGGAGGCACGGGAGCTCCGCCGTGCATGGGCTGCTGAGGAGCCATCGGGTAGCCCGCCGGCGGCTGCTGTCCGTACGGAGCCTGCGGCGGCGGGGGGTAGGCGTAGCCCTGGGGCTGGCCATAGGGCGCCTGCGGTGCTTGCGGCGCCTGCGGATACGGACTCTGGCCGTATGGCGGCTGTCCGTATGGCTGCTGTCCGTATGGCTGCTGTCCGTACGGCTGCTGTCCGTACGGCGCCTGACCGTACGGATTCTGGCCCTGAGGCGGCGTGGTCATGGGAATCCCCCGAAATTGATGTGTACAGGCTCGTGTAGGACGCCCGTAAGGTATCTGGTCCGGGTGCGCCTCGTTTCAGGGCCCAGGGGGCTGCGCGGCGGGAGGACGACGCCTATCCGCGCCCCGAGCGGACCATTGTGGCGGCGACCAGCGCATAGAGCACGGTTACCGTGCCGAGCAGGGTGGCGGACCGTCCGTCCGGAGGCAGCATGAGGGCCGCGACTGCGGCAGCGCCGACGAAGGCGACATTGAAGAGCACGTCGTAGATGGCGAAGGACCGGCCGCGGAAGGCGTCATCGACCGTCGACTGGACGATCGTGTCCGTGGAGATCTTGGTTCCTTGGGTGCTCAGGCCGAGCACGAACGCGGCGGCCAGCATCGGGCCCGGCGTGAAGAACAGCCCGAGAGACGGCACCAGGACCGCGCCCAGTGCCGCGCAGCCTGCGATCCAGCCGAACGCGGTGAGCCGTGCGACCGCCCAGGGCGTGACGATTGCGGCCGAGAAGAAGCCCGCTCCAGACACTCCGACGGTGATCCCGAGCAGCGCCAGGCCCTCGGACTCGGTCGCGGCCCAGGAGTACCGGCACAGCATCAGCACCATGACCGTCAGGGCCCCGTAGCAGAAACGCATCAAGGCCATCGCGATCAGTGCGCGGGCGGGGGTGCGCAGCTCGGCGAGATGGCGCAGCCCTTCCACCAGCCCGCGCACGGTGCTCAACAGGGCTTCCCGCAGGTGCGGTTGGAGGCGTGCGGGGTCGGGTCCGAGCAGCTGTGGAGCCATGCGCAGAGCGGTCAGGGCCGAGCACAAATAGAAGGCCGCGGCGAGCAGCACGATGAAGGCGTCCACATCCGAGCCGGCCAGCCGGAGGGCGAAGGCGAGCCCGCCGCCCGCTGTCGCTGCGAGCGTGCCGGCCGTAGGGGTAAGGGAGTTGGCCATGACCAGCTGCTCCTCGCCGTCGACCACGCGCGGGAGCGCGGCCGAGAGCCCGGCCAGGACGAAGCGGTTCACGGCGGTCACGGCGAGGGCCGAGGCGTAGAAGAGCCAGTCGGGGGCCTTCGACACGATCAGCGTCGCGGTGGCCAGGGCCAGCAGGGCGCGCAGCAGATTGCCGTACAGCAGGACCTGACGGCGCCGCCAGCGGTCGAGCAGCACGCCGGCGAACGGTCCGAGGAGGGAGTACGGGAGCAGCAGGATCGCCATGGCGGAGGCGATGGCCGCGGGCGACGTCTGCTTCTCGGGCGAGAAGACGACGAAGGTGGCGAGCGCGACCTGGAATACCCCGTCGGCCGCCTGGGACAGGAGCCGTGCGGCAAGGAGCGAGCGGAAGTCGCGTAGCCGGAGTAATACGCGAAGGGCGCGCACAGCATGCATGAGGCACAGCCTCACACAGCCCGCAGGCCCCCGGGTGGAATGCCCGGGGGCCTGCGGAGGGGAGGGTGCGTCGGGCGGCTCAGCGCTCGACGTCGCCGCTGATGAACTTCTCGACGTTCTCCCGTGCCTCGTCGTCGAAGTACTGCACCGGCGGCGACTTCATGAAGTACGAGGACGCGGAGAGGATCGGGCCACCGATGCCCCGGTCCTTGGCGATCTTCGCCGCGCGCAGGGCGTCGATGATGACACCCGCGGAGTTCGGGGAGTCCCAGACCTCGAGCTTGTACTCCAGGTTCAGCGGGACGTCACCGAAGGCGCGGCCCTCGAGGCGGACGTAGGCCCACTTGCGGTCGTCCAGCCAGGCCACGTAGTCGGAGGGGCCGATGTGGACGTTGTCCTCGCCCAGCTCACGGTCCCGGATCTGGGAGGTGACGGCCTGGGTCTTGGAGATCTTCTTGGACTCCAGGCGCTCACGCTCGAGCATGTTCTTGAAGTCCATGTTGCCGCCGACGTTCAGCTGCATCGTGCGGTCCAGGATGACACCCCGGTCCTCGAAGAGCTTGGCCATCACACGGTGCGTGATGGTGGCGCCGACCTGCGACTTGATGTCGTCACCGACGATCGGGACACCGGCCTCGGTGAACTTGTCCGCCCACTCCTTGGTGCCGGCGATGAAGACCGGGAGCGCGTTGACGAACGCGACCTTGGCTTCGAGGGCGCACTGGGCGTAGTACTTGGCGGCGTCCTCGGAGCCGACAGGGAGGTAGCAGACCAGCACGTCGGCCTGCGTGTCCTTGAGGACCTGGACGATGTCGACCGGGGCCTCGGGGGACTCCTCGATCGTCTGGCGGTAGTACAGGCCGAGGCCGTCGAGGGTGTGACCGCGCTGGACCTGCACGCCGGCGTTCGGCACGTCGCAGATCTTGATGGTGTTGTTCTCGCTGGCGCCGATGGCATCCGCGAGGTCGAGCCCGACCTTCTTGGCGTCGACGTCGAAGGCAGCCACGAACTCGATGTCACGCACGTGGTAGTCGCCGAACTGCACGTGCATGAGGCCGGGCACGCGGCTCTTCGGGTCGGCGTCCTTGTAGTACTCGACGCCCTGTACCAGCGAGGCGGCGCAGTTGCCCACGCCGACGATGGCTACGCGAACCGAACCCATTCCGGTTGCTCCCTGTGTTCTCGATGAGGACCTGCACAGCAGAGCCTCAAGTGGTGGTGTCATCGGACGGATCCGGCCGGGAACCACCCCGGTGCCGGGGCAGGCCGCCCGTATCTCCTGACTGGTTCTTCTTGTCCTGCGCTGCGGACCCCGTTGGGCGCTGATCGCGCCCGGTGCGCTCACTCTCGATGAGCTCGTTCAGCCAACGGACTTCTCGCTCCACGGATTCCATGCCGTGCCGCTGCAGTTCGAGGGTGTAGTCGTCCAGCCGCTCGCGGGACCTGGCCAGGGAGGTACGCATCCTCTCGAGGCGCTCCTCCAGCCGGCTGCGGCGGCCTTCCAGCACGCGCATCCGTACGTCCCGCGAGGTCTGGCCGAAGAAGGCGAAGCGGACGCCGAAGTGCTCGTCCTCCCACGCATCCGGCCCGGAGTGGGCGAGCAGTTCCTCGAAGTGTTCTTTGCCCGCTGAGGTCAAACGGTAGACGATCTTGGCTCGGCGCCCTGTCAGAGCCGCGGCGGGGACGCCCTCCTGGGCGCCGTCCGACTCCTCGATCAGCCAGCCGCTCGCGACCAGCGCCTTGAGGCAGGGGTAGAGCGTGCCGTAGCTGAACGCACGGAAGACCCCGAGCGAGGTGTTGAGCCGTTTTCGCAGCTCATAGCCGTGCATCGGGGACTCACGGAGCAGGCCGAGGACAGCGAACTCGAGGACGCCGGAACGTCTGCTCATCCTCCGCCTCCTTGGTCCGGTGCGCTCTTTATGTCGTGCTGATGTATCGACTCGATACATCCAGACGATAGAACGGCCACCTGGGCGGAACAAGAGGAGGCACGGTGAACGGCATCACATCACCGAATCGTTCTCATCAACCTGACTGATTTGGAGTGAATTTCAACACTGGGCAGGTTTTGGCCGTGCGTAGTCTGTGCGGCATGCAGACTGCCGGGAACCGTGGGCCGATATCTGGCGTCCTCGTCCTCGGTGTAGTGCGGCTCGCGCCTCAGGAGCGGGTCGTGCATCGGGGGGACCTGAAGACAACTGCCGCCTTCAGGCGACGAGATAGCGCGCCTGCCCGAGGAGTATTCGTTCCATGAGCGAGCACCGTCGCAAACCGCCACAGCCGCAGAGTGGCGGACGTGCCGCGGCCCGACGCGCCGCACAGCAGCCACCAGGGCGCCGTGCCGCCCCTTCCCGTGGCTCCGCTGCCGGTCCGGCCGCCCACTCCGAGCCGTCCGGCCACGAGCCGCGGCAGGGTGGGCGTGCCGACGCCCGTAGAGCCGCCCAGCGTGGTGGCCGGCGGCGGTCGTCCGATGCCGCTGCGATGGCCTCCGGTGAGGGTGCCGGGGGGCGTGGCGGCGGTGGCCGTCGGGGCGGTGGCGGCGGTGGGCCCGAGGGAGGCCGCGGACGCGGTCGCGGCGGCGGGAAGCCTGCCAAGAAGCGTCTCATCGACTACCCGCGGGCCAACCGGGTCGGCTGGCGGCGCTTCGTGCCGTCGTGGAAGCAGGTCACTACCCTGTGCGTCGGATTCATAGGGCTGATCGTGGGTGCCTCCGGCGTCGCGCTGGCCCTGGTGAACGTGCCCAGCGAGAGTGCCGCCGCCAGGTCGCAGAACAACGTCTACCTCTGGGCCGACGGCAAGGTCATGGCGCGTGACGGTAAGACAAACCGGCAGAACGTCACGATCAACGAGATTCCGCTCGAGATGCAGAAAGCGGCGATCGCCGCGGAGAACGCGTCTTTCCGGACGGACTCGGGTGTGGACCCGATGGGCATCGCACGTGCGTTGGTCAACATGGCCAAGGGCGGCGAGACCCAGGGCGGATCGACCATCACCCAGCAGTACGTGAAGAACGCGATGCTGAGCCAGGAACAGACCATTGACCGCAAGTTCAAGGAACTGTTCATCGCGATCAAGGTCGGCTGGTCGAAGAGCAAGGACCAGATCCTTCAGGGGTATCTGAACACCAGTTACTACGGCCGCGGGGCGTACGGGATCCAGGCGGCGGCTCAGGCGTACTACGGAGTGGACGCCGAAAAGCTGGACGCGAACCAGAGCGCCTTCCTGGCCACCGTGCTCAAGGGTGCGGACCTGTACGACCCCGCAGGCGGTACCAGCCCGGGAGCCACGCGGGCGGCGAACACCCAGCGCGCCAAGGCGCGGTGGTCCTGGATTCTTGACCGGGAGGTCGAGAACAACCTCCTGACCAAGGCGCAGCGGGACAAGTTCCGGGGGCACTTCCCCACGCCGCATCTGCCGAAGCCGGTGGCCAACAAGGGCGGTCAGATCGGCTACATGATGGACACCGCGAAGAAGTACGTGCTGAAGAACTCGGGTCTCAGCGAGGCCCAGTTCGACAAGGGCGGCTACACGATCCACACGACCTTCAGCTCGAAGAAGACCGAACAGCTCGAGACTGCGGTCAAGCAGGTCAATAAGCGGTACATCAACCCCGAAAAGCGCGCGAAGGACAAATTCGTGCAGTTCGGTGGTGCCTCAGTGGTGCCGGGAGACGGCAAGATCGTCGCCCTGTACGGCGGTGAGGGCTACGACAAGGGGCACTTCAGCAACAACGCGGACACCTTCGGTGTACCGGTCGGCTCGACCTGGAAGCCGTTCGTGCTCGCGGCGGCGATGAAGTACGGAACGGCCGAAAGCAACGGGGTGCCGGTCAGGCAGGACAGCCGGTACAACGGTGACGACCACGTCAGGGTGAAGAACGCCGAGGGAGGGTTCGTCCGGAGGAGGGACGGCTCGTTCTTCTATCAGGAGAACGAGAGCAACCACCCCTGGGGCTATATCCCGTTGACCAAGGCGATGGAGCAGTCCGTCAACACTCCGTTCGTGCAGCTCGGTATGGATGTCGGGATGAACAAGGTCCGGGACATGGCGCAGGCCACGGGTATCTCGGAGGCCAGCTTCGACAAGAACCTGAACCCGTCCTTCGCACTGGGCACCTCCACACCGAGTGCGATTCGTATGGCCGATGCCTATGCCACGTTCGCTCAGTCCGGCACGAAGGTGGAGCCGTATTCAGTGACGCAGGTGACGTACAAGGGCCAGGATCTGGACGGCTTCGAGAAGCCCGCGAGCGCAACGGCGATGGAGCCCAACATCGCCAACAACGTGACCAAGGTGCTGGAAAACGTCATCGACAACGGCACGGCGAAGGAAGCCAAGCGGCTGAACATGCCGGCTGCGGGCAAGACCGGCACCACCGACGAGAACAAGTCGGCCTGGTTCGTCGGCTACACCAAGCAGCTGTCGACGGCCATCACGATGTTCCGTGAGGACGCGGGGAATCCGCGCCAGCTGTCCATGAACGGTGTCGGTGGCTTTGACTCGATCCACGGTGGTGCCCTGCCCACCGAGGTGTGGACCGAGTACATGCTGCAGGCGATGAAGGGCGTCACCCCGGAGTCCTTCCCGCCGGCCACGCCCCTCGGGCAGCGGCTGGACCAGGAAGGCATGCCGACGCCGACGCCGTCTCCCACGCCGTCGGACACGCCGTCGAGCACGCCGTCGGAGTCTCCCAGCGAGTCCGCTCCCCCGACGAACTCGCCGAGCCCGACCCCGACAGACAGCTGTTCCCCCTGGGATCTGAACTGCCGGAACAGCGGTGGAGCGGGTAATAGCGGGGGCAACGGAAATGGCACGGGCGGACCCGGCGGTGACACCGGAGGGACAAGTCCGACGCCTGAACCGTCGGATCCGACAGACGGTGGAGGCTGGCTCGGAGGCCCGAACGGCTGACCGTGTCACGTGAAACGCTGAATGTTTCACGTGAAACATGGAGCAACGAAGCCCTCGCCCGGTTTGCCCGGGCGGGGGCTTCGCCGTTCTCTGCCCGCGGGCGTACGGCAGGATGGGGCCATGACGAGCGTGCGACGGGACGATCCGGTACGGCCGACGAAGCGGGACGAGGTGGCGGCGGCCGGCAGCGAGCTGATCGGGGGGCCGATCGGGCGACGCGTACTGCTCGGGACGCACTGGCTGACGCCGGTGCGGATCATCGCGCTCGTCGCCATCGGCATGTTCGCGCTCGGCATGGTGCAGAAGCTGCCCTGCTACAACGGCGGCTGGTTCTTCGGCGCCACGAGCCAGTACACGCACGCCTGCTACTCCGACATCCCCCATCTCTATGCGGGGCGGGGCTTTGCCAATGGCCTGATCCCGTATTTCGACCGGCTGCCCGGCGAGATGGAGTATCTCGAGTACCCCGTGCTCACCGGCGTCTTCATGGAGGTCGCCTCCTGGATGACTCCGCACGCCGGGGGAATCCAGCACCGCGAGCAGATCTACTGGCTGGTCAACGCCGGCATGCTGATGATCTGCGCCGCTGTCATCGCGGTGTGCGTGGCCCGCACCCACCGCCGCCGTCCCTGGGACGGCCTGCTCGTTGCCCTGGCGCCTGCCGTCGCCCTCACCGCCACCATCAACTGGGATCTGCTGGCGATCGCCCTGACGGCCGCCGGGATGCTGATGTGGTCACGCAGCCGCCCGCTGGCGGCCGGCATCCTCATCGGGCTGGCCACCGCGGCGAAGCTGTACCCGGTGCTGCTGCTGGGCCCGCTGCTGGTGCTGTGCTGGCGCGCGGGCGCCTGGCGGGCCTACCGGAAGGCGCTGGCCGGTACCGTCGCGTCCTGGCTCGTGGTGAACCTGCCGGTGATGATCACGCACGATGCCGCGGGCTTCCACATCCGGGAGGGCTGGGCGAAGTTCTACACGTTCAGCCAGGAACGGCCCATCGACTTCGGTTCGATCTGGCTCCTGATCTCGCAGCGCACCGGGAACCCCCTGGAGAACGCCAATGCCTACGCCACGCTGCTGATGATCGTGGGCTGTGGCGCCATCGGCCTGCTGACTCTTTACGCACCGCGCCGGCCGCGCTTCGCACAGCTCGCGTTCCTCGTCGTCGCGCTGTTCATCCTCACCAACAAGGTCTACTCGCCGCAGTACGTCCTGTGGCTGACCCCGCTCGCCGCGCTGGCCCGGCCGCGTTGGCGGGACTTCCTGATCTGGCAGGCCTGCGAGGTCATGTACTTCCTGGGGATCTGGCTGTACCTCGCCTACACAGGCAGCGGCGACAAGCACCAAGGGCTGCCGACGGAGGGCTACCAACTCGCCATCGTGCTGCACCTCTTGGGCACTCTCTACCTGTGCGCCCTGGTCGTACGGGACATTCTGCTGCCGGAGCGCGATGTGGTCCGCAGGGACGGGGACGACGACCCCTCGGGCGGAGTCCTGGACCGCAGCCCCGATGCGTTCGTGCTCGGACGGGCCCACCACCGGCCCCGGCACGCGGTGCAGTTCCAGACAACGCCCCAGGTGCGCTGGGGCGCCGTACGGGACTGAGCCCGGCCCCGGCCGTCCACGCACCGGGCCCGGTGCCGCAGAGGAGGTCTGCGGCACCGGGCCCTTGGTGTGTCTGTGCCGTGGCTCGGCCGGCTCAGCGGTCCACGAGGCGGTCGAACTGCGTGGTGGTGTGCCGCAGATGGGCCACTAGCTCCTCGCCGACCTGTGGCTGCGGGGCATCCCCCGGCACGAACAGGATCGACACCTGCATGTGCGGGGGCTCCGCGAACCAGCGCTGCTTCCCGGCCCACACATACGGCGCGAGATTGCGGTTCACGGTGGCCAGCCCGGCCCGGGCCACGCCCTTGGCGCGCGGCATCACACCGTGCAGTGCCTTGGGCGACTCCAGGCCGACACCGTGCGAGGTGCCGCCCGCCACCACGACCAAGTAGCCGTCGGAGGCCGCCTTCTGCTGGCGGTAGCCGAAGCGCTCGCCCTTGGCGATCCGGGTGACATCGAGCACCGAACCGCGGTACTCGGTCGCCTCATGGTCGCCGAGCCACAGCCGGGTACCGATCCGCGCGCGAAAGCGCGTCTGGGGGAACTGCTGCTGGAGACGGGCCAGTTCATCGGCCTTGAGGTGGCTGACGAACATGGTGTGCAGCGGGAGGCGGGCGGCGCGGAGCTGGTCCATCCAGCCGATGACCTCTTCGACCGCGTCGGAGCCGTCGGTGCGGTCCAGCGGCAGGTGGATCGCGAAACCTTCGAGCCGGACGTCCTCGATGGCCGCGGCCAGCTTCGGCAGGTCCTCCGGCTTGACGCCATGGCGCTTCATGCTGCTCATGACCTCGATGACGACCCGGGCACCGACCAGGCCCCCCACGCCCTCGACCGACGACACCGAGCGGATCGCCCGGTCGGGCAGCGGTACCGGCTCCTCGCCGTGGCGGAACGGCGTCAGGACGAGCAGATCGCCGCTGAAGAAGTCCTTGATGCGGGCTGCTTCGTAGGTCGTCCCGACCGCGAGGATATCGGCACCGAGGCGGGTTGCCTCGTCGGCGAGGCGCTCATGGCCGAAGCCGTAGCCGTTGCCTTTGCAGACCGGGACCAGCCCGGGGAACTGCTGGAGAACGCTCTGCTGATGCGCCCGCCAGCGCGCGGTGTCGACGTAGAGGGTGAGCGCCATGGCCGGGCCCGGAACCTTTCTCGTGGCTGGTGTCTCAGGGTGACGAACGGTGCGGTGGAGCCGTCAGCGGCGCGCCATGTAGAGGTCGAACGCCTTGTGCAGAAGCTTGTTGAGCGGGAAGTCCCACTCACCGAGGTACTCCGCTGCCTGCCCACCCGTGCCGACCTTGAACTGGATCAGGCCGAAGAGGTGGTCGTTTTCGTCGAGCGAGTCGCTGATGCCGCGGAGGTCGTAGACCGTGGCGCCGAGCGCGTAGGAGTCCTGCAGCATCTTCCACTGCATCGCGTTGGAGGGCCGGACCTCGCGGCCGATGTTGTCCGAGGCCCCGTAGGAGTACCAGACATGCCCGCCGACGACGAGCATCGTCGCGGCCGACAGGTTCACGCCGTCATGGCGGGCGAAGTACAGCCGCATGCGGTCGGGGTCCTCGGCGTTGAGGGCCGTCCACATGCGCTGGAAGTAGCTGAGCGGACGCGGCCGGAAGTGGTCACGCACCGCGGTGATCTCGTAGAGACGCTGCCACTCGGCCAGGTCGTCGTAGCCGCCCTGGACCACCTCGACACCGGCCTTTTCGGCCTTCTTGATGTTGCGGCGCCACAGCTGGTTGAAGCCCTTGTGGACCTCTTCCAGCGAACGGTTGGCCAGCGGCACCTGGAAGACATAACGGGGCTGTACGTCGGCGAAGCCGGCGCCGCCGTCCTCGCCCTGCTGCCAGCCCATGCGGCGCAGCTTGTCGGCGACCTCGAAGGCGCGCGGCTCGATGTGGGTCGCCTCGACGTCCCGCAGCCGCTTGACGTCCGGGTTCTGGATGCCGGCCTTGATCGCCGGGGAGTCCCAGCGCCGGATGATGACCGGCGGGCCCATCTTCACGGTGAAGGCACCGTGCTGCTTGAGATGCGCGAGCATCGGCTGCAGCCAGCCCTCCAGATTCGGCGCGTACCAGTTGATGACCGGGCCCTCGGGGAGGTACGCGAGGTAGCGCTTGACCTTGGGCACCTGGCGGTACAGGACCAGCCCGGCGCCGACCATCTCGCCGCTCGGGTCGAACCAGCCCAGGCTCTCCGAACGCCATTCGGCCTTGACGTCCGCCCAGGCGGGGACCTGCATGTGGCTGGCCGCGGGCAGACTCTGGATATATGCCAGATGCTGCTCTCGGCTGATGGTCCTCAGGGTCAGGCTCATGCGGGGCGCTCCTCGGCAGGTGTGTCCCCATGGTCGGGGCTCCGGCTCTCGCGCCGAAGCCTACTGTGACCGTGGAGCGCCCCGTCTGGGCCATACGGGCTGGGGCCCCGTATGCCGCATCGGTCAGCCGATGAGACCGCCGAAGAGGCCGCCGTGTGCCAGGCCGAGGTAGAAGCCGACGGCCGCTGCGCCGAGTCCGATGATCAACAGGAAGCGCTCGCCGGTCGTCGACGAGATGAACTGGCCCCACATGCCGGTGCCGATTCCGATCAGACCGGCCCAGGAACTGACCAGGTGCAGGCTGGGAGAGAGCGTGGTGAAGACGGCGATCGCGCCGAGCACCACAGTCACGATGGCGAAGGTGTTCTCGACGGGATGGTCCTTGCCGTCACTGTTGAGAAGCGACAGCAGACTGCGCTGGGTCCGTGCCTGTGCCATGCGGCACCTCCGATGACAGGGCGGCGCACTGTAACGCCGCTCACACCCGTTGTGTTCCAGATTGAGGGGTGGGGCGGACGGATTTCAACCGGAAGGCATCAGGCAGGTACTCTGTACGGTCTGCGCCTATGTCTGTCCGGAGCTCCGGACGGGCTCGGTGCAGAACGCATACGACCCTCCTGCCACGGAACGACCGTGGCCGCTGAGTCCAAAGGAGGTGGGTTCTACATGCGTCACTACGAGGTGATGGTCATCCTCGACCCCGATCTCGAGGAGCGCGCTGTCTCCCCGCTGATCGAGAACTTCCTCTCCGTCGTCCGTGAGGGCAACGGAAAGGTCGAGAAGGTCGACACCTGGGGCCGTCGTCGTCTCTCGTACGAGATCAAGAAGAAGCCCGAGGGCATCTACTCGGTCATCGACCTGCAGGCCGAGCCTGCAGTCGTCAAGGAGCTCGACCGTCAGATGAACCTGAACGAGTCGGTCCTCCGGACCAAGGTCCTCCGTCCCGAGACCCACTGAACGCGTCAGCGTCCAGCGGTAACCGGGTTCGAGTAGCAGCAACACCAGCAGCCAGCAGCACACCCGCCGAGAGGTTCCCCTAATGGCAGGCGAGACCGTCATCACGGTTGTCGGCAATCTTGTCGACGACCCCGAGCTGCGCTTCACCCCGTCCGGTGCGGCGGTCGCGAAGTTCCGCGTCGCGTCCACTCCCCGCACCTTCGACCGTCAGACCAATGAGTGGAAGGACGGCGAGAGCCTGTTCCTGACCTGCTCGGTGTGGCGTCAGGCGGCGGAAAACGTCGCCGAGTCCCTTACGCGGGGTACCCGCGTGGTCGTCCAGGGCCGTCTCAAGCAGCGGTCGTACGAGGACCGCGAGGGCGTGAAGCGCACGGTCTACGAGCTCGACGTCGAGGAAGTGGGCGCGAGCCTCAAGAACGCCACGGCCAAGATCACCAAGACCAGCGGTCGTGGTGGCCAGGGCGGCGGCTTCGGCGGCGGTCAGCAGGGCGGCGGCCAGGGTGGCGGCGGCTGGGGCGGCGGCCCCGGCGGCGGCCAGCAGGGCGGCGGTGCTCCTGCCGACGACCCGTGGGCGACCAGCGGCCCGGCCGGCGGTGGCCAGCAGGGTGGCGGTGGCGGCGGTGGCTGGGGCGGTAGCTCCGGCGGTGGCTACTCGGACGAGCCGCCCTTCTAGGTCCGTACAGCTGGCCCGACTCCGCGCTGTTTCACGTGAAACAGCGCCGTGAAACGGCCAGGGGCCTTGAGGGCGTCAGCACAAACTTCTTGAACTCATTGGAGAGAGATAATGGCGAAGCCGCCTGCTCGCAAGCCTAAGAAGAAGGTTTGCGTGTTCTGCAAGGAGAAGATCTCCTACGTCGACTACAAGGACACGAACCTGCTGCGGAAGTTCATCTCCGACCGCGGCAAGATCCGTGCCCGCCGGGTCACCGGCAACTGCACTCAGCACCAGCGTGACGTCGCCACGGCTGTGAAGAACAGCCGTGAGATGGCGCTGCTGCCCTACACGTCCACCGCGCGATAAGGGAAGGGTGACCGAATCATGAAGATCATCCTCACCCACGAGGTCTCCGGCCTCGGCACCGCCGGCGACGTCGTTGACGTCAAGGACGGGTACGCCCGTAACTACCTGGTCCCGCGTGGTTTCGCGATCCGCTGGACCAAGGGTGGCGAGAAGGACGTCGAGCAGATCCGTCGCGGTCGCAAGATCCGCGAGATCGCCACGATCGAGCAGGCCACCGAGATCAAGGGCCGGCTCGAGGGCGTCAACGTGAAGCTGGCCGTCCGTGCCGGCGACGCGGGCCGCCTGTTCGGCTCCGTCACCCCGGCCGACATCGCCTCGGCGATCAAGGCTGCCGGTGGTCCGGACGTCGACAAGCGTCGTGTCGAGCTCGGTTCGCCGATCAAGACCCTGGGCGCGCACCAGATCTCCGTGCGTCTGCACGCCGAGGTCGTGGCGAAGCTCGGCGTCGAGGTCGTCGCCGCGTAATCGCAGTACCACGCCGAAGGGCCGCATCCCGTCACCGGGGTGCGGCCCTTCGCCGTGTGCGGAGCGCGGACGGACCGCTTCAGTCCTCGTCCTGGGCGCGCTTGTAGAGTGCGGCGATGTCGTCGTCGAAGTATGCGGCGTAGGAGACATCGTCCTGGTCGCCGCCGCCTTCGTGGCCGCCCAGGACGCCGATGACCGTGCCGGTGTGGCTCTTGGGGTCGTAGTCGGCGAGCCAGGGGCTGCCGCTCGTACCGCCCTCGAAGTCGGTGCACCGGATGCGCAGCTGGGTGTCGCTGTACCTCGTGGTGCGGTTCTGGCAGGAGATCGGGGTGTCGCGGCTGGTGGGGTAGCCGGTGATCTTGACCTCGTTCTCGTAGCCACGGTCGATACCGAGGGTGTTTCCGCCCAGCACGTCCTGGATCTCCTTGCCCTTCTTCTTGTCGAGGACGAGGAAGGCGACATCGAGATCTTCGTCGTTGAACTTGGCCCAGCGGTCGTCGAGGACCACCTTCTTGACCTTCCACAGGCCGGCGGGCTCAACTCCGTCGCGGTAGTCGGGGGCGAAGACCAGGTCGTTCACCGGGCTCTTGCCGTCGCTGTCGAAGGCGCAGTGCGCTGCGGTGATGAGCATGTTCCGGCCCGGACTCTGCACCACGCTCGCGGTGCAGAAGTGGTCGCCGGTGTCGTCCTTCTCGAAGACCGCACCGACCCGGGCGTTCTGCTCGGTCCGGCGCGGCGTGTACGCATTTCCGTTATCGGCCGGGGCCGTCGCGGCGGGATCCTGGTCCTGGGGGTCCTGGCCCGCCTCACCGGATTTGCCGAAGCTGCTGCGGCCGTCACCGCTGCTGCTGGTCGTGTCGGCTTCCTCCGTGGCGTACCCCACCACAGCAGCAGCCACGATGACGACAAACGTCAGGGGCAGCACGGAATTCCTGGCAAGCGAGCGCACAGGGTCATTATTGACATGCGCTGCGTATTACGGGAGAGGCTTCAACGAGAGGCTCCGGTCACAATCCACCGGCCCGAGCGGGTACGCAGCCACAGGGTCAGCATCCGCAGGGTCATCATCACGGCCATCGCCCACCACAGAGCGCCCAGTCCGCCGCCGAGCAGCGGGACGGCCAGCGCCAGCGGTGCGAACAGGGCCAGCGTCACGACCATGGCCCAGGCGAGATAGGGGCCGTCCCCCGCCCCCATCAGCACGCCGTCGAGGATGAAGACGATGCCGGAGACCGGCTGGGTCACGGCCACGACCAGGAGCGTGGTGAGCAGCGGGCCCTGCACGGCCGGGTCGGTGGTGAACAGGGGGATGAACAGCGGGCGGGCGACCGCGACCAGCACACCGAGGACCAGGCCCGAGGCGATGCCCCACTGCACCATGCGGCGGCAGGCGGCCCTGGCGCCGTCGCGGTCCCCCGCGCCGAGACAGCGGCCTATGATGGCCTGCCCGGCGATGGCAATCGCGTCCAGCGCGAAGGCCAGCAGGGACCACAGCGTGAGCACGATCTGGTGGGCGGCGATCTCGGCGTCGCCGAGCCGGGCGGCGACGGCGGTGGCGATCATCAGCACAGCGCGCAGCGAGAGCGTACGGACCAGCAGCGGCACGCCGGCCTGGGCCGAGGCACGGATTCCCGCGGCGTCGGGACGCAGCGAGGCCCCGTGCCGTCGCGCGCCGCGGACGACCACGACGAGGTAGACCGCGGCCATGCCGCATTGGGCGACGACCGTGCCCCAGGCGGAGCCCGCGATGCCGAGGCCGGCGCCGTAGACCAGGCCGATGTTGAGCGCGGCGTTGGCGGAGAAGCCGCCGATGGCGACGTAGAGCGGGGTCCTGGTGTCCTGGAGGCCGCGGAGTACGCCGGTGGCGGCCAGCACGACGAGCATGGCGGGGATGCCGAGCGCGCTGATACGGAGGTAGGTCGTGGCGTACGGGGCGGCGGTGCCGGATGCGCCGAAGAGCTCGACGAGCCACGGGGCGGTGGGCAGCACCGCCGTGATGACGGCGGCGCCGAGCAGCAGGGCGAGCCAGATGCCGTCCATGCCCTGGCGGATGGCGGCGGGCAGGTCGCCGGCGCCGACCCGGCGGGCGACCGCGGCGGTGGTGGCATAGGCGAGGAAGACGAAGACGGCGACGGCCGTGGTCAGCAGGGAGGCCGCGATGCCGAGGCCGGCGAGCTGGGGAGTGCCGAGGTGGCCGATGACGGCGCTGTCGACCATGACGAAGAGAGGTTCCGCGACCAGTGAGCCGAACGCGGGCAGCGCGAGGGCGATGATCTCGCGGTCGTGGCGGCGGCCGGTGCGGCGTGGTGACGCGGGAGCCAGGGTCATACGCGCAATCTAATCTTCCACAGGTAAGAGATGCAAACCCCTTGCAGTCCTTACTTTCCGCTGTGCGGAGTCGTCTCCCCTGTGCCGTTTGTTGCGATCTTGCACGGCTGGCAGAAGTTTTTCTCCCCCACAGGCTATGGATGAGGAAAGTGCAGGTCAGAGGCTTGAGGGTGGGGTGATTGTGTGCTTGTCCACAGAAGTTTCCCCCGGGCCGTGCACAGGATCCGGGGACTTCTCCACAGCTGTAGGCCAGTCATCCACATGGCCTGTGGATAACCAGATTGGCGGACGGTGCCCACGGGCCTACCGTGGTCCGGCACCCGCCGCCTGTTCCGGCCTGAGAAATCGTCCGAACTCGACGCGCCGTAACCGGAGTCGGGCGTCTCGATTGTCAGAGCTGTGCCGTAAGAAAGAACAGCACAGCAAGGTCCGCGTCGCGGACGGGAGGAGGTGCCGGGGTGAGCATTCCCGAGCCCATGGAAGACCCCTGGGCGGACTCCGGTCCCAGCGACCTGCTGCCGGCCGCCCGCTCCCGACGGGGTGAGGGCAAGGGCCGCGGCCGCGGCGACCGGCAGGAGCGTGACGACGACGGCGGCTCCTGGGCCGGCGGCTTCGAGCGGGTCCCTCCGCAGGATCTGGACGCCGAGCAGTCCGTGCTCGGCGGCATGCTGCTGTCCAAGGACGCCATCGCGGACGTCGTCGAGGTCCTCAAGGGCGAAGATTTCTACCGTCCCGCCCATGAGCTGGTCTTCCAGGCGATTCTCGACCTGTACGCCAAGGGCGAGCCGGCCGACCCGATCACCATCGCCGCTGAGCTCACCAAGCGCGGCGAGATCGCGCGGGTCGGCGGCGCCTCGTATCTGCACACCCTCGTCCAGTCCGTACCGACCGCCGCGAACGCCGAGTATTACGCCGAGATCGTCCATGAGCGTGCCGTGCTGCGCCGCCTGGTCGAGGCCGGCACGCGTATCACGCAGATGGGATACGCCGCGGACGGCGATGTCGACGAGATCGTCAACAGCGCCCAGGCGGAGATCTACGCCGTTACGGAGCAGCGGACCAGCGAGGACTACCTTCCGCTCGGCGACATCATGGAGGGCGCCCTCGACGAGATCGAGGCGATCGGCTCCCGCCAGGGCCAGATGACGGGTGTGCCGACGGGCTTCACCGACCTGGATTCCCTGACGAACGGTCTGCACCCGGGCCAGATGATCGTGATCGCGGCCCGTCCCGCCATGGGTAAGTCCACCCTTGCGCTGGACTTCGCGCGGGCCTGCTCGATCAAGAGCAATCTGCCGAGCGTGATCTTCTCGCTGGAAATGGGGCGCAACGAGATCGCGATGCGTCTGTTGTCGGCCGAGGCGCGGGTCGCGCTGCATCACATGCGCTCCGGCAGCATGACGGACGAGGACTGGACGCGGCTGGCGCGCCGGATGCCGGACGTCTCGGCCGCGCCGCTGTACATCGACGATTCGCCGAACCTGTCGATGATGGAGATCCGCGCGAAGTGCCGCCGGCTCAAGCAGCGCAATGACCTCAAACTGGTCGTCATCGACTATCTCCAGCTGATGCAGTCCGGCGGTTCGAAGCGCGCCGAGAGCCGTCAGCAGGAGGTCTCGGACATGTCCCGAAACCTCAAGCTGCTGGCGAAGGAGCTGGAACTCCCCGTCATCGCGCTCTCCCAGCTGAACCGTGGCCCCGAGCAGCGCACGGACAAGAAGCCGATGGTCTCCGACCTCCGTGAGTCCGGTTCGATCGAGCAGGACGCGGACATGGTCATCCTGCTGCACCGCGAGGACGCCTACGAGAAGGAGTCCCCGCGGGCCGGCGAGGCCGATCTGATCGTGGCCAAGCACCGTAACGGCCCCACGGCCACGATCACGGTGGCGTTCCAGGGCCACTATTCCCGCTTCGTGGACATGGCGCAGACGTGAGTGGCCGGATTTAGGGCCAACGGTGGGACCGAACGTCTCCTGGCTGCGAAGCTCCGTGGATGTCTTCGTTACCTTCCAAGGATCCCTGGCCCGCCGACATCAGCACGGCCCGGCTCCTGTTGCGTCCAGCGGAATCCGCTGACGTGGAGGAGTTCACCCGGCTCTCGACGGACCCTGAGGTCCGGCGTTTCCTCGGCGGGCCGGTTGAAGAACCGAAGCTCGCGGTGTACCAGCAGCACTTCGCGAGCCGACCCCACGTGTTCAGCGTGACCACCCGCGACGAGGCGACCGTGGTCGGATCGGTATCGATTGATCCGGAATCCCGCTTCGACGGCCGTCGGGAAGTGTCCTACGGGTTCCTGCCCGAGTACTGGGGACGCGGATACGCCCGTGAAGCGGTGGCCGCCGTCGTCGACTGGGCCTTGGCGTCCGTCGTCTCGGACAACCCGTCGGTCATCGCGGTCACCCAAGAGGCCAACGTCCGCTCGTGTCGGCTCCTTGAAGCCATCGGCATGAGCCACATCGACAGCTTCATGGAGTTCGACGCACCCCAGGCGATGTATTCCGTCGACCGCCAGGGCCTCCGCCTCGGTCAGTGAGCGTGCGGGGTGCTGACCGCATGGCTCCGGTCGACGCCCCAGGAAGGGGGCCGACCGGTCTCGGCTAGCGGAAGGGCCTCGGAGCAGTGACCGCGGTCATGGCGCGACCGTGAGGACGATCTTGCCGGTGGTGCGGCCGGTCTCGCCGAGGGCGTGGGCCTTCGCGGCGTCTTCGAGGGGGACGACCGTGTCGACGTTGACCTGCAGTTTTCCGGTGTTCACCAGGTCCGCGACGCCTTGCAGGCCGGCCCGGTCGGGCTCGACGAGGAGGAACGCCGCGCGTATCCGCGCCTCGCGCGCCCGGTCGGCGGGGAAGGCGTCGTCCAGCGGCAGGACCGAGACCAGCGAGCCGCCGGGACGCAGGGTGCGCAACGAGCGGGCGCCGTAGTCGCCGCCGATGGTGTCGAGAACGACGTCGACGTCGCGTACCGCCGTCGCGAAGTCCTGCTCCGTGTAGTCGATGAGTTCATCGGCGCCCAGACCGCGCAGGAAGTCATGCTTGGCCCGCCGGGCGGTGCCGATCACATACGCCCCGCGGGACTTGGCGATCTGCACCGCGAGATGGCCGACGCCGCCCGCCGCGGCATGGATCAGCACCCGTGCGCCGGGCTGTACCTGCGCGGTGTCGACCAGGGCCTGCCAGGCGGTCAGCGCCGCCAGCGGAAGGGCGGCGCCCTGGACGTGGTCCAGGCCCGCGGGCAGGTGGGCGAAGTGGCGCGCCGGACCGGTGACGTACTCGGCGTAGGCACCGGCAGGGTGCGGGAAGCGCGGCATGCCGAAGACCTCGTCGCCCGGTGCGAAGAGGGTCACGCCGGCGCCGACCGCCTCGACCACACCGGAGACATCGAAGCCCAGGACGAACGGCGGTTCGCTGCCGGTGAGGAACCGGCCGCCGTCCCGCGTCTTCCAGTCGATCGGGTTGACGCCCGCGGCATGCACCCGGACCAGGATCTCCGTGGGGCCGGGCACCGGCCGGTCGGTCGTGATCACCTTGAGGACCTCAGGGCCTCCGGCGGTGTCCTGGCTGACGGCCCGCATCTGCGGGGCCCCGCTCTCGGACATGGTGTCTCCTTCGTAGGTGCCTGTGGCTGGGAGTGGGCGTACGCGCCGCCTGGCGGCCGCGTTTCCCGAGGTGCTGCCAGCTTTCCGCGGCGGCCGGGAGCCCGGAGGTGTCCAGATGGCCAACGTTTGAAAGAATCGGGTCATGCATCGCGTCGGTGTTCTCGCCCTGGACGGGGTCGTCCCCTTCGAGCTGGGGATTCCCGCGCGGATCTTCGGTGCCGCGTGCAGCGCCGCCGGTGCGCCGCTCTACTCCGTCGTCACGTGCAGCCTGGACGGGCGCCCGGTGCGCACCGAGGCCGACTACGACATCGCGGTCGCCGAGGACGCCTCCGTACTCGCGCACGTCGACACCGTCATCATCCCGCCGTCCCACGCGCCGGCCGCGCTCCGCGAGGGTGGCCGGCTGCCCGATGACCTGCGGGCGGCGCTGGAGGGGGTCCGGCCCGGTACCCGGATGGTGGCCATCTGCACCGGCTCCTTCGTCCTGGCCGCGGCCGGGCTGCTCGATCACCGGCCGGCCACCACTCACTGGCAGGAGGCCACTCAGCTGCAGCGTCTCTTCACGACCGTCCGCGTCGACCCCAATGTGCTGTTCGTCGACGACGGCGATGTCCTCACCTCGGCCGGCGCGGCCGCCGGTGTCGATCTGTGTGTGCACATCGTGCGCCGTGACCACGGCAGCGCGGTCGCCAATGAGGTGGCCCGCTTGTGTGTGGTGCCGCCCTGGCGGGACGGCGGACAGGCCCAGTTCATCCGGCAGCCCGTGCCGGAAACCTCGGCGGGCGGCACCGCAGCCACCCGCGCCTGGGCCCTGGAGCGTCTCGGCGAGCCCCTCAGTCTGACCGACCTCGCCGCGCACGCCCGGGTCAGCGTGCGCACCCTCACCCGGCGTTTCCGCGACGAGGTCGGTATGAGCCCCGGTCAGTGGCTCGCCGGACAGCGCATCGAGCACGCCCGGCATCTGCTGGAGTCCACGGACTGGCCGGTCGACCTCGTCGCCCATCACGCGGGCTTCGGCACCGGGACCTCCCTGCGCCAGCATCTGCACAGTGCGGTGGGGGTGTCACCGCTGGCCTACCGGCGGACGTTCCGCAGCGCCGCGGCGCTGACCGCCTGAAGCGGCGCCGCCCGGCGGGCCCGTATGCGCAGCTCGGGGCCGCCTCTCCGGCGTTGACCTTCAGGTTGGTTGAAGCTCCACAATCGCGTCCATGGACGACACCGAACAGCTGTTGACCATCGGCGTCTTCGCGCGCCGGGTGGGGCTCGCGCCGAGTGCCCTGCGGTTCTACGACGACTGCGGGCTGCTGCGGCCGGCGCGGGTGGATGCCGTGACGGGGTACCGCCGCTACGGGGCGGCACAGACGCCGCGGGCGGTGAAGCTGCGGCAGTTGCGTGCGGCGGGGCTGCCGCTGGTGGATGTTGCGGTGGTGCTGGACGGGCCCGAGGACGCGGCGCATGGCGTACTGCGGGCCCACCTGGAGCGCACACGGCGGACGGCGGACGAGGCGCGGGCCGTGGTGGAGGGACTCCTGCGGGAGGCGTCCGGCACCCCGGCGGACCGCGGGAGCTGGGCACGGGCACGGGTGGGCGGCGCCGAACTTGCCAGTGCGGTACGGCAGGTGGCGCCCGCGGCCGCGACCGGGGCGGCCCGGGAGGAGTTTCCGGTGCTGGGCTGTGTACTGCTCGAACTCGTCGACGGCGAGGTGCGCTGGGTGGCGACGGACCGCTATCGGCTGGCGGTGCGGGTGCTGCGGCCGGACGGGTTCGAGGGCGGTCCGTGCCGGGTGCTGATCGCCGCGGACACGGCGCGGAGCCTGGCGGAGTGGGCCGTACGGCAGGTGACGGTCGATATCGAGTGCGCGGGAGAAGCGGCGGGGGTCAGGCTGCGGAGCGGGGCGGACTGCCGGGAGGTGCCGGAGAGCGCCGGGCAGGGGCGGAGCGGCGGTGAGGATCCCGGCGGATTCCCGGACTACCGGCTGATGCTGGAGGGCCTGGCGGCGGGGCGGCATCGGGTGATCGCCGACCGGGTGGGGCTGCGGGACGCGGTGACCGGGCGCGCGGGGCCGGTGTCGCTGTCGGTCGGTGCGGGGCAGGGGGATGTGGCGGACGCGGGCGGCTCGGCGGCTCCGGTCCCGGTGGGAGACCCGGGGGACCTCGTGGCCGGTCCGGCGCTGGAGGTGACGGGCGGGGGACGGGAGCCCGTCCGGATGCAGGTGGTGCGCACCGGGCCGGGGCTGCGGATCGCCTTCGATCCGGCCGTACTGGTGCCTGCGCTGGAGGCCGGGGTGGGGCCGGATGTGCTGCTGGAGATCGCTGCGCCGGACCGGCCCGTCCTGGTCCGCTCCGCCGACCAGGGAAGTTTCACGACATTGGTGATGCCGGTGCGCGAGGGCGCCGGGGCGGACGGCGCCGATGCCGAGCGCACCGACGGCTGACGTCACCGGACCGATCACTGAGGATGGATGAGGGGAGCGGACCGGTGGATCCGGAACTGCCTGTGGTGCAACTGTGCGTGGCGGGGATGCAGGCCGAGGCGGAGGGACGGGCCGATGCGGCGCGCGCACTCTTCCAGCAGGCCTGGGGCAGTGCTGCGGACGACTATGAGGCATGCATCGCCGCGCACTATCTCGCCCGGCACCAGAACTCGCCCGAAGAGACGCTCCGTTGGAACCAGGAGTGCCTGGACCGCGCCGACCGGGTGGGGGACGAGCGGGTGGCCGGGTTCTACGCGTCGCTGTTTCTGAACTTGGGGCAGGCCTGCCGGCAGCTCGGCCGGCCGGCCCTGGCGCACACGTATTTCCTGCGCGCCGCAGAGCGGGTGGAGCAGGCCCCCGAGGGCCAGTACGGCGACTGGAACCGCTTCGCGATCGCGGCGGGGCTGCGGGACACGGCCGGTACGCGTGACGATTCCGCGGGGGAGGGCGACGCCGGTGCGGCGGGAGTGCCGCGGAGCCTCGACGAGGCGGTCGACGGGCGGGTGCGGGAGCTGGTGTCGCGGTGGTGTGCGCGGGGCGATCTCCTGGCGCTGGGGCTGGCGCTCCCCGCCTACCTCGGATACCTCGGCACGGCCGCGGACCGGGTGCGGCTGCGGTCCGCGCTGCACATGGTGCATGCGGCACGCCGGCTGCCGGACGACGAGCAGGCCGAACTGGGTGCGGTGATCGGGTCGGCAGCGCTCCGGTGATACGGCGAGGATGGGGCCCGGCCGAGTCGGATCCGCTGTTGAGGAGCGCCATGACCATCGCACAGTCCACGGAGTCTCCCCGTCCCGAGCCCGTCGGCCATAGGCCGGGCGCGGTCGGTACACCCGATGAGTTCGTGGAGCTGCTGCCGCAGACACGGCGGGCGTTGCTGCGCCGGCTGGCGGTCGGGCAGGCCGAGGGGCGGGCGCCGTCGATGACGGGTGCGGTCGTCCGCGACGGACGGGCGGTGTGGACGGGGGCCCGGGGCTCGGTGGCGGGGGAGGTACCGCACGGCGATCTGCAGTACCGGATCGGTTCGCTCACCAAGACCTTTGTCGCCGTGCTGGTGCTGAGGCTGCGGGACGAGGGCCTGCTGCGGCTGGAGGACCCCGTCGGCAGGCATCTGGCGGGCACTCCGGTACCGGACGCGACGGTCGCGCAACTGCTCTCCCACAGTGCGGGGTTGGCGGCCGAGGCGCGCGGGCCGTGGTGGGAGCGGACCGCGGGCGAGCTGCGGCCCGAGCCGGCCGATCTCTTCGACGAGCGCCCGCAGCGGCTTCCGGCCGGCCGGCGGCACCATTACTCCAACGCCGGCTATGCGCTGCTCGGGGCGCTGGTCGAAGAGCTGCGGTGCGGTGTCCCGTGGGGCGAGGTGCTGCGGCGCGAGGTGCTGGAACCGCTGGGCATGGACCGTACGACGCTGCGGCCCGAGGGGCCGTACGCGAGTGGCTGGGCGGTGCACCCGTGGGCCGACGCGCTGCTGCCGGAGCCGGCCGAGGACACCGGCTTGATGGGCCCGGCGGGGCAATTGTGGTCGACGCTCCAGGACCTGTGCCGCTGGGCGGCGTTCCTGCTGAAGGGCGACGGGCGGGTGCTCGGTGCGGCGAGTCTGGCAGAGATGCGGACCCCGGCCGTGCCCCCGGAGAGCGGCGCGTGGGATGCGGGGTACGGGCTGGGAGTGCAGCTCCTGCGGCGGGAGGGGCGGCTGCTGGCCGGGCACCAGGGCTCGATGCCCGGATTCCTGGCGGCGCTGTGGGCCGATACCGAGGAGGACGTGGCCGGCGTCGTCCTCACCAACTGCACCTCGGGCCCGGCGGTCGGGGCCCTCGCCGCCGATCTCGCCGGGATCGTCCTCGCGCACGAGCCCCGGATCCCCGAGCCCTGGCGTCCGCTGACCGGGCCGCTGGATCCGGAGCTGCTGGCGCTGACCGGGCCCTGGTACTGGGGCGCGAACCCCCATGCGCTGCGGCTGCGGGCCGGGCGTGGGCTGGAGCTCACCCCGCTGTCCGGGGCGGGGCGCTCCTCGCGGTTCCGGGCCGAGACGGACGGCACCTGGACCGGGCTCGACGGCTACTACGCGGGCGAGACGCTGCGGGTGAGGCGGGACCGGGACGGTGCGGTCAGCCATCTGGATCTCGGCACCTTTGTGTTCACCCGCGGGCCGTACGAGCCCTCGGCGCCGGTGCCCGGCGGGGTGGATCCGGAGGGTTGGCGGGTCTGAGGCCCGTACGGCGGGGGCGTGGCGGGCGGACGTACAGTCGATCCAGATGTCAGGAGCCGCGCCGAGTCGGCTCGCTAGCGCTGGAAGGCCCTGTGACTGCTGTGTCTGACCCGACCGCGAACTCCGCCACTCCGGACCTGCTCTATCTGCCGCCGCTCACCGCGGCCCGCTTCGCGCGGATCGAGGACAAGGTCGGGGCGCTGATGCGTACCCGTTGCGATGTCGTGGCGATGCAGGGCGAGGCACTGCTGCCCCTGGAGGCCTGCATCCGCTCGGCCGTGCGGCCCGGCAGCACCGCGCTCAACATCATCACCGGTCCGTACGGCGAGACCTTCGGTGGCTGGCTGCGCTCCTGCGGCGCCGAGGTGGTCACCCTCACCGCGCCGTTCACGGGTGCGGTCGCCCCGCAGCAGGTGGCGGAGGCGTTGCGCGAGCGCCCCGAGATCGACTTCGTGAGCCTGGTGCACGCCGAAGCGGCCACCGGTAACACCAACCCCGTGGCCGAGATCGGCGCGGTGGTGCGGGAGCACGGCGCGCTGCTGATGCTGGACGCGGTCGCCTCGGTGGGTGCCGAGCCGCTGCTCACCGACGAGTGGGGCGTGGACCTCTGTGTGATCGGCGGGCAGAAGGCGATGGCCGGGCCTGCCGGGGTGTCGGTGGCGTCGGTCAGCACCCGTGCCTGGGAGCGGATCGCCGCCAATGAGCAGGCTCCGCGGCGCTCGTACCTCTCGCTGCTGGACTGGAAGGAGCGCTGGATCGACGGCGGACGCACCGCACTTCCGCACGCTCCGGCGCAGTTGGAGATGCTCGCGCTGGAGCAGGCCGCGGACCGTCTGGAGGCCGAGGGGCTGCAGGCGGTCCTCACCCGGCACCGGGCGGCGGCCGCGGCGACCAGGGCTGGTGTGCGGGCGCTGGGCGGGCTCACTCCGTATGTCGTGCGCGAGGAGGACGCGGCGCCGGTCGCCACGACCCTCCGGGCGCCCGGGGGAGTGGACGCCCGGGAGATCGTGGCCGCCGCGGTCGCGCTGGACGCAGCCGTGCCGGTGCAGGCCGCGGCGGGCGCGCTGGCCAAGGAGATGATCCGGGTGAACCACTATGGCCGCGCCGCCGACCGGGCGGTGGTCACGGCCTCCCTGGTGGCGCTGGCGGGCGGGCTGCGTGCTCTGGGCGTGTCCGTGGACGCCGAGAGCGCGGCCCAGGCGGCGGGCGCGGCGTGGGACGTGGTGGTCGCCGGCTGAGCCGAGCGAGCGCCTGGCTGTAGGCGCGTTGTCGGCGTGGGGTCGTGTTTCACGTGAAACACGACCCCACGCGTATGCCGGGAAGCGGCGTCGTTTCACGTGAAACACCCTTGTGCGCGGGCCCTGTTGGCCATGACGCGATGCTGCGTTGTGCGTGACACACGCGTCTGCCGGGATATCCGAGAGAGTCGGCGGCGCCCGGCGAATGACGTCAGCTGAGCAGTCGCTCCAACTGCCCCGCGCCCTCGCGCTTCAGCCATGTGTCGAAGGACATCAGGTCCGGGTGGAGGGCACGCAGTGCGTCGATGTCCGCGCCGCGGGCCCGGCGGTCGTTCAGCCACTGATGGCCCTCGGCGGCATCCGGGCTGAGCTCGCGGAGCGTCTCCATCGGCATTCGGACATAGGGCACCGCACGACCGGTGGCGCGGCTGATGGCCTCGGCGATCTGCGGGGGCGTGAGGGCGTCGCCGGCCAGCTCCAGGGCCTGTCCGGCGAGTCGGTCCGGTGCGGTGAGGGCGAGCGCGGTCAGGGCGCCGATGTCGGACAGCGCGATGAGCTGCTGGGGGATGCCGGGTGCGAGGGCGGTGGTGAGGGTGCCGTCCTGGAGGCCCCATACCGGGTGGAGGTAGTTCTCCATGAACGAGGTGGGGCGGAGCACGGTGGCGGATATCCCGAGCCCGCGGATGTGCTCCTCGATGGCCCATTTGTTCTCCAAAATCCGTATACCGGACCGGAGTTGGGTGCTATTGGTGGAGGAATGGACGAGGTGTCGTACGCCCGCGTCGGCGGCCGCGTCGGCGACATTGCGGCCGGCCGCGATCTCGTGCTGCCAGGAGTAGTCCGGTGGCGTACCCGGGGCCCCGGAGGCAGGCTGGACGCTGAAGACGCCGTATGCGCCGTCGATCGCGGGCTTCAGTGCTGCGGGGTCGGCGATGTCTACGGCGCGTACGTCCGCGCCGGCGTCGGCCAGGGCGCGAGCTCTGGGGCTCGTCGGATCGCGGGTGAGTGCCCGTACGGTCCAGCCGTCCGCCAGCAGCCGGCGGGCCACCGCACCGCCCTGCTGGCCCGTGGATCCGGCCACCGCGACGATTAAGCCATTAACGATCATGCTGGAACCCTCCCGTAGAATCGGAACGATTGACCCGGTTAGAATTGCGGAGCGCCCGACCCGGTGTCAAACGTTTCTCAGGAGGCCCGGTAGTGACCGACGGTGAGGTGACGCCCTCCAGGGCGGATGCGCGGCGCAATCGTGCGCTGGTGCTCCAGGCGGCCCGATTCGCCTTCGAGGAGCAGGGGTTGGGGGTGCCGCTCGGCGAGATCGCGCGCCGTGCGGGGGTCGGTGCCGGGACCGTCTATCGTCACTTCCCGTCCAAGGAAGCCCTGTTCAGGGCGACGATCGTGGACCGGATCGAGCTTTTCACCGACACCGCCAGGGACTTGGCCGACGTTCCCGATCCCGGTGCGGTCTTCTTTCGCTTTCTGTCCTCGGTGGTACGTCTCGCGTCACGGAACAAGGCGCTGTGTGACGCGCTGGAGGCGGCCGGCGCGGGGCGCTTCGAGCCGTCGCCCGGTGTCGGGCAGGACTTCGATGATGCGCTGGAAGTCCTGCTCAGGAGGGCCCAGGAGGCGGGCGCCGTGCGGCAGGACGTCGGGATATCGGATCTCAGGGCGCTGCTGGTCGGCTGTCTTTCGATGGAGCGGGCCGGGCCGGGAACCGGCTCCGGGGGCGGGGCTCCGGGGCGGATGACGGCGCTGATGTGTGATGCCCTGCGGACGGAGCGCGCCGTAACGGAACTGGAAGTGGAGTCCGCGAAACGTAACGAATCGCGGTGTGGGGTGTGCGGTGTGGCGATCGCGGCGGCGCGCACGGGCCGGCCCGCGCGCTACTGCAGTGGTGCCTGCCGGCAGAAGGCGCACCGAACGCGGGAGCGTACGCGCCAGACATGATCAAGCCGGCCGGGTGCCGGCCGGCCCGCTCCTCAGAGCGGAAGCTTGAAGCCCAGGTGCGAGGCTTCGAAACCGAGGCGCTCGTAGAACCGGTGCGCGTCGATCCGGGTCGCGTCCGAGGTGAGCTGCACCATCTGGCAGCCGAGCGTGCGGGACTCCGCGACCGCCCACTCGATGAGCTGCGTGCCGAGACCCCCGCCGCGCTCGTCGCGGTGGATCCGTACGCCCTCGATGATCGAACGGGTGGCGCCGCGCCGGGACAGGCCGGGGATGACGGTGAGCTGGAGCGTGCCGACCGTCCGCCCCGCGCGGACCGCCACGACCAGGTGCTGCTGCGGGTCGGCGGCCAGCGCCTCGAACGCGGCGCGGTACGAGGTCAGATCGTCCGGTGACTCGCGGGTCGCGCCCAGGGGGTCGTCGGCGAGCATCGCGACGATGGCGGGAAGATCGGATTCGGTCGCGGGGCGTATCTCGATATCGCTCATGGGCGCGACCTTATGCCGTGTGATCACGGGGGCGGCAGGCAGGCGGACCTGCCGCCCGCACCGCCGTACGCCCGTCCCTCAGCTGCCCGTCCGTGTCACTCCGGCGGCGCGAGGGTCTCGACGGCGGTGACCAGTGGAGCCAGCTCGGGACGCTGCGCGGCGTCTTTGAGGGCTTCGCGCAGTGCGCCGTTGTGGGTGGGGCGTGCCTCCACCAGGAGCGCGAGGCCATCGGGCGTCACGTTGGTGTAGATGCCGCGCCGGTCGTCGGGGCACAGGTAGCGCGAGAGGAGCCCGCGGTCCTCGAGCCGGGTGACCAGGCGGGTCGTGGCGCTCTGGCTGAGGACGACGGAGTCCGCGACCTGGTGCATCCGCAGATGACCGCCCGGCCCGTCGTGCTGCTCACTGAGCACATTGAGAACTGAGAACTCCCGGACGCTGAGGTCGTGAGCGGCCTGGAGTGCGCGCTCGATGTGCGACTCGATACGGCCGTGCAGTGCGGACAGGGCGCACCAGCCCTGCGCCAGCCCGGGGGGCTCGGCAGGCGGGCAGCCGGGCGCGGCCGCTGCCGGCTGCGGGATCGCCGTCTCCGCCGTCTCCGGCGTCTCCGGCGCTTCCCGTGTCTGCTGCGTCATCGAAGACCTCCTCATGGGGCGCATGAACCAGGATAGGCCACCTCCGAAATATACGGCGCTTGCAATTAATGCGCGTCTGCAATTATTGTGGACGCTCGTAAGAGACGGACGCAATGATGTGAAGGGATCCGTCATGCCTCTCGCACTCCTGGCTCTCGCCATCGGTGCCTTTGGGATCGGAACGACCGAGTTCGCGGTCATGGGCCTGCTGCCCGACATGGCGGCCGGCTTCGGTGTCTCCATCCCCCTCGCCGGATACGCGACCACTCTCTATGCCCTCGGCGTGGTCGTCGGGGCGCCGCTGATGACCGCTCTCGGCACGCGCTTCACCCGCAAGCAGATGCTGATGCTGCTGATGGGCCTGTTCATCGTGGGCAATCTGCTCACGGCCGTCGCGCCCAACTTCGGGATCATGCTGGCCGGGCGGATCGTGGCGGCGTTCACGCATGGTGCGTTCTTCGGCATCGGCGCGCTGGTGGCCGCCGACCTCGTCGCACCCCAGAAGCGCGCCACCGCCATCTCGCTCATGTTCAGCGGTCTGACCGTCGCCAATGTCGTGGGCGTACCGGCCGGCACCATGCTCAGCCAGCACTTCGACTGGCGCACCACCTTCTATGCCATCACCGCGCTCGGCGTGATCGGCCTGCTGGGAATCGTCAAGCTGATCCCCGCACAGCGGGCGAAGGCGGCCTCTCCTCTAGGCAGCGAACTCGCGGTGTTCCGCAACCCGCAGGTCGGCCTCGCGATGCTGATGACGATCCTGGGCTTCGGCGGCGTCTTCGCGGCCGTCACCTACCTCGCCTCGATGATGACCGAGGTCACCGGCTTCGCACCGTCCTCCGTGATCTGGCTGACGGCCATCTTCGGTCTCGGCATGGTCGGCGGAAACCTGGTCTCCGGCCGGTTCACCGACCGCGCCATGATGCCGATGCTGTATGTGTCGCTGACCGGTCTGGCGCTCTCGCTGGCCGCGTTCACCTTTACCGCGCACGACAAGATCGCCGCCACCGTCACCATCGCGCTGATCGGCATCTTCGGCTTCGCCACCGTGCCGCCGCTGCAGAAGCGGGTGATGGACCAGGCGGCCTCGGCGCCCACCCTCGCCTCGGCCGGCAATATCGCCGCCTTCAACTTCGGCAATGCGCTGGCCGCTTGGCTCGGCGGGATCGTCATCTCGGCCGGCCTGGGCTACACCGCTCCCAACTGGGTCGGTGCGCTGATGACCGTCGCGGCGCTCGGGGTGGCGATATTCGCCTCCGCCCTGGAGCGGCGTCAGACGGGCCGTGGCCAGGTGGTGGCCGCCGGCGGACCCACCGTGGTCGCCGACGAGCCCGTACCGGCGGCACACGGCTGACGGCCGCGTCCGTACCGCACCTTCCGTATCACCGGCGCTTGGCGCACCACCAGCGCGACCGGCGTCACTACACCCCAAGGACCACCCTCATGAGCACCCCCACCACCTCTGCCACTTCCGCCACCTCAACTACCTCTGCCACTTCCACCACCCCCACCACCCCCACCACCTCTGCCACCCCCACCGTCCGCCCCCTCACCACCCGCGAGGCCGATGCCCTGATCGAGGCCGCCGTCCGTGCCGCCGACGGCCTCGGGGTGCGGGGCAGCATCACCGTTCTGGATGCGGGCGGTCAGCTGCTCGGCTTCCGCCGGGACGACACAGCCGTGCTGATCTCCGGGGAGACCAGCACCCGCAAGGCCTACACCGCCCTGCAGTTGGACGCGCCGACCGCCGACCTCGTCGACCTCGTACGGCC
Organism: Streptomyces sp. NPDC048637; assembly: GCF_040650675.1. Lineage (NCBI taxonomy): Bacteria > Bacillati > Actinomycetota > Actinomycetes > Kitasatosporales > Streptomycetaceae > Streptomyces > Streptomyces sp. NPDC048637. The sequence continues at coordinate 88,461 of NZ_JBEZHQ010000002.1, forward strand.
CGACGGGCTCTTCCACACGCTGCCCACGGCGCTGGACCGGCCGCTGCTCTTCATCGCGGGCGGTGTGCCGCTCCACCGGGACGGCCGGCTGATCGGCGCGCTCGGCTTCGGCGGCGGCGCCCCCGAGCAGGACCACCGGATCGTCACCGCAGCGATAGCGGAGTCCGACCTCGGCTGACTCCGGACGGCCCCAGGGGGGTGTCTCCACCTAACGGACGCCCGCGCCCTTGATGCCGCTCCTTCGTGACCGGACGGCGCGGGCCTCGGCCGACTGTGCCTCGCGCAGTCGGCTGCCGCGTGCGGTCGGCCCCCAGGGCTTGAGGACGGAGATCGCGGTGATGAAGAGATAGGTGGCCGTGGCGACCGCCGGTGCGACGGCGAGGCTGATGTCGGGGGCCGGGGTGCCCGCGGCGGCCTCTGCGGCGAGGTGGTTGATGCCGGGCCGGAGTGAGAAGACCGACAGCAGCACGGTGAGGAGCGTGAGCCAGAACTTCACGAGGACCCAGCGGTGCCGGGCCAGCCCCCAGGCGGTGCCCAGGGACAGCACCAGCCCGGTGACCAGCGAGGCGAAGGCGACGGGCAGGACCAGCCAGTCACCGAAGATCTTCATTGCCCGGTAGGCGACCGTCGCCATCTCGGGGGAGCCGGTGGTGTAGCCGGTGATGCCGAGCGTGAGCAGCCCGAGGGTGAGACCGAGCCAGCTGACGGATACGGCGACATGAAGGACGAGGACGGCCCGGCGGGCGGGGCGGCTGAGTTGCTGCATACCGTCACGTTCCCGCCGCGGGCCGCGCGGTACATCTGCCGGCGGGAGTATCCGCGCGTACGCGGCCATGAGTACCTACCCGAGCTACGGAGCCGAGAGGTGCTCTTCTCGTCGGATTTGGGGTCGTAAGAACCCGGTTGCACCCATACCCCCCTCCCACCCGTGCTTCCCGCCACCGGGCGCCCTAGGCTCCGGGCCATGAGCAAGCTGCATCTGTTCGACATGGACGGGACCCTGCTCTACGGGTCCGCGGCCGCCATCGAGATCTCCCGGCAGCTCGGGCTGGACCGGGAGATCGGCGAGCTGGAACGCAGATTTGCGGCGGGTGAGCTGACACCTGTGCAGTTCGCCCAGCGGGCATGCGAGCTGTGGTCCGCCGAGCTGACCGAACTTCAGGTCGCCGCGGCCTTCGACGGTGCCCCCTGGCTGACCGGAATCCGGGAGGTCTGGGCAGATATCCGGGCACGTGGCGAACGGTGCGCGGTGATTTCCCTGTCCCCAGCCTTCTTCGTCGAACGACTGCTGGCCTGGGGCGCCGACGCGGCGCACGGTTCCCGCTGGCCGGCGGTGCCGATCCGGCAGGCGGTGGAGCCGGCCGGCATCCTCACCTCGGCGGCGAAGGTCCGTATCGCGGATGAACTCTGTGTGCAGTACGGGCTGACCCGGGCCGACTGCGTGGCGTACGGCGACTCCCTGTCGGACACCGAACTGTTCGGGGCGGTTCCGCAGTCGGTGGCCGTGAATGCGGATCACCATGTCAGCGACCTGGCCTCATATGCGTATGCGGGAGGTGATCTGCGCGAGGCATACGAGCTGGTGCGTACTGGCCAGTAATTCGGCACTTTCCGCGGAGGATTCGTCCGCTGTGTGCGCTGAAAATGCACTCTGTGGGGAGGATCACTGTTATCGGAAGGGCCGCACGGAGTGTTCCAAGATCAGGACTTGTGGTTTCAACTACTGCCGGTATGGTCGAGTCCGGCTTGGCGGAGTAAGGGATTCCGTAGGTCCGCGAAGGGTGGGTAAAGCTCGTCAGCCTAGCGGCGAAGTGGCCCGCGACACCCGGACTTCCGACTATTTGTCCACTGTGGTGAGCAGGGGTGGCATGCTGCTGACGCGGCATCTGTTCCACCTTGTCGCAGGGAAGTGAGATTTGTCCGCTTTGGAGGATGTTGCCGGGATCACTTGAGGCGATGAAGAATTCCGGGGCAGGGCGGGGGAATTCCGGGCAGTTCCGATCCACGGAAGTGCGAAGACGACCGAAAGACGTTCGAGGCGAGGCAGACCATGGACGCTCCGACCACTACGTCGGCCGATAACGGCTCTTCCGGCGGGAGCAGTGGCGATTGGGGTTGGTTCACTCCGCCGGCGAAGAAGTCCTCCGGAGAACAACAGGAGCGGCAAAACAGCCAGGAGCGGCAACAAGGCCAGGACGGCCGGGCCGAACCGGACGACCGGAGTGCACACCCCGACCGCGGTGACCACAGAGACCACACTGAGCGGAACGAGAGAGACGAGCGGAACGACCGGGAACAGATACCCAGTCGGCCGGTCAATCCGATCCGGCCGGTAGGCACCGCCGCCGAGCGTGAGCGCGAGACGGAGCCGTCGCAGGTTCCGCCCTCGTGGCACGGGGCGGGCGGAGCGCCCACCGCATCCGCCTACACCGAGCAGTCCGCGGCCGCCTCCGGCTACGCCGCCCCGGCCTACGCGCCAGCGCACCGCGAGGCCGAGCCCTCCTGGCAACATCAGCCGTTCCCGGCCACCCAGCCGGCCTGGGAGCGCGAGTCCGCCCGTGGCCGGGAGCCCGAGCCCGTACACGAATCGGCGCGCGCCGCGGGAGCACCCGCGGGAAGCGCGGCTCCGGCACCGCCTGCCCAGAGCGTGGCCCCGGCACCGCCTGCCCGGAGCGCGGCCCCGGCACCGTCCGCCCGGAGCGCGGCCCCGGCGCCGTCCGCCCAGAGCGCCGCCCCCGCGCCGTCCGCCTTCACCCCCAAGACCCGTCCCGCCGCTCCCGCACCGGAGCCCTCGCTCGACGCCGTGACCGCTTCGGCCTCATCCGCGAGCCCCGCCTCTCCCGACGCGATTCTCATCCGTCGCACCATGGCGGAAATCGAGCCCGTGGCCGACAAGGTCACCTCGTACTTCTACGCGCTGCTCTTCGTCCAGTACCCCGACCTGCGGGCGCTGTTCCCCGCCTCGATGGACACCCAGCGCGACCGGCTCTTCAAGGCGCTGCTCACCGCGGCCCAGCATGTCGACGACGCCGATGTGCTCACCGCGTACCTCGCGAACCTCGGCCGCGGACACCGCAAATACGGCACCCAGCCCGACCACTACCCGGCGGTCGGCGAATGCCTGCTCAGCGCCCTCTCGCGCTATGCGACGTCCAGTTGGGGGCCGGAGACCCAGGCAGCCTGGGTGCGCGCCTACACCGCGATCTCCCAGATCATGATCGACGCGGCCGCCGAGGACGAGGCGGTGGCTCCTGCCTGGTGGCAGGCCGAGGTCGTCTCGCACGAGCTGCGTACGCCCGATATCGCGGTGGTCACGGTCCGCCCCGACCAGCCCTACCCGTTCCTCGCCGGGCAGTACACCAGCGTGGAAACCCCCTGGTGGCCGCGTATCTGGCGGCACTACTCCTTCGCCTCCGCGCCCCGCTCCGACGGACTGCTCTCGTTCCATGTCAAGGCGGTCCCGGCCGGCTGGGTCTCCAACGCCATGGTCCATCGCGCCCGCCCCGGCGATGTCATCCGGCTCGGTGCCCCCGGCGGCACGATGACCGTTGACCACACCACGCGCAGCGGTCTGCTGTGCGTCGGCGGCGGCACCGGCATCGCGCCCATCAAGGCGCTGGTCGAGGATGTCGCGGAACACGGTGTCCGGCGTCCCGTCGAGGTCTTCTACGGCGCCCGCAGCGACCAGGATCTCTATGACCTCGACACCATGCTGCGCCTGGAACAGGCCCACCGCTGGCTCTCCGTCCGCCCGGTCGTCGCCACCGGACCGGCGGCGCGTGGCGGGACGAGCAGCGAAACCGGACAACTTCCGGACGCAGTACGTCAATACGGACCATTCCGGGAGTACGACGCCTACCTTTCCGGGCCGCCAGGGTTGATCCGCAGCGGCGTGGACGCTTTGGTGGGAGTCGGCATCCCGACCGACCGCATACGGCACGACTCCATAGAAGAGCTGGTCTCGGCAGGAGATTGACGTCTTGGCAGCGCAGGGCGAATACGGTCCGACAGGGGAGGGGTGGGGTATGCCACGGCAGGAACGCCCCGGGAGCGACGGCGAGCACCTGGTGCAGCAGAGACTCGGTACGACCGAGCGCGCCGACCGTTTCTACGGGGATCAGGTCCTGGACCATCTCAACGTCCGTATGCAGGAGTTCGTGGCCCGGCAGGAGATGTTCTTCCTGGCCACGGCCGACCGGCACGGCGAATGCGACTCGACGTTCCGGGCCGGCCCGCCGGGGTTCGTCCGGGTGCTCGACGACCGGACGCTGGCGTATCCGGAATACCGTGGCAACGGTGTCATGGCGTCCATCGGCAACATCTCGGAGAATCCGCGCCTGGGCATCCTGATGATCGACTTCACCCGGGACCGCATCGGGCTGCACCTCAACGGCCGCGCGCGGGTCGTCATGGACGAGGAGATGCGGGCGCAGTACGCCGGTCTGCCGGTCGACCCGGTCCCCGGGCGGCGCGCTCAGCTGTGGGTCACGGTCGAGGTCGAAGAGGCGTACATCCACTGCGCCAAGCACATTCCGCATCTGCAGAAGGTCCCGGCGCAGCAGCGTGGGGCGCGGGCATGGGGCACCGACGACGTCAAGCGCAAGGGCGGCGACTTCTTCGGCGCGGCGGCCGAGGCGAGTGAGCGGCCGCCGTTCCGGCGCACGGAGCGCACGAACGAGCACCTTCGGGGCGGACTCCACGAGGACACGGGCGATGCGGCCTACCAGGGCGCGGCTCCGGTGTACGGCGGCGACCCCGCGCAGGTCGGCATGTCCCGTGCCGCACGAGCCGAGCCCGCGTGTGGCGCCGGGCCCGGTGCCTCCGGCCGGGGGGATTTCGTGGAGGAGCTGAACGCGGAGTTCCTCGACCGGGTCGAGCGGGTGCTCGCCCGCGCCCGGCCCCGTCGCCCCGCCGAGGACGAGGCCGGATTCCGCGGATGGTTCGACCGGCGCGACGGCTGACGCGGCGCCTGCGGCAGCGGCCACCGCGGTGGCTCGGCGGTCCGCTCAGCCCAGGTCGGGGGCGTGCATGGCCCGCACGCCCTCGATGTTGCCGTCCAGGTAGTGCCGCAGCGACAGCGGTACGACCTCGACGGAGGCGATTCCGACGCGGGTGAAGGGCACCCGCACGATTTCGTAGTCCCCGCAGGGCTCCTCGACCTCGGGGCCGTGCCGGCGGGAGAGGTCCATCGAGTCGAGCCGGCAGACGAAGAAGTGCTGGACCTTCACGCCGTCCACCCCGCCGTCGCTGAAGTGCTCGACGGTGTCCACGAAGACCGGCACCACGTCCTTGATCTTCGCGCCCAGCTCTTCGTCCAGTTCACGGTGGAGGGCGTCGATGACGGTGGCGTCCTCGGGCTCGACACCGCCGCCGGGAGTGATCCAGTACGGGGCCCGGCCCGGCTTGGTGCGCTTGATCAGAACGAGGTCCGCGCCGTCGAGCAGGATCGCGCGGGCGGTGCGTTTGACGACTGGCCGTTCGTTCATAGGGGACAGATGCCGCAGTCACGGCCTGGTGAAACCCTCGCCCCTCGGTCACCAGTCGACAGCGCTGCGCAGCAGCCATTCATGCGCCCGCGCGATATGCGGCAGGCCGAGCGTCCCGGCCCGTACGGCCAGGAAGTAGGTCCGCAGCGGGGGTACCGGCGGGTCGAGCAGAGTGATGACGTGGCCGCCGGCCAGCGCGTCGGCGCACAGATAGCGGGGCAGCACGGCGAGCCCCGCGCCGGCCGTGACGCAGGACAGCACCGCCCGCAGATCGCCGGCGATCACGGCGGCGGAGCCCGTGGGCTTCGCGTCGAAGACCGCGGACCAGTAGCGGGTGATCAGCGGCAGACTTTCGTGCACCTCGACGATCGGTACGGGGTCCAGCAGACGGACGCCGCCGGCCTGCAGTACCCCGGGGCCGCCCAACTGGGCCGCCCAGTGCGGTGCGGCGACCAGCACATGCTCCTCGTCACACAGCGGGGTGGCGGAGAGCAGCCCGCCGCGCGGCCGGGTCGTGGTGACGGTCAGATCGTGGTGACCGGCCGCCAGACCGGTCAGCATCTTCTCCGCGGACCCGAAGGCGGTGCGGAGGGACAGGCCCTGGGATATCAGCGGGGTCAGTGCCGGGAGCGCGCGCTCGGCAAGGAACTCCGGGGGGCCGGCGAGATGGAGGGTACGGGTGACGGAGTCCCGGTCCAGGCCTGCCTCGGTGATCTCGGTGAGTGCGTCCAGGTGCGGGGCCACCTTGTGGGCGAGCTCGTCGCCGATGGTGGTGGGGGTGACTCCGCGGGCGTACCGGAGGAAGAGCGGGCGGCCCAACTGGCGTTCCAGCGCCCGGATCTGGCTGGTCACCGCGGGCTGGGAGAGGCCGAGTAACGCCGCGGCGCGGGTGAAGGAGCCGGCTCGGTGCACGGTGACGAAGGTGCGCAGCAGAGCCAGATCCATCGCGTACCTCCAGCGCCCCTCGGAAGCCTGGTCGCGGGCCAACTATAAATTTGTCGATAGGGCTGTGTCGCTAGCGTGATTGGACACTGACGCTCAGTCAACTAGCCTTGTTCGAGCGGTTGGGTTTCACGTGGAACATCTGGTTTCACGTGAAACGCGTGGACTCGGGGCCATGTGGAGCCGCAGGCCGGCAGGGCGACGAGGGGGGATGCCCTGCCGGCCGTCCTTACACCTTCAGGCGTGCCGGACATGGCGGCGCGCTCCGCTTGTTCGACTCGTTCCGATGGTCCCGGTTGATGCCGGTTGTCCGGTCAGTTCCGTGCCGCCGCATCCAGCGCCCGGAGAACATCCGCGACCAGATCCTCCGGCTCCTCGACACCGACCGAGAAGCGGATGAACCCCTCCGGTACCGCGTCTCCGCCCCAACGGGCCCGCCGCTCCGCGCTGGACCGTACGCCCCCGAAGCTCGTCGCGTCGTCCACCAAGGTCAGCGCGGCCAGGAACTGCTCCGCGAAGGACGTGTCGGGCAGCACGAAGGACACCACGGAGCCGAAGCGGCCCGGGCGCATCTGCCGGGCGGCGAGCTCGTGGGACGGATCGGACCGCAGTCCGGGGTGGCGCAGGCCGGTGACCTCCGGTCGGTCGGCCAGCGCCGTGGCCAGCGCCAGCGCACCGGCCGACTGCTGCCGCACGCGCAGCGCGAGAGTGGCGAGTGAGCGATGCGCGAGCCAGCTCTCCATGGGACCGGGGATGGCGCCCACGGTCTTGCGCCACAGCCGTACGGAATCGGCGAGCGCGGCATCGCGGGTGCTGGCGTAGCCCAGCAGGACATCGCCATGGCCGGTCAGGCCCTTGGTGCCGCTGGCCACCGAGAAGTCCGCGCCGAGGTCGAGCGGGCGCTGGCCGAGCGGGGTGGCGAGGGTGTTGTCGACGGCGACCAGCGCGCCCCGGCGGTGCGCCGCGTCGGCCAGCCGCTGGATGTCGCAGACATCGAGGCCGGGGTTGGAAGGCGTCTCGATCCACAGCAGCCGGGCGCCGTCCAGCGCATCGAGCTGTGCGTCGTGTGCGGTCGGCGCCGTCCGGACCTCGATGCCATAGCTCTCCAGTCGCGTGCGCACGGCAGGCAGCAGCTGATAGCCGTCGCTGGGGAGCACCACCGCGTCGCCGGAGCGCAGCTGCGAGAAGAGGACCGCGGTGATCGCCGCCATCCCGGAAGCGAAGGCGACGGTATGGGCGTGCTCGTCCGGCGATTCGAGCTCGCCGATGGCCTGTTCCAGACGGGTCCACGTCGGGTTGGCATCGCGGCCGTAGGTGTAGGGGCCGACGGCATCGCCGGGGAGGTGGTAGTGGGCCGCGAACACCGGCCCGGGAAGGGCCGGCTCATAGGCCTCGGGCTCCGGGAGCCCGGCTCGTACGGCGCGGGTGCCGTCGCCCGTCATGCGCTCTCCTTCTCCGGTGGCTGATGCGGTTCCCGGGCTGCGCGCCGGATGTCGGGCTCGGGGGCGCGGGCCGGGACGACGGTACGGGCCGGCAGCGCGGCGCGGACCGCGGTCAGCAGGCCTTCGCTTGCCGTCTCGACCATCGTCAGGCACTCCTCGAAGCCCTCGAAGCCGCCGTAGTACGGATCGGGTACGTCGAGATCGTCGGAGGGATCGAGGTCGGAGGAGGGGACGGACACCGGGCCCGAGCCACTGTCCGCCATCGCGCCCGCCGCCGCGCCCGCCCCGTACGCACGCAGCAGGTGGACCTTGGCGGCGTCCTGTGCGGTGGGGGCGAGGCGGCGCAGCTCGCGCAGATGGCCGGAGTCGAGCGCGATGACCAGGTCGAGGTGGTCGAACCAGGAGGCATGGAACTGGTGGGCGGTGTGAGCGTGTGCATAACCGCCCGCGCGCAGTACGGCGACCGTGCGCGGGTCGGCTCCATCGCCCTCGTGCCAGCCGCCGGTCCCCGCGCTGTCCACCTCGACCAGGCCGTCGAGCCCGGCCTCCGCGAGGCGGGCGCGGAAGACGGACTCCGCCATCGGCGACCGGCAGATGTTGCCGGTGCAGACGAAGCAGATACGGAAGGGAGCGGTCAAGGGTCAGTCCTCGTCGGGAAGGATCACATGCATCGCCCAGGCGACTATCGAGATGATCACGCCGCCGAGCAGTGCCGTCCAGAAGCCGCCCACATGGAAGGCGAGATCGGCCTTGCCGGCGAGCCAGGAGGTCAGCAGCAGCATCAGCGCGTTCACGACCAGCGTGATCAGGCCGAGCGTGAGGATGAACAGGGGGAAGGAGAGCAGCTTCACCACGGGCTTGACCAGGAAATTGACCAGCCCGAAGATCAGCGCGACGAGGATCAGTGTCAGTACTTGGCGGCCGGTGTTCTCACCGGTGAGCGTGATGTCCTTGAGCAGCCAGATGGCCACGGCAAGCGCCGCGGCATTGGCGATCGTCTTGACCAGAAAATGCTTCATGGTGAGATCGTCGCAGACGAGTCTGAATCATCGAGGGGTGCGAACGGCATGAAGGCTTTCCGACTGGATGAGCTGGAAGCGGAGCGGGCCGCGAACGACGGTGCGTATCTGCAGTTCCTACGGGAGCGCAACATGTCGGTCGGTCTGTATGCGCTGGATGCAGGCAGCATCGATCCCCAGCAGCCGCACGCGCAGGACGAGGTGTATCTCGTGGTCAGCGGCCGGGCGGCGATCACCGTCGGGCAGGAGACGCAGTCGGTGGCACGGGGCAGCGTGGTCTATGTGCCGGCCGGGGTGCCCCACAAGTTCCACCACATCAGCGAGGACCTCCGGGTGATGGTGGTCTTCTCTCCTCCTGAGAGCTAAGGGCCGGGCTCCGGGACCCGTAGGGGAAGGGTCAGGGGAGGACCGGGGCTGCGAAGCCCCCACGGCCGTGGTCCGCGTCCTAGCATCGTGGGTGAAGGGAAACCTGAGGCGCGGGGCGGCAGACACGCAGCACGCGGACGGTGCCATCGGCGCGATCCAGCGCGGCAGACAGATAGCGCGGTACGGACAACGACAGCGCGAGAGACAGAGAGCAGGGGAGAGCAGTGGCCGGTAAGGGGATATTCGCAGGGCTTCCGTGGTGGGTCACCTGGGTCGTGGTGCCCGTCATCGTGATCGTCGTCTTCGGTGGACTGATTGCCACCGCACTCGGCTTCCTGATCGGCGTGCTGTTCAAGGTCCTCATCGCGGCGGCCCTGATCGCCGGAGTCATCTACCTCGTCCGCAGGGTCAGCGGCTCGTCCTCTTCCTCGTCGAAGAGTGACTGGTAGGCCACAGCCGAGGAGGCCGCCGCCGGTGCCCGATCGCCGGCGGTCGCCGGGGCTCGCTCCCGCTCGGCGCTGGCCGCCGGACGGTCACCCCGCAAAGCACCCCCGGCACACCTCATCGCGACGCAGTGGGGTCAGCTGTCGAACCCGGCCCGCACAGTCCCGCTCAGCGGTGCGCGGACGGGGTAACTCCCGGCGACTTCGGGCCTTCTGGCTCCCTCCGCCGAGTTAGAGTGCCGATCGCAGGCGTCTTCCGGACGGTGGCGTTCCGGAAAATCCCGGGTGAGAAGAGCCCGGTCCGGGCGTCCTCGTGGGTGCCTGGAAGACGCGCGCGGTCGCGGGAGTTGGTCCCGCGGCCGGGGCCCCGTGCCCCATTGCGAGCGGACCTGGGGGTTGGCGTTGGCAATCGTGAACGGCGAATCCACCTCCCACCCCACCTTGATCGGATCGGTACAGCGGGCGCTCCGGCTACTGGAGGCGGTGGGCGCGCATGCCGACGGCGCGCCCGCCAAGCAGCTGGCGAGAGAAGCCGGGCTGCCGCTGCCGACGACCTACCACCTGCTGCGGACCCTGACGCACGAGGGCTATCTCCAGCGTGAGAACGGTGTCTTCGTCCTCGGCGAGGCGGCCGAGGCCATCGGCGGGGCGGGGGCCAGGCGCCGGCAACGGGCCCATATCTCCGAGGCGCTGGCCCTGGCGGGCCAGGTACTGGGCGCCGCCGTCTACTTCGCTGTCTACCGGGAGGGTGAAGTGGAGGTGGTGGCGGTGACCGACGACCCGGCGCGGCCACCGGTCGTGGAGTGGGTCGACTTCCGAACCACCGCCCATGCCCATGCCATCGGGCAATGCCTGCTCGCGCAGCTTGACGAGACAACGAGGAAGGAGCATCTGGCACGCCATCCCGTCCAGTCGATAACGCCCTTTTCCGTGCGAACTGAGGACGATTTGCTGCATCGTTTGGATACGGTGCGTCGTCGCCAAGTCGCTTACGAGCGGCAGGAATATGCCCTGGGCACGGTGTGCTCCGCCATCCCCGTCCAGGTCGGGGCGGCCGTCGCGACGCTGGCGGTTTCCCTGCCCGTGGACGAACTGCGTCGATTGCGGTCCGTTACAGACCGACTACGGAAAATGGCGGAGGCGACACTAACGACACTCGCCTTCTCTATCAGTATCTGAAAACTCACTCCTTGTGATCTGCTGGCACGTGGCAGACGATGGCGCCAATAGGGCTACGGGGGTTGTTTCCCGGCCATCTCCGATCAAGTGCGGGGCAGTGGTTGATGACCGACACAGTTCAGGCAGAAGTGATCATGAGCTTCGTCGTCTCGGAGGAGCTTGCGTTCCGGATTCCGGTGGAGCTGGACTTCGCCAGCGCCGATCCGTACGCCGTCCGCCTCACCTTCGACCTGCCCGGCGATGCGCCGGTGACCTGGGCATTCGGCCGGGAGCTGCTGCTGGACGGGCTGAGCCGGCCGTCCGGTGAGGGCGATGTGCGTATCGAGCCGGCCTCCCCCGAGCACCTCAGCGATGTCCTCATCAGCCTTCAAGTCGGCGCCGAGCGTGCGCTGTTCCGGGTGAGTGCGGCGCCGCTGGTCGCCTTCCTGGACCGTACGGACCGGCTGGTGCCGCTGGGTAAGGAAGAGGTCTGCGACACCCTGGAGGCCGTACTGGACCAGATCCTCACGGAGGCCCCGGCCGGCTGACCCGGCCCCCGTCGGCCCTCCCCCGCGCCGGCCTTCCCGTCCTTACTGCTTACGTCGCTTGCCGCGTCCCCCACGTCGTCCCGGCCGGCCACCCGTGGGGCTCGCCGGCACGCCGCCGGTAACCCCGGCCCCGGACCCCGCCCCGGTTCCGGTCCCGGCTCCCTGTCCGGCTTCCGTGAAGACGTCCGTCGGCGCGCTCTGCTCCTTCTGCTGCTTCCGGTCCGCCGAGACGACCAGCGCGGCCAGCAGGGTGGTCAGCGGCACCGCGGCGACCAGTCCGATGCTGCCCACGAGCGTACGGACGATCTCCTCCGCAACCACCTCGCTCGAAGCGACCGTGCCGACGCTGCTCTGTGCGATCGAGAACAGCAAAAGCAGCGGCAGTGCGGCGCCCGCGTAGGCCAGCACAAGGGTGTTGACGACGGACGCAATGTGATCCCGGCCGATCCGCATCGCGGCGCCGTACAGCTTGCGCCAGCCGGCCGACGGGTCCGCCTCCTTGAGCTCCCAGACCGCGGCGGTCTGGGTCACCGTCACATCGTCGAGCACGCCCAGCGAGCCGATGATGATCCCCGCCAGCAGCAGACCGCGGATCTCGATATCCGGGTACAGACCGTGCACCAGCCCGGTCGTGTCGTCAGTATTGCCGGTCAGCAGCGCCCAGCCGATGAATACCGAGCCGAGCAGCCCGATCAGCAGCAGTGAGGCGAGCGTGCCGAGCACGGCCACGGAGGTACGGGCCGTCAGCCCATGGCACAGGTACAGCGCGATCAGCATGATCGCGCTGCCGCCGACCACCGCCACCACCAGTGGATTGGAGCCCTGCAGGATCGCCGGAAGGATGAACAGCGTCAGGACCACAAAGCTGGCCGCCAGCGCCACCAGGGCGAGTAGGCCGCGCAGCCGGCCGACGATCACCACGGCGAAGGCGAAGATCGCGGCCAACAGCCACATCGGGAGCGACCGGTCGACATCGCTGACCGAGTACTGCAGATCCTTCGGCGCCTTGGGGGAGTACGCCACCACCACCTCCTGGCCGGTGGTGTAGTGGCGCAGCGCGTCCGGTGTCACCACCGTCTGGAAGGTGCGCCCCTTGTTCTCCCCGGTGGTGACTTCGATCGTCGCCTGCTGGCAGGGCTTGCCCTTGTCCGCTCCCCCGGTCGGTGGCTGCCCCGTCGGCGACGGGGGCTGGGGCTGCTGTTCGGCATGGACATCCGCACAGTTCACCTCCACCACTTTGACCACTCTGGCCGTCTCCGTGGGCTGGTCGAAGCCGACCCCTGACGGTTTGTGGGGCGGTGCACCGCCCGGCCAGAGCACGACCAGGCCGACCGCCACCGCGGCCGCGAACGGGATCAGTACCGCCGCGATGACCTTGCGCAGATGTCGGGAGACGGGCGCGGCAGGACCATGGCCGTGCGCATGGGAGTGCGGCGCGGAGTGATGGTGGGACTCGTGAGGGGACACCGCCCGATCATCGCAAGAACTCAAGGGGCCCACTGTTCACCGCGCCACATCGGCCGCTACCGTGGTGGCACTTTGCAATCGCGGGAGCTCGGAGCACCGGGCTGAGAGGGCGCTGACCTCCGTCCCAGCGGCGTTTCACGTGAAACGCCGGCGGACGGAAGCCGCTGCGTCGACCGCCGAACCTGTTACCGGGTAATGCCGGCGTAGGGAGTTGGGTCTCATGACTCTGCAGGATGCACGCACGCCCGAAAAGGGTGCCAACGGTGGCGAAAAGCCGCAGATCGGCTGGCACAAGGGCTATGTCTCCGGATCGCGCCCGGACCTTCGGGTGCCGGTCCGGCGGGTGCACCTCACCAACGGCAAGGACGTGACGCTCTACGACACGTCAGGGCCGTACACCGACCCCAATATCGAAACCGACGTCCGCCGTGGCCTGACGCCGCTGCGGGAGAACTGGATCATCGGCCGCGGCGACACCGAGGAGTACGCGGGCCGCCCCATGCGGCCCGAGGACGACGGCCTCAAGCACACCTCGCCGCGCGGCGGACTCAAGAACCTCGACGCGGTCTTCCCCGGCCGTCCCCGGCAGCCGCGCCGCGGCCGTGACGGCGCCGCGGTCACCCAGCTCGCCTACGCCCAGCGTGGCGAGATCACCGCGGAGATGGAGTACGTCGCCCTCCGCGAGAAGGTCACGCCCGAGTTCGTCCGCGACGAGATCGCGGCCGGCCGTGCGGTGCTGCCGGCCAACATCAACCACCCGGAGATCGAGCCGATGATCATCGGCAAGAACTTCCTGGTGAAGGTGAACGCCAACATCGGCAATTCGGCGGTCACTTCCTCCATCGAGGAGGAGGTGGAGAAGATGACCTGGGCGACCCGTTGGGGCGCCGACACGGTGATGGATCTGTCCACCGGCCGCAATATCCACACCACCCGCGAGTGGGTGCTGCGCAACTCCCCCGTCCCCATCGGCACCGTCCCCCTCTACCAGGCGCTGGAGAAGGTCGACGGCAAGGCCGAGGAGCTGACCTGGGAGATCTACAAGGACACCGTCATCGAGCAGGCCGAACAGGGCGTCGACTACATGACGGTGCACGCCGGGGTGCTGCTCCGCTATGTGCCCCTCACGGCCCGCCGCAAGACCGGCATCGTCTCCCGCGGCGGTTCGATCATGGCCGCCTGGTGCCTGGCACACCACCAGGAGTCGTTCCTCTACACGCACTTCGAGGAGCTCTGCGAGATCCTCGCCTCCTACGACGTCACCTACTCGCTCGGTGACGGTCTGCGCCCCGGCTCCATCGCGGACGCCAACGACGAGGCGCAGTTCGCGGAGCTGCGGACGCTCGGCGAGCTGAACACCATCGCCAAGCGGCACGGCGTACAGACCATGATCGAGGGCCCGGGACATGTCCCGATGCACAAGATCAAGGAGAACATCGACCTCCAGCAGGAGATCTGCGAAGAGGCCCCGTTCTACACGCTCGGCCCGCTGACCACCGACATCGCGCCCGCCTACGACCACATCACCTCCGGTATCGGCGCGGCGATGATCGCCTGGTGGGGCACCGCGATGCTCTGTTACGTCACGCCCAAGGAGCACCTGGGCCTGCCGGACCGCGACGACGTCAAGACCGGCGTCATCACGTACAAGATCGCGGCCCATGCGGCGGACCTGGCCAAGGGCCACCCGGGCGCTCAGGAATGGGACGACGCGCTCTCCGACGCCCGTTTCGAGTTCCGCTGGGAGGATCAGTTCAACCTGGCCCTCGACCCGGACACGGCTCGCGCCTTCCATGACGAGACGCTGCCCGCCGAACCGGCGAAGACGGCCCACTTCTGCTCGATGTGCGGCCCGAAGTTTTGCTCGATGAAGATCAGCCAGGACATCCGCCGCGAACACGGCGGCGACCTGGCACTCGACCCCGAGGCCGGAATGGCCGAGAAGTCGAAGGAGTTCGCGGCGGCGGGGAACCGGGTGTACCTGCCGTTGGCGGACTGATCGGCTGACGGCGTGTGGTGGGGGCTCCGGCGGTGCCTCCACCACACTCGTCTGCTGCGTACCACCGTCCTAGGGGGCGCCGAGGGACTGTCCGGGCGATCACGAGCAGAGCGGGATGATGGTCGGCACCGCAGGGACAGGAGCTCCATGGAGCCGTGATGGTCCGGCCCGCCCTCATCGGGGTGGTGGTCCGGCCCGCCCTAATCCGGGTGATGATCCGGCCCGCCGTAATCGGGGCTGGTGAAGTCCGGGCTGGAGTAGCGCGGGCGGGATCCCGAGGCGCCGCTGTCGGGGCTGGTGAACTCGGGGCGGGTGTAGCCGAGGGTCGGGATGCGGCTCTCGGGGGACGTGGTGCGGCGCGGGACGTAGCGGGCCGGGTCGTCGTCCGGGGTGGCTGTGGGGTCGGCGAGAGCCGCTCGGAGAAACGGCAGCAGACCGCGCTCCAGAAGGGCGCGGCGCCAGGCCTCGCGGGCCTGGTCCAGTGCCTCGGCCGATCCCTCGGCTCCGGCGACCTGGGCGGACGCGCCGTTGCGCACCGCCGTGATGACCAGACCGGCCATGGCGACCAGGGTGCCCGCCGCGGTCAGCGCCGCGAAGATCCAGCCGACGCTGATCAGCGGCTGGGCCAGGGATTTGTCGGGGCTGAGGGCGCGCAGCACATACCCGATGAGGAGGAACAGGACCGCGGCGATGCCGGCGAGCACAGGGGCGAGCACGGCGATCATGGCGGTCAGCCCGGCGCCGGTGCTTTCGGCCTCGTCGATGACCGCGTCGCTGTCCGGTCCTGGTCTCCCGTCATCGGCCGCGTTCTGCTCCTCGCCGCCCGTATCGGCGACGGACGCGGTGGGCGCCGGCGCGCGCAATGCGGCGCGGAGCTGCACATAGCGTTGGTATTCGGCCGCGGCGCAGGCAGCGATGGCGGTGGTCGCGCTGAGTGCCATCGTGCGCAACTGCTCGGTGTGGAGAGGGTCTCCCGCGGCGGCGGTCAGGCCGTCCGCGCGGTATGGGGCGGTACGCAGCGCCTCATCGAGGATCCGCGCAAATTCCGCGCGGTCCTCGTTCAGCAGGTGCGGAGCGCTGTTCATGTGCATCCCCCGATGCTCCGTAGGGCCGTACGGCCGGCGTTGGCCGGGCAGTGGGCGGAAACGGAGGAGAGCCTGCTACGGATAGCCCCGATGGTAGAGCGACTCCGGCGCGGGGTGACAGAGAGTTTGCGGAAATTGAGTAATGCACCGACCGGTTTCCGCCGGTGCCGTCCCCCGTTTTCGTCCTGACCGCCCGTCGGCCGGCCTGGCGTACGACTACCCGTACAACCCTCAGCCAGCCAAGGGAAGTTGAACGACCAATAGCTTTCCGGCCATCGTGATGCCGCCGTCCATGGCGATGGCCAGACCGTCGGCGTAGACATGCGGACCGTCGACCGCGACGCCGTCGCTCTCGCCGTCCTCCGTGCCGACCTCGCCCAGCAGATACGGGATCGGGCTGTGGCCGTGGACGACGCGGTCGCCGCCGTAGGCATCGAGGAGTTCCCGGACGGCTTCCGAGCCGGCTTCGTCGCGGAAGGCGAAGCGCTTGGTGAACTTCCGGAACAGATCCCAGACTTCGTCGGCGTCGCTGCGGGTGAGCACGTCGTGGACGGTGTCGTTGACGGCCTCGATGGAGTCGCCGTATTCGAGGTAGGCGGTGGTGTCGGAGTGCACGAGCAGATGCCCGTCCTCCTCCATCACGGCGTCCAGCCGGGCCATCCACTGGAGGTGGTGGTCCTCCAGGCGGTCCATATCGGTCTTCTGGCCGCCGTTGAGGAGCCAGGCGGCCTGGAAGGACGCGGTGCCGGCGCCGGACTGTACGGGGGTGTCGCCGAACCGCTTGGCGCCCAGCAGCAGGAGCTCGTGGTTGCCCATCAGGGCCTTGCAGTAGCCGCCGGCCGCTGCGGCCTCCGCGGAGAGCTGCATGACGAGGTCGATGACGCCGATCCCGTCCGGGCCGCGGTCCGTGAAGTCGCCGAGGAACCAGAGCCGGGCGTTGCCCGCCGCCCAGTTGCCGTCGGCGTCGATCAGGCCCTCGGCGGCCAGCGCCTCGCGCAGCTCGTCGTAGTAGCCGTGCACATCGCCGACGACGTACAGCGGGCCCATGCCCTCGGGCGCGTCGGGGTCCGTGGCCGGTTCGGGCACCGGGACGACCGCCGGGCGGTCGATCAGGGTGTCCGTACGGCCGGGGGCGATGACCGGGAGGTCACGCGCGGTCGGGGTGTACTCCTCGGGCAGCTCGGCCGGCGGCGCCACGGGGGGCGCGGCCGGCGGCGCGGCAGGGGCACCGGCGGGCAGATGGAGCGGCGGGCCGACAGGCGGCGCGGGGGACCCGGCGGGCGTGCCGGAAGGCACTCCGGGCGGCGGAGCAGGCGCCGGAGTTTCTCCCGCCATGGTTCGCACCATGGGTCCCAGACTGGCCCCCTGAGTCATCGACCCCTCCACCGTCGCGCCGCCGTGCACCTCTCGGACCTTTGCCTGGTCGACGGCGGTCCGCGGTGTCGTGCGCCCATCATAGGAATGCTGGTCGCGGGTTGTGACGCACCCGGGGGTGGTCAATCCGCCGGAGCCCGGCGTTCGCGGCTGATTTGTCCCGGGATCGCCCTGTTTTTTCCTCGTGGAAGAGAACGCCCGGTCGTCCGTATGTGGGAGCACCCTCAGTCGCCGGCCGGTCCCCGTGGCGGGCTGACGGTCGTTCTCGGTGACCGTCGTTGGGACGAGGCACGGACGATGAGATCGGTAGGTATCACCTGTTCGATGGGCCGGCCGTGGTCCAGCCCTTCGATGGCGTCGATGAGGATCTGGATGACGGCGGTGCCGATGCGGCGCGGTTTGAGGGACAGCGTGGTGATCGGAGGTTCGGTGGCGGCGTAGAGGGTGGACTCGCTGCAGCAGACCAGCAGCAGGTCCTCCGGCACCCGCAGGCCGTAGCGCCGGGCGGCGGCGAGCAGGTCCGTGCCGTTGGGGTCGAAGAGCCCGTAGACGGCGTCCGGGCGGTCCGGGCGGGCCAGCAGCCGGTCGGCGGCGACGGCCCCCGCGCACGGGTCGTGTGCCGGGTAGGACTCGTACACCGGATCCTGGCCGACCCGTTCGCACCAGCGCAGATAGGCGGTGGTGGACAGCCGGGTGTAGGTGTCGGTGGTGTTGCCCGTGAGGAGTCCGATGCGGCGGGCGCCGGCGTCGGCGAGATGGTCGAGCAGACCGAGGACGGCCGCCTCGTGATCGTTGTCGACCCAGCCGGTGACGGGCAGTGCGCCGCCGGGGCGGCCGTCGGAGACGACGGGGATGCCGTGCCGGACGAGTTCGGTGACGACGGGGTCGCCGTCGGCGGGGTCGATGACGACGGTGCCGTCGAGGGCGACGTTGGACCACACGTCGTGGCGGGAGGTCGCCGGGAGGATGACCAGCGCATAGCCGCGGGCCAGGGCCGCGGAGGTGGCGGCTCTGGCCATCTCCGCGAAATAGGCGAATTCGGTGAAGGTGAAGGGTTCGTCCCCGTACGTGGTCACGGTCAGGCCGAGGAGCCCTGACTTACCGGTACGGAGGGTGCGGGCGGCTGCGGACGGGCGGTAGCCCAGCCGGTCGGCCACCTCGCGGACATGGCTACGGGTGGCATCCGGAAGCCGGCCCTTGCCGTTGAGCGCGTCGGAGACAGTCGTGATCGACACACCGGCTGCGGCGGCCACGTCCCGGATGCCCGCCCGCCCCAGCCGGCGACCGGTCGACCGGCTCACCTGGTGCTTCCCTGCTGCTGTCATGGCGAGCCGATAGTAGGGCTCGTGAGGCGCATTCACGGGGGGCCACCAACGGCTGTGGAAAGGCACGTTTCTGCACGGTGATCAATCATCAATTCCCTGCAAAATAAAGGGAGTTGACGTGAATAGTGATCATTATGCGGGAGATTTTCCGCCTTCACCTGTCGATCGGTTCCGGTCCCGAAGTGGTCTCAAGTCACCTTGACGGGGGATGCGCGCCACGGCGTAAGCCACCGGCGCGCGCCGGTTCGGGGAGCGCTCCCAGGGGGTTTTGCGCGGGGCTCTCCGGAGGGCCGTCCGGAGAGTGGAGAGGTGCTGCCGCCGGGTCGGGGCTGCCGCCGAACGGGTCAATCCTCATAAGGTGTGCAGTATTGGAGATGAGCGGACGGTCGAGGAGGACCTGCGGTGAGCGAGAAGACCCCGAAGCTGCGTGCTGCGCTGGACGGCGTCCCCACCTACAAGCCGGGTCGGCCGGCGGCGGTCGGCGGCCCCGTCACATACAAGCTGTCCTCCAACGAGAACCCCTATCCGCCGCTGCCGGGCGTCCTGGAGAGCACGGTGACCGCTGCCGGGGCCGTCAACCGCTACCCGGACATGGCCTGCACGGGCCTGATGGCGGAGCTGTCCGAGCGGTTCTCGGTGCCGGTGGAGCATCTGGCGACGGGCACCGGGTCGGTCGGGGTGGCCCAGCAGCTGGTCCAGGCGACGGCCGGGCCCGGTGATGAAGTGATCTACGCCTGGCGCTCGTTCGAGGCGTACCCGATCATCACCCAGGTCTCCGGCGCCACGGCCGTGCAGGTCCCGCTGACCTCGGGCGAGGTGCACGACCTGGAGGCGATGCTTGCCGCGATCACCGACCGGACCCGGTTGATCTTCGTCTGCAACCCCAACAACCCCACCGGCACCGTCGTACGCCGTGCGGAGCTGGAGTCCTTCCTGGACCGGGTGCCGGGCGATGTGCTGGTGGTGCTGGACGAGGCCTATCGCGAGTTCATCCGGGACGCCGAGGTACCGGACGGTATCGATCTCTACCACGACCGCCCCAACGTGTGTGTGCTGCGGACCTTCTCCAAGGCGTACGGCCTGGCGGGGCTGCGGGTCGGCTTCGCGGTGGCGCATGAGCCGGTGGCCGCGGCGCTGCGCAAGACGGCGGTGCCCTTCGGGGTCAGCCAGCTCGCGCAGGAGGCGGCGGTGGCGTCGCTGCGCAGCGAGGCGGCGCTGCTGGAGCGGGTCGATGCCCTGGTGGCCGAGCGGGCGCGGGTGGTGGACGGTCTGCTCGGGCAGGGCTGGACGGTCCCGGAATCGCAGGCCAACTTCGTCTGGCTGCGGCTGGGGGACCGTACGGCCGACTTTGCCGCGGCCTGCGAGCGGGCCGGGGTGGTGGTGCGGCCGTTCCCCGGTGAGGGGGTGCGGGTGACGATCGGCGAGAGCCCGGCGATGGATCTGTTCCTGCAGGCCGCGGAGGAGTTCCGTAAGGCGCTGTAGGCCGTCGTCAGGACGCCGTACCGAGGCCGTGGGTCTGCCGACCCGCGGCCTCGGGGCGTTTTCGGGCCGACGTGACTGCGGTCACGTACCCCCCAGGGATTGGCCGAAAAGTCATAGGAGATAATTCCTTGTGAATGTGAACGCGTTCACAAGCCCATCCGTTATGTGCCCTTTATTGGGTGCATAAGGGGCATTGCCGTGGTGCCACACGGCGACGTAAGGAGCACGACATGGAACTGGCGTTGGCGCCAGAGACTCTGGCGCGATGGCAATTCGGCATCACGACCGTCTACCACTTCCTGTTCGTCCCCCTGACGATCTCCCTCGCCGCCCTGGTGGCCGGACTCGAGACCGCATGGGTACGCACGGGTAAGGAGAAGTACCTCAAGGCCACCAAGTTCTGGGGCAAGCTGTTTCTGATCAATATCGCGATGGGTGTCGTCACCGGCATCGTCCAGGAGTTCCAGTTCGGTATGAACTGGTCCGACTACTCGCGGTTCGTCGGCGACGTCTTCGGTGCTCCGCTGGCCTTCGAGGCGCTCATCGCGTTCTTCTTCGAGTCCACCTTCATCGGCCTGTGGATCTTCGGCTGGGACAAGCTGCCGAAGAAGATCCACTGCTTCTGCATGTGGATGGTCTCGATCGGCACGATCCTCTCGTCGTACTTCATCCTGGCGGCGAACTCCTGGATGCAGCACCCGGTCGGCTACAAGTACAACGCCGCGAACGGCCGTGCCGAGCTGACCGACTTCTGGAAGGTGCTGACCCAGGACACTACCCTGGTCGTCGTCTTCCACACGCTGACCGCGGCCTTCCTGACCGGCGCCGCGTTCATGGTCGGCATCTCCGCCTTCCACCTGATGCGCAAGAAGCACATCAAGGTCATGCGGACGTCGCTGCGGCTCGGGCTGATCACGCTGGTCATCGCCGGCATCCTCACCGCGGTCAGCGGTGACTCGCTCGGCAAGGTCATGTTCAAGCAGCAGCCGATGAAGATGGCTGCCGCCGAGGCGCTGTGGGAAACCGAAAAGCCGGCGCCGTTCTCGGTCTTCGCCTACGGGGACGTCGACAAGGGCCACAACAAGGTCGCCATCGAGGTTCCCGGTCTGCTCTCCTTCCTCGCCCATAACGACTTCACCTCGCCGGTCCCCGGCATCAACGACGTCAACAGGGCCGAGCAGCAGAAGTTCGGGCCCGGTGACTACCGGCCCAACATCCCGGTCGCTTACTGGGGCTTCCGTTGGATGATCGGCTTCGGGATGTCGTCGTTCGCCATCGGACTCGCCGGGCTGTGGCTCACCCGTAAGAAGTTCTGGCTGGCGCCGGGGCTGCGTACGGGGGACGAGGAACCACCCCGTCTCGTGCTCACCAGGAACAAGGAGCTCGGTGCCCGGCTGAGCAAGTGGTACTGGTCGCTCGCCTTCGTCACCCTCGGCTTCCCGCTCATCGCGAACTCCTGGGGCTGGATCTTCACCGAGATGGGCCGCCAGCCCTGGGCCGTCTACGGCGTGCTGCGCACCTCGGACGCGGTGTCCCCGGGCGTCTCGCAGGGCGAGGTACTCACCTCGATGATCGTCTTCACCACGCTCTACGCGATCCTCGCCGTGGTCGAGGTCAAGCTGCTGGTGAAGTACGTCAAGGTCGGCCCCCCGGAGCTCACCGACTCCGACCTCAACCCGCCCACCAAGATCGGCGGCGACAGCACGGACGCCGACCGGCCGATGGCCTTCTCGTACTAGGAGGCGACTGTGCAACTCCACGACGTCTGGTTCGTCCTTATCGCCGTTCTCTGGACCGGGTACTTCTTCCTCGAAGGATTCGACTTCGGAATCGGCGTCCTCACCAAGCTCCTCGCCCGTGACCGGCAGGAGAAGCGGGTACTGATCAACACCATCGGGCCGGTCTGGGACGGCAACGAGGTCTGGCTGATCAGTGCGGCCGGTGCGACCTTCGCCGCCTTCCCCGAGTGGTACGCCACCCTCTTCTCCGGCTTCTATCTGCCGCTGCTGCTGATCCTCATCTGTCTGATCCTGCGTGGTGTCGCCTTTGAGTACCGCGTCAAGCGGACCGGGGAGCGCTGGCAGCGGAACTGGGAAAACACGATCTTCTGGACTTCCCTGCTGCCCGCTGTGCTGTGGGGCGTGGTGTTCGGCAACCTCGTGCACGGCGTCAAGATCGACGCCCACAAGGAATATGTGGGCAGCGTCCTCGACCTGCTGAACCCGTACGCGATCCTGGGCGGCCTGGTCACGCTCACGCTGTTCACCTTCCACGGTGCGGTGTTCGCCTCGCTCAAGACGGTGGGCGACATCCGGGAGCGGGCGCGCAGGAGGGCGGCCGTCCTCGGACCGGTCGCCGCCGTGCTCGCGGTCGGCTTCCTCGGCTGGACCCAGGCCGACAACGGTGACGGCACCAGCCTGGTCGCCATGATGGTGGCGGTGGTCGCGCTGGTCGCGGCGCTCGGGGCCAACCGGCTCGGGCGTGAGGGCTGGGCGTTCGCGTTCTCCGGCCTCACCATCGTGGCCGCGGTCGTGATGCTGTTCCTGACGCTCTTCCCGAACGTCATGCCGTCCACGCTGAACGAGAGCTGGAACCTCACGGTCAGCAACGCCTCCTCCAGCCCCTACACCCTGAAGATCATGACGTGGGGTGCCGCCTTCGCCACACCGCTCGTGATGCTCTACCAGGGGTGGACGTACTGGGTGTTCCGTAAGCGCATCGGCACCCAACACCTTGCCGATGCCCACTAGTTGAGCCCGTCGCCCCTCGGGGCGGCCTCAGCAGG
Source organism: Streptomyces sp. NPDC048637 (assembly GCF_040650675.1). Lineage (NCBI taxonomy): Bacteria > Bacillati > Actinomycetota > Actinomycetes > Kitasatosporales > Streptomycetaceae > Streptomyces > Streptomyces sp. NPDC048637. The sequence goes on from NZ_JBEZHQ010000002.1 coordinate 111,382, forward strand.
ATGGAATGTTTCACGTGAAACCCGTCGACCCGCGTCTGCTCCGCTACGCCCACGCCACCCGCGGTTTCCTGATCGCGGTGGTGGTGCTCGGGCTTGCCGGAGCGGGCCTGGTCGTCGGCCAGGCGATGCTGATCGCGGAGGTCGTGGTCGGTGCGTTCCAGCACGACCTCGCGGTCGGCGCCCTGGCCACGCCCCTGGCACTGCTCGCCGCGGTCTCCGTCGGACGCGGCCTGGTCTCCTGGCTCACCGAGCTGGCCGCACACCGCGCCGGCGCGGCGGTCAAGTCCGAGCTGCGGATGCGGCTGATCGAGCGGGCGGCGCGGCTGGGGCCCGGCGCGGTGATCGGCCGCACGGACGGCGGCGCGCAGGTCCCGGAGGCGTACGGCACGGAGGCGGCAGGTGCGGGCGCCGCTGCCGGTGCGGGCACCCTGGAGATGCGCACCGGCGAGCTCACGGCCCTCGCCACCCGGGGCATCGACGCCCTGGACGACTACTTCGCCCGCTATCTGCCGCAGCTGGGGCTGGCGGTCGTCGTTCCCCTCGCGGTGCTGGCCCGGATCGTCACCGGCGACTGGATCTCGGCGCTCACGATCGTGCTCACCCTTCCGCTGATCCCGCTGTTCATGATCCTGATCGGCTGGGCCACACAGTCGCGGATGGACCGCCAATGGCGGCTGCTCGCCCGGCTGTCGGGCCACTTCCTCGATGTCGTCGAGGGCCTGCCCACCCTCAAGGTCTTCGGCCGGGCCAAGGCCCAGGCCGCCTCCATCAGGGCCATCACCGGTGAATACCGCCGGGCGACGCTGCGCACTCTGCGGATCGCCTTTCTCTCCTCCTTCGCGCTCGAACTTCTCGCCACCATCTCCGTCGCGCTGGTCGCGGTCGGCATCGGTATGCGGCTGGTGCACGGTGAACTCGACCTCTACACCGGCCTGATGGTGCTGGTGCTGGCGCCCGAGGCGTATCTGCCGCTGCGGCAGGTCGGTGCGCAGTACCACGCCGCGGCCGAGGGGCTCTCGGCCGCGGAAGAGATCTTCGCCGTACTGGAGACCCCGCTGCGGACGCCCGGCACCGCACCCGCGCCCCGGGGCACCGCGCTGGCCGTCGAGGAACTGGTGGTCCGCCACCCCGGGCGGACCACCGATTCGCTCCCCGCGACCTCGTTCGAGGTCCGGCCCGGCGAGACCGTCGCGCTGGTCGGGCCCTCCGGCGCCGGCAAGTCCACCCTGCTGAGCGTGCTGCTCGGCTTCACCGAACCGTCCGAGGGCCGGGCCCTGGCCGACGGTCGCGATATCGCGTCCCTCTCCCCCGAGAGCTGGCGGCAGCAGATCGCCTGGGTGCCGCAGCACCCGCATCTGTTCGCCGGCACCATCGCCGAGAACGTACGGCTGGCGCGGCCGGACGCGGATGACGCCGCCGTGCGCACCGCCCTGGGCGACGCGGGCGCGCTGGACTTCGTCGACGCGCTCCCGGACGGTACGGCGACCCGGCTCGGTGAGTCCGGCGCGGGGCTCTCCGCCGGCCAGCGCCAGCGCCTCGCGCTCGCCCGCGCCTTCCTCGCCGACCGGCCGATCCTGCTCCTGGACGAGCCCACCGCGAACCTGGACGGCGCCACCGAGGAGGCCATCGTGGCCGCGGTCCGCCGGCTCGCGGCCGGCCGTACGGTCCTGCTCGTGGTCCACCGGCCGGCGCTGCTGGCGGTGGCGGACCGGGTGGTGCGGCTGCCGGAACCGGCGGCCGGGGCCACGCCGATCGGAGCGTCGAGCGGGATGCGGCGCGCCGGAGCGGAGGCGTCGGCGGCGGTGCGCCCGGAGACGGCCGGGGGCTCGGCTTCCGGGGACGGAGGATCCGCCGGGCCCGCGACCGCTGACCCCGCGGCCGAAGCCACGCCGGAATCCGCCCCTGCCGCCGACCGCGGGTCGGCGCTCACCCGGCTGCGGCGGCTGGCCCGTGCCCACCGGGCGCAGTTCGCGTGGGCGCTGCTGCTCGGGAGCCTTGCGCTGGGCAGCGCGGTGGGCCTGATGGCGACCTCCGGCTGGCTGATCTCGCGCGCGGCGCAGCAGCCGCCGGTGCTGTATCTGATGGTGGCGGTGACCGCGACCAGGGCGTTCGGCATCGGTCGGGCGGTTTTCCGGTACGCCGAGCGGCTGGTCGCGCATGACGCGGTGTTCCGGATGCTCGCCGACGTACGCGTCGCCGTTTTCCGGCGGCTGGAGCGGCTGGCGCCGGCCGGGCTCAGGGAGCGCAGCCGTGGCGATCTGCTGTCGCGGCTGGTGGCCGATGTCGATGCGGTGCAGGACTACTTTCTGCGCTGGCTGCTGCCCGTCGGTGCGGCGGTGCTGGTCGTCGCGGGCGCGGTCGGTTTCACCGGGTGGCTGTTGCCGGAGGCCGGTGCGATCCTCGCCGTCGGGCTGTTGCTCACGGGGGCGGGGGTGCCGGTGCTCTCCGGTGCGCTGGCCCGCCGTGCGGAGCGCCGGCTGGCGCCGGCCCGCGGACGGCTCGCCACCCGGGTCGTCGATGTGCTCACCGGTACCGCCGAGTTGACGGTGGCCGGCGCCCTGGGTGCCCGTACGGAATCGGTGCGGTGTGCGGACCGGGAGCTGACCCGGATCGCCTCCCGCTCGGCCGCCGTGGCCGGGACCGGCGCCGGGCTGTCGGCGCTGCTGTGCGGGCTGACGGTCGCGGCGTCGGCGGTGGCCGGCGTTCAGGCGGTGCACGCGGGCCGGTTGACGGGGGTGGCGCTGGCCGTCGTCGTGCTGACTCCGCTGGCCGCGTTCGAGGCGGTGACCGGACTGCCGCTCGCCGTCCAGTACCGCCGGCGCACCCGGCACGCCGCCGAGCGGGTCTTCGAGGTGCTGGACGCTCCGGAGCCGGTGCACGAGCCGGCCACCCCGGCCGCCGCTCCCGCGACGCCGTTCCCGCTGGCCGTACGGGAGTTGACCGCGCGCCACCCCGGACAGGACCGGCCGGCACTGGACGGCGTCGGCTTCACCCTGAGGGCCGGGCACCGGCTCGCCGTCGTCGGCGCGTCCGGTTCCGGGAAGACCACGCTGGCGCAGGTGCTGCTGCGCTTCCTGGACGAGGAGTCGGGCACGTACACGCTGGGCGGCACGGCGGCCCGGGAGATGGCCGGTGACGCGGTCCGGCGGCTGGTGGGGCTGTGTGCGCAGGACGCGCACCTCTTCGACAGCTCGCTGCGGGAGAACCTCAGGCTCGCCCGCCCGGACCGGCGGGGTGCCGCGGGCGACGCCGACCAGGACCTGTGGGACGCGCTCGGCCGGGCCAGGCTCGCGGACTGGGTGCGGGGGCTGCCCGCCGGCTTGGACACCATGGTCGGGGAGCGCGGCGCCCGGCTGTCCGGTGGCCAGCGGCAGCGACTGGCCCTGGCCCGTGCGCTGCTCGCGGACTTCCCGGTGCTCGTCCTGGACGAGCCCGCCGAGCATCTCGACCTGGCCACCGCCGACGCCCTGACCGCCGATCTGCTGACCGCGACCGAGGGCCGTACGACGGTCCTGATCACCCACCGGCTCACCGGTCTCGATGCGGTCGACGAGGTGCTGGTCCTGGACCGCGGGCGGGCCGTGCAGCGCGGGAGCTATCCGGAGCTGGCCGCGGCCGACGGCCCGTTCCGGCGGATGCTGGAGCGTGAGCGGGCGGTGGACGCGGCGTGCGTCGAGGCCCAGCCGGTGGCGTAGGGCAGGGGCAGTCGGTGGCGTAGCGCCGGGGACGGCCGGTGGCGCGGGGCGTCGCCGCCGTACGCACCCCGCGGCGGCCCGGCCGGTGGCATACAGCGGGGCCGGCTGGTCACCGCTCCCGCAAACCTGGACTTTCCTCGGAAAACTGCCCTTATTAGGCTCATGGCATGGCAGCCACGGCAGGACCATCACCCTCAGACCCCAGGGACAACGGGAGCGGTGGCCCGGGCGCGGCCCCCGACCCCATGGACGCCGCCACCGAGGCGACCCGCAGTCTGCGGGGGCTGTCCTCCGAGCTGACCGCCCGGGTGCCGCAGCTGCTGGAAGCGATGCGCACGGTCGGCGCGGGGCTCGATCTGCACATCACCCTCGACCGGATCGTGGAGACCGCCGCCGAGCTCGCCGACGCCCGCTATGCGGCGATCGGGATCATCGACGAGGCCCGCGAGGGGCTGTCGGACTTCGTGACGTACGGCGTGACCGCGCAACAGCACGAGCGGATCGGCGCGCTGCCCGACGGCCACAAGGGACTGCTGGGCGCGCTCATCCACGATCCCAAGCCGCTGCGCCTCGACGACCTCACGAAGGACGCCCGCTCGGCCGGTTTCCCGCCGGGGCACCCGCCGATGCGGACGTTCCTCGGGGTGCCGATCCGCGTCCAGGGCGACATCTTCGGCAACCTCTATCTGACGGAGAAGCGCGAGGGCGGGGTGTTCAGCGAGGAGGACCTGCACATGGTGCGGGTGCTGGCCACCGAGGCCGGGATCGCGATCGGCAATGCCCGGCTGCATGCGGCGACCCGGCAGCGGGAGCGGTGGATCGACGGCTCCGTGGCGGTGACCACCGAACTCCTGGCCGGCAGCGATGTCGATGATGCGCTCGCGGTGGTCGCCGAGCAGGCCCGGAAGCTGGCGGACTCGGCGGCCGGCATCGTGCTGCTGCCCGATGGGGAGGGCGGTCTGGAGATCGTCGCGGTGTCGGCGGACGAACCCGCCGGGATCATGGGGACGCAGATTCCGCCCGACAGTCCGGTGGTCGAACAACTCCTCACCGGGGAGCCGGTGTTCGTGGACGACTCGGCCACCGATCCGCGTATGGTCACCGACATCGCGCAGCGCTTCGGGCCCAGCATGATGCTGCCGCTCAAGAGCGGCAGCCGGGTGCTGGGCACCCTCGCGACACCGCGGGCCCGGGGTGCCCGCCCGTTCACCGGTGCCGAGCGGACGCTGGCCACCCAGTTCGCGGCGCAGGCCGCGCTGGCGCTGGTGCTGGCCGACGCCCAGCGCGACCGCGAGCGGCTCGCCGTCTACGAGGACCGCGACCGGATCGCCCGTGACCTGCACGATCTCGTCATCCAACGGCTCTTCGCGACGGGCATGATGCTGGAGAGCGCCCAGCGCAGGACCATCGTGCCGGAGGTGGCCCAGGGCGTCGGCAAGGCCGTCGACGAGCTGGACGTGACCATCCAGGAGATCCGGACCGCGATCTTCGCCCTCCAACAGGGCCCGGCTGAGGCGCCGTCCGGGCTGCGGACCCGGGTCCTGCGCGAGATCGGCACCGCCGCCGTACCGCTCGGCTTCCAGCCGTCGGCCAGTTTCGTCGGCCCGGTCGACTCCCGGGTCGGCGAGCTGACCGGCAAGAACCTGATCGCCGCGCTGCGTGAGGCGCTGTCGAACGCCTTCCGGCACGCCCAGGCCTCCCGGATCGAGGTCGTCGTCGATGCCACGATCCGGCTCCCGGACGGCACCGACGGCGTCCGTCTGACCGTCGCCGACGACGGCATCGGCATTCCGGACGGCGGCCGCCGCAGCGGCCTGAAGAACCTCGCCAACCGGGCGGAGACGCTGGGCGGCTCCAGCACGTACGGCGTAGGGCTCGGCGAGGGCGGCACGGGCACGACGGTGCGGTGGGAGGCGCCGCTGTGAGGCGGCGGCACGGGGACCTGGGCCGACGGCGTCGCCGGCCGGGCGGGATGCTGCGGAGGCGGACCTACGGGACGCTGCGCAGGCGGGCCGACGGGACGCTGCGCAGGCGGACCTAGAGGTGGCCGTCCTGCAGGATCCGCTCGATGACGGCCGCGACGCCGTCGTCGTTGTTGGACGCGGTACGGCGCGTCGTGGCGGCCAGCACATCCGGGTGCGCGTTGGCCATGGCGTATGAGGTGCCGGCCCAGGACAGCATCGCTATGTCGTTCGGCATGTCCCCGAAGGCGACGACCTCTTCCGGCGCGATACCGCGCTCCGCACAGCAGCGGGCGAGGGTGCCGGCCTTGCTCACGCCGGGCCCGCTGATCTCCAGCAGGGCGGTGGGGCTGGACCGGGTGAAGGTCGCGAGATCGCCGGCGGCCGTACGGGCCAGGGTGAGGAAGGCGTCGGGGTCCAGCTCGGGGTGGTGCGCGAGCAGCTTGATCACGGGCTGGTCGGGGAAGGCGGGGCGATCCGGGCCGCCGGCCGGGCCGTCCGGCTCGGTCTCCTCCGGGCCCAGCGGCGGGATGAAGTCGTCGGCGAGCAGCTTCTCCGCCGGTGCGACGACCGCGGCCGGGTCGAGGAGAAGGGGCGGGTACTGCGGCTCGTAGTGGATGCCGCCGGTGCGCTCGACCGCGAACGAGGTGCCGGGCGCGGCGCTGCGCAGCGCGTCCACGACCCGGCGCGCGGCGGTCCGCTCCAGGGGGCTGACCTCGACGATCCGGCCGCCGCGGTGCAGATCGACGACGGCCGCGCCGTTGGCGCAGATCGCCAGGCCGTGACCGTGCACATGGTCGCTGACCACGCCCATCCAGCGGGCCGGGCGTCCGGTGACGAAGAACACCTCAAGGCCGGCCCGCTCCGCGGCGTCGAGCGCGGCGATCGTGCGGTCGGAGACCGTCTTGTCGTCGTGCAGCAGCGTGCCGTCGAGATCGGTGGCGATCAGCCGGGGCACAACGGCCGTTTCGGGCGCCCCGGACGGTGGGGCGGAGGCATCAGTCACGGGGTCATCTTCGCGTACCGCCGTGCACAGGCGTGCGGTGGGTTGCGCGCATGAGCCCGCGCGCCGCCGGGCCGATGGCGTATGGGCAGGCGGCGCAGCCGTCCGGGAGGCCGAGGCGCATCATCCGGACCCTTCGGACGGCCGTAGGCTCGGAGTATGCGACTGAGCACCGTGATACTCCCCGTCCGCCGCTGGTCCGAAGGCGGACGGGAGGTGTGGCAGCGCGCCGAGGAGCTGGGCTTCCACGCCGCGTACACCTATGACCACCTCTCGTGGCGGAGCTTCCGCGACCAGACCTGGTTCGGCGCCCTGCCGACGCTGACCGCCGCCGCGGCCGTGACCTCCCGGATGCGGCTGGGCACCCTCGTCACCTCGCCGAACTTCCGGCACCCGGTCACCCTCGCCAAGGAACTGATCTCGCTCGACGACATCAGCGACGGCCGGATCACCCTGGGCGTCGGCGCCGGCGGCAATGGCTTCGACGCCACCGCGCTGGGCCAGGAGCCCTGGGCGCCGCGGGAACGGGCCGACCACTTCGCCGAGTTCGTCTCGCTGCTGGACCGGCTGCTGAGCCAGGACGTCGTCTCCCACGAGGGCGAGCACTACTCCGCGCACGAGGTGCGCAACATTCCCGGATGTGTGCAGCGGCCGCGGCTGCCGTTCGCGGTGGCGGCCACCGGCCCGCGCGGGCTGACGCTGGCCGCCCGGTACGGCCAGGCCTGGGTGACGACCGGCGATCCCAAGGTGTCGAACGGGGGCGGCACACCGGCCGAGTCGCGTGAGGCGATCCGGGGGCAGCTCGAGCGGCTGGGGAAGGCCTGTGCCGACCAAGGCCGCGAGGTCGCCGACCTGCAGAAGATCATGCTGACCGGCTTCACCCCGGACCGTCCGCTGGACTCCGTGGACGCGTTCGTCGACTTCGCCGGTCACCACGCCGAGCTGGGCATCGACGAACTGGTCCTCCACTGGCCGATCGCCGATTCACTCTTCGCGACCGATGCCGCGGTCTTCGAGCGGATCGCCACGGAGGGGCTTGCACAACTGGCTGCCCGGTAGACGGGTCCCGGCCCGGCGCTCCATACGGGGCGGGTGCGCCTCGTTGTTCCCGTGCGCCTCGCTGCTCCCCCGTGCCCCACTGCTCCTGTGTGCCCGACTGCTCCCGTGTGCCCGACTGCTCCCGTGCGCCCGACGCACCCGGCCGTTCCCTGGCCTGGGCTTTACCCCGCATATAGCCCTGAAGAGGGAGAATCGGGACAGTGGCGCAGTGTGCGGCACGCGGCGCGCGATGCGAAAGCGGCGCGTGAGCGGTCCGGCGCACTGCGCGAAGTGCGGCGTTTGTGGAGGAGCCATGGCACAGACCCGATTCGCCCCGGACCGCGGGCTGACCTCGCGCATGGTCACGACGATGTTCTTCATCGGACTGCTGTACGTCGTGGTCGTCGGCGTGCTGGTGGTGCTGCTCAAGGGTGCCTGGGTGGTGGTGCTGGTGATCGCCGGTGCCCTGTTCGTCGCGCAGTTCTGGTTCAGCGACCGGATCGCGGCATTCAGCATGGGCGCGCGCGAGGTCACCCCGGAGCAGGCGCCCGAACTGCACGGCGCCGTCGACCGGCTGTGTGCGCTGGCCGATATGCCCAAGCCGCGGGTCGCGATCGCCGAGTCGGATGTGCCGAACGCGTTCGCCACCGGCCGCGGTCAGAAGAACTCGCTGGTGTGCGCCACCACGGGGCTGCTCCGGCGGCTGGAGCCGGCGGAGCTGGAGGGGGTGCTGGCCCACGAGCTCTCGCATGTCGCGCACCGCGATGTCGCCGTGATGACCATCGCCTCCTTCCTCGGCGTACTGGCCGGGATCATCACCCGGGCCGCGCTGTGGAGCGGTATCGGCCGCAGCAACCGGGACCAGAACACGGCCATCGCCGTGCTCATCGTGACCGCCGTGAGCGTGGTCGTCTACGCGATCAGCTTCCTCCTGACCCGGCTGCTGTCCCGTTACCGCGAGCTGTCCGCCGACCGGGCCGCCGCCTTGCTGACCGGCCGGCCGTCGGCACTGGCCGCCGCGCTGACCAAGGTCACCGGCCAGATCGCGAGGATCCCGACCGAAGATCTGCGCAAGGCCCAGCCGTTCAACGCCTTCTACTTCGCGCCCGCGTTCAACAAGGAGAGCTTCAGCAGGCTGCTGTCCTCGCACCCGACGCTGGAACAGCGGCTGGACCAGCTGGCCCGGATCGCGACAGAGCTGGGGCGGGCGTGAGGCACGGTGCACGCGGGGCCCGGCTTCTGACCGGCCGGCCGTGACGATCAAGGAGTAAGCAGCGCATGGGATTTCTGGACGCCATTCTCGGCCGCAGCAAGCCGGTCCGCCCCGACCTCGACCAGCTCTTCGCGCTGCCGTCCGCCGCGGTGACCCTTCAGGCCGCGGCCGGTTTTGTACCCACCGGACGGGGGTCGGTGTGCTTCGCGAGCGTCGAGGGCGGGGCGTTCTCACGTATCCAGGAGGAGGCACGGTCCCTGCTGGACGGCTCCGTGGAGTTCACCCAGGACGCCCACGGCTATACCTGGCTGCTCGTACGGCATCCGCCGGAGGATGTGGCGGGCCTGGTCAACGACCTGCACGCGGTCAACACGTCCCTGGAGGAGGCGGGCTTCGGCCCGCAGCTGCTGTGCTCGCTGGTCGGCTTCCGTGATGATCAGCAGCGGTCGCTGGCGCTGGTCTACCTCTACAAGCGGGGCACGTTCTATCCCTTCGCGCCGCAGCGGGACGGCGGCGAGAAGCGCGACAGCCCGGTCGAACTGCAGGTCCGGGCGACGCTCGGGGACGATCTGACGATTGAGAAGGACCTGGCGCGGTGGTTCCCGGTGTGGGGCGCGCCGGGGCTCTGAGCCGGGCCGGGCCCTACGGGTGTGGTGGTCTCAGCCCGGGAAACGCAGGAACTGGGCCGGTACACGGCCGGTGAGCCAGACTCCGTTGGCGCTGACCCGGAAGACATGCCCGGCGCGGTGCATGGCGCCCGCGTCGACCGTCAGGACGACGGGCTTGCCGCGTCGCGCGCCCACCCGGGTCGCGGTCTCGCGGTCGGGGGAGAGATGGACGGCATGCCGCGACATCGGCCGCAGCCCCTCCTCCCGGATGGCGGCCACACTGCGGGCCACCGTGCCGTGGAAGAGATGAGCGGGGGGCACGGCCGGCGGCAGATCGAGGTCGACCGGTACCGAATGGCCCTGGCTGGCGCGGATCCGGTCGCCGTCGATGGCGTAGCGCTGTTTGTCGTTGCCGGCGACCACGGCCGCCAACTCTGCCCGGGTGAAAGGGAATCCGTGCCGCGCAGCCGCTGTCATGAGCTCTGCCACGGGCACCCAGCCCTGGGCGTCGAGGGTGATCCCGATCCGCTCCGGTTCATGGCGCAGATGCTTCGCCAGATACTTCGAGATGCGCACGGAGCGCTGGTCGTTCATGTCTCAAGAGTGCCGCGCGGCGCGTGCGGCGGCATCTGAATTCCCGGCCGCCGGGTGGCTGTGGGAGCCCTGCGAGCCCCACGGTCACCCGGCGCGTCACTTCCCTTCGCCCGCCCGGCCTTCCTCGTGCGGCCCCTCGTCCGGCCCCTTGTGCTGCCCGCGCGCGAGCTCGCTCGCCTTCCGTGCCTTCGCGCTGGTCACCTCTTCGGCTGCCCAACGGGCCCATTCCTCCTGCATCGCCGAGATCCGCAGGCCGTACTCCAGCGCGATCCGCCCGTAGACCGAGATCATTTCCTCGTCCCACTCGGCGGTCTCTTCGAGGTGCTCCAGCGTGGTGCGGGCCCGCGCGGCGCGCTCGGCCTGATGCAGGAGGAACGTCTGCGCCTCAAGTGGTGTGACGATGCCGAGGAAGAAGACGCGCAGCAGGCCGTCATGGCGCTGGGGGCCGCTGGGCTCGACGTCGGTGAGCCAGTGGCGCAGCTCCGCCAGGCCGTCCTCGGTGATCGCGTATTCCTTGCGGCCGCGGGGGCCGTGGGCGGCGACCTCGAGCAGGCCGGCGGTCGTGAGTTTGGTGAGCTCGCCGTAGACCTGGCTCTGTGTGGCGGGCCAGACGCTGGCGAGCGACGCGTTGAACAGCTTCATCAGGTCGTAGCCGCTCGCAGGGGATTCGGCCAGCAGGCCCAGCACGGCATGTCTCAGGCTCATGACCGGCACTTTACCTTCCACTGTTGACATGTCAAAGGTGGAGCTTCTATGTTCGACATGTCGAGATTGGAATGTCGCGCCGCGGCGCAAGTGACCCGTCCAGGCGGTGAGTTGTGCGGGCCGCGAGCGAAGAGGGGGAATCATGAACTATCTGCGGGGCTTCATCCCGTGGCTGGTCTTTGCGGGGGTCTCCTCGGCCGGCTGGCAGTGGGGTGCGCTCGCCGGTCTGGTGGCAGCCGTCGCGCTGCTCATCGCCGACCGCGCCGCGGGGCTCTCGCTCGACCTGCGCCTGCTGGAGTACGGCACCATCATGTTCTTCGCGGCCCTCGGCGTGCTGGCCTTTGCCCGCCCCGACAGCGGTCTCAAGATGTACGGCAGCGCCCTGTCGATGGGGTGGCTGGCGCTCATCGCCTGGGTGTCGATCGCCGTGCGACGGCCCTTCACGATGGGGATCGCGCGGCGGATGGCTCCGCCGGAGGTCTGGCACACCCCGCTGTTCCGCCGCATCAACGTCATACTCACGGCCGCGTGGGCGCTGTCCTTCACCCTCGCCGCGCTCGCCCAGACAGCCGTCTCCGCCCATGGGGGGAACGTGGCCTTCTCGATCCTCATTCAGCTCGCCGGATTCGTCCTTCCCGCCCGCTTCACCACCGCCTATCCGGAGCGGGCCCGTGCCCGTTTCATGGAGAATTCCGGCGCGCGGGCCGACATCCAAGGAGGCCTGGCCTCATGACCGCCGCACCCCCGACATCCGCATCCGCATCCGACGCTCCCGCACCGCACATGGCCGGCAACTTCGCCCCGGTGAAGGAAGAGCTGACCGCCTACGACCTGCCGGTCACGGGCACGATCCCGCCCGAACTCAGCGGCTGGTTCCTGCGCAACGGCCCCAACCCGCGGGACGCCGCCACTCCCCACTGGTTCTTCGGCGACGGTATGGTCCACGGCCTGCGTCTGGAGGGCGGCCGGGCCGTCTCCTACCGCAACCGCTGGGTCCGCACCACCACCTTCACCGAGGGCGCGCGTGCGGTGGACGCGCAGGGCCGCCGCAATCTCGCGGCGGGCGTGGCCAACACCCATGTCGTCCGGCACGCCGGGCGCACCCTCGCCCTGGTCGAGTCGTCGTTCCCCTATGAAATCGACTGCCGCCCCGGTCATGAGCTGGAGACCATCGGCGTCCATGACTTCGGCGGCCGGCTCACCACGGCCATGACCGCCCACCCCAAGACCTGCCCCACCACCGGCGAGCTGCATTTCTTCGGATACGGGGGCCCCACTCCGCCCTATCTGACCTACCACCGTGCCGACGCCGCGGGGGAGTTGGTGATCAGCCGCCCCATCGATGTTCCGGGGCACACGATGATGCATGACTTCCATCTGACCGCCGGCCATGTCATCTTCATGGACCTTCCGGTCGTCTTCGACCGCAGCCGCCCCGGTATGCCGTATCACTGGAACCCGGAGTACGGCGCCCGGCTCGGCGTGCTGCGTCGCGATGACCCCTACGGCGACGTCCGCTGGCTGCCCATCGACCCCTGCTATGTCTTCCACGCCCTGAACGCCCATGACGAGGGCGACCAGCGGATCGTTCTCCATGTCTCCCGCTATGCCGATTACGGCGACAGGACCCCGGCCCACCTCTGGCGCTGGACGATCGATCTGGCGACGGGCACGGTCGCCGAGGAGCAACTCGACGACCAGTTCTGCGAGTTCCCCAGGGTGGATGACCGCCTTACCGGGCAGCCGGCCCGCTTTGGTCATGCCACCGTCGGCGAGCTTCCGGGCACCGGCCCGATACCCGGCGCCCTGCTCCGCTACGACCTGCGGACCGGCGAGGCCGTCCGGCACGACTTCGGTCCGGGGCGTACCCCGGGCGAGGCGGTCTTCGCCCCGGCGGACGACCGCCCGGGGGGTCCGGGCTGGCTGATCACCTACGTCCACGACGCATCCACCGACACCAGCGATCTCGTCGTACTCGACTCGGAGGACATATCGGCCGACCCGGTCGCCACGGTCCATCTCCCGCAGCGTGTGCCGTACGGATTCCACGGCAACTGGCTGCCGGATCCAACCCGTTGACGCAGTGGGAGGGCGCGGCAAGGGGGCCGCGCACCGCCTGATCCTTGGTAACTGAAGACTGTGTCGCACAAAGGCGGGGTGGGTTCTGCCGGGACGGTACGGGTCTCGTGGGGGGCCTGCGCCGCGACCGGGTCAGCGTCCGTCCCGGCGGTCTCGGCGGTCTCGGGCGCTGCCTCCGGTGGCCTGGTCCTCGGCTCGGCCTGCGGACTGTTCGGCGGTCTGGTCCTCGGCTCGGTCCTGGGCCCGGCCATCGGCCCGGTCCTCGGTTCGGCCTGTGGCTCGGTCCTGGGCCCCGCCATTGGCCTGTTCGGCGGTCTGGTCTCCGGCCCGGGCCGCGGCCTCGGGTTTGCCGTCGGGGCGGTGGGGGCGGTGGGGGCGGTCGGTGTCGTCGGGGGTGCCTGCGGAACCTGCGGAACCCGCCGACGCAATGCCGCCGCCGTTGCCGCCCGCCACCAGGGCGTCCATCGTGCGGGCCTGCACCTCCCGGTGTGCGGCGGCGGCGATAAAGGCAGCCGCGTGCTCCGCGCCGACCAGAGCCCGCACGGCATGCACGGCCTCGGCGGGGAGCAGCACCGTCTCCGGTACAGCCGCTGGGGCGGCCGCGGTACGGGGGTCCGCGACCGGCCCAGCGGCGGCCGGCGGAGCGGTCGGCAGTCCGGGGGCGGCCCGAGGCGCGGGGACGCTTCCGGTCCCCGCCTGGTCGGGCCCACGCGAGGCGCCGTCCACCGGGGGCACCACCGCACCGGCTTCAACACCGGCCTTACTACCGCCGTTTGCGCCGGCCTCGACACTGCCCTCTGCTCCGGTCCCGGCCTCTGCCCCGGCCCCCACCCGGACGGGCCCGCGCCCGGCGCTGTGCCCTGCCTCGGCCCCATCTCCGGCCGTCCCACCGGCCGGTCTCCGTGCCTCTGCCGGCAGGGCCTCGCTGAGGTGCTGGCGCAGGTAGCGGGTGGCCAGGGTGCGCATGGCGCGGGCGAGTTCGGCGTCGATGGTCTGCTGGGCCAGGGGCCGCAGCCGGCGTACGAGGGTGGCGGCCTCTGCGGCCTCGGCCTCGGTGGGCGGGTGGTCCAGGAACTGCTGGAAGACATGCTCGGTGGTGAAGTCCAGGAAGCGCGCGGCGATGTGCTCGACCTGGCCGCGCACCTCCCGCAGATGACCGGAGATCGCCGTCAGCGGGACACCGGCGGAGTGCAGTTCGGCGGCGACGGCGAGTTCCTGCGGGCTGGGGACGAGGAACTCGTCGTCCCGGCCAGGGATGCGTTCCAGGACGCCCAGTTCGACGGCCTCGGAGAGCGCTGTCTCATCGGGGCTGCCCCCGAAGGCGGCATTCAGGTCCGTACGGCTGATGCGGGACGCCTCCTCGTCGGTCCACGGCCCGTCGATCTCGGCGACCAGGCCCAGGACCCCGCCGAGGTCACGGCCCGCGTCCCAGGCCTCGAGGAGTTCCTTGATGCTGGCGAGGGTGTAGCCACGGTCGAGCAGATCGGCGATCTGGCGCAGCCGGGCCAGATGGGCGGTGCCGTAGACATTGGCCCGGCCGCGGCGTTCCGGGCGGGGAAGCAGTCCACGGTCCTGATAGGCGCGGATCGTGCGGACCGTGGCGCCGCTGAGGTGAGCCAGGTCCTCGATGCGGTACTCCGCGGTGCGGGACTCGGCCGTGTGGGACTTGGCGGTGTGGGACCCGGCCGTGTGGGACTTGGCGGTGTGGGACCCGGCCGTGTGGGACCCGGCCGTGTGGGACTCGACCGTTGGTGGCTGCTCGGTCACTGTGGTGCTCCTTACGAGATGGCCGCGCGCTACGAGACGGCCGTGTTGCCCACCGCACTCGCCGCGGCCTGTTCGGCCGGGGAGGACGCCAGGTGGGCGACGGTCGTGCGCAGCGACCCTTCCTGCGAGGGATGGTACGACCGCCCTCGACAGCGGGGATTCGCCGCACCCGGTGGCCGTACCCGGAGGCCGGGGCCTGGGGATGGCCGGGCCCCGGGTGACCGAGTCCAGGACCAGGACCAGGACCGGGAGGTCCCTTCTCCTCTCCGCCCTTCCCCGGCCGGACCCGGGGAAGGTCCAACCCCGGGGCGCCCGACGCCCCTTCGCCCACCCCGGGCCACGCCATAAGGCGGCGGAGACTCAGGATGGCGGCGGCGACGGAGGCGGCGAAAGGCGTCCGGACGGGTGCCCGCGTGCGGCGCCCACGCTCCCGCTACAGCCGCGGCTCGAAGCGGGCGAGGGCGCGTAGGGCGCGTGGGGCGAAGCGGGAGAGCAGATGGGCGCCGCGTGCTTCGGGGGTGACCGGTACCACCGCCTGGTTGCGGACCACGGCACGCAGGAGGGCGTCGGCGACCTTCTCCGGCGGGTAGTTGCGCAGCCCGTACATCCGCGCGGCCTTGGCCTGGCGGCGCTTCTCCTCGTCGGCCGAGACTCCGGTGAAGCGGGCGGTGGTGGTGATACCGGTGTTGACCAGCCCGGGGCAGATGGCCGAGACGCCGATGCCCTGACCTGCCAGTTCGGCGCGCAGACACTCGCTGAGCATCAGGACGGCTGCCTTGGAGGTGCTGTACGCGGGCAGCATCTTCGACGGCTGGAAGGCCGCGGCCGAGGCGATGTTGACGATATGGCCGTCCTGTCCGCGGTCCGCCATGCGCCTGCCGAAGACCCGGCAGCCATGGATAACACCCCACAGGTTGACGTCCAGGACCTTCTTCCAGTCCTCGGTGCCGGTCTGGAGAAAGGAGCCGGACAGGCCGATGCCGGCGTTGTTCACCAGCACATCGACGGTGCCGTACTCCGCATGGACCTTGTCGGCGAGCTTCTCCATCGCCGTCTCGTCCGAGACATCGACGACCTCCGCCCAGGCCTGTGGTGCACCGATCAGCCGGGACATATCGGCGGTCCGTGCCGCGCCCTCGGCGTCCCGGTCGACGGCGATGATCCGCGCGCCGGCCTCCGCGAAGGCGAACGCCGTCGCCCGGCCGATGCCGCCGGCCGCGCCGGTCACCAGTACCAGCTGCCCGCCGAACCGGTCGGCATAGGGGCCGGACGCCACGACCCGCCTCGCCGGGTCCCCCTCCTCCTTGGCGGTGATGAACTCGCCGATCCAGGAGACGAGTTGGTCGGGGCGGGTGCGTGGCACCCAGTGCTTGGCCGGGAGGGTGCGGCGTACCAGCTGGGGCGCCCACTGCTCCAGGTCGTCGTACAGCCGCGGCGAGAGGAAGGCGTCGCCGGTGGGGGTGATGAGCTGGACCGGACAGTGCGCATAGGCGTCGGCGCGCGGGCGGCGGAGCCGGGGGATCACATTGTCGCGGTAGAGCCAGGCGCCATGGGCGGCGTCGGTCGGCAGCGAAGCGGTCGGGTAGTCACCGCCCGGCACCTTCTCCACCCGCTGCAGGATCTTCGGCCAGCGCTTGCCGAGCGGTCCCTTCCACGCCAGCTCGGGCAGTACGGGGGTGTGCAGCAGGTAGATGTACCAGGACTTGGCGCTCTGGTTGAGGAGCTGGGCGGCGCGCCGGGGGGTGGGGCGCACCGTCCGCTTCTTGATCCAGTGGCCGAAGTGGTCCAGGGACGGGCCCGACATGGAGGTGAAAGAGGCGATCCGGCCCTCCGTGCGCGGCACCGTGGCGAACTCCCAGCCCTGCACGGAGCCCCAGTCATGGCCGACCAGATGAACCGGGCGGTCGGGGCTGACGGCGTCGGCGACGGCCAGGAAGTCGTCCGTCAGCTTCTCCAGGGTGAAGCCGCCCCGCAGTGGCTGTGGGGCGGTGGACCGGCCGCAGCCCCGGACGTCGTAGAGCACCACATGGAACCGGCCGGCCAGACCGCGGGCGACCTCGGACCACACCTCCTTGCTGTCCGGATAGCCGTGCACCAGCAGCACCGTGGGCTGCACCGGGTCGCCCAGCTCGGCGACGCACAGCTCGATGCCACCGGTACGCACCCAGCGCTCCCGCGCACCGGCGAGCCCCACACCGCTGCCGGCCCCGCCCCCGGCCCCGGCCTCAGCCCCGCCCCCGACGCCGGACCCGCTCTGGACGCCGGCCCCGGACCCGGGCCGCTGGACCTTCCCCCGCCCCGAGCCCCGCCCGCTTCCCCTTCCCTGTCCGCTACCCGTTCCCCGTCCCCGTCCATTTCCACGTCCATTTCCACGTCCACGTCCCATGTTCATGCGGCCTTCTCCTCCTGCCAGCGCCGCACATGCGGCAGATCGTCGTCCAGCCAAAAGGCGCTTTCCTGTGGGTCCTTGGAGTCCGTGACGACGAGGATCTCCTCGAACTTCGCGCCCGTTCCCCGGAATCCGAGGTGGGGTTCGACCGCCCACAGTCCTGGCTGCGGCGGGTGGTCGGAGAAGCTGTGCGGGCTCCACAGCGGGGACCAGCCGTCACGGTGCCCGTGCAGTGCGTCGGAGGCCAGGCCCCTGAGGGACTGGGTGCCGAACCCGAAGAGAGTGGGGGACCAGCGGCGCTGCCGGACCCGGTTGATCTTGTGCGCGATGACGCCGAAGGGGTAGGCACGGTGGCGGTTGGCGTAGCCCTGCCGCACCATCAGCCGGTCGACGTCGTCGTAGATCGTCCGCAGCGGGCGTCGCTCGCGCACCTCGCGCAGGATCAGCTCCCGGTGCGCTTCGAGGTCGGCGAGCAGCCGGTCGTGCACGGGGTTGAGACCCAAGCAGCCGGAGTAGCCGATGTCGGCCGTGTAGCCGTTGTGGACGGGGGCCATGTCGAGGATGAAGGCCATCCCCGGCTCCAGCTCACGATGGGTGGGGAAGAACTGCAGCGGCACCCGGAAGTTGACGAAGGCGGTGCGGTCGCCGAACCAGGCGAACGGCAGGTGGAACCAGTCCCGCACCCCGCGCTCGCGCAGCCACTCGCGCTGCATCCGCGCCGCCGCGCGCTCGGTCACCCCGGGCTTGAGCTGGGCGGCCACGGCTTCCGCGCAGGCATAGGCGAGCCGCTGGACTTCTCTGAACCCCCTTAGCCCGGCGCTGAGTTCTCCCGCTCCTGGTGAGCTCGCTGAGGTGACTGAGGCCATCGCCAACCGTCCGTCCGTGAGCAGTTTCATCGCGGTACGTGCCCGTAACTTGACACTGATGAATGTGACAATGGCCAGCGGCTGCGTCAAGGGGTCCGCAAATCTGCACGAGAGATCCGCATCCATGCACCGGCAACCCTTACGCCGGGGCAGCTCACAGCAGGAGACCCCTACGGGCACGTAATACCGCAGGGGGAGACGCATCCCATCGTTTGGGTTGACGACCGGTGTGGCGGACACCACTACGGTCGATGACGTGACTGTGATCGTGACCGAAAGCCTGAGCAAGCGGTTCCCGCGGGTGACCGCCTTGGACCGGCTCTCCGTTGACATCGCCCCCGGCGTAACGGGCCTGGTGGGTGCCAATGGTGCCGGAAAGTCCACCCTGATCAAGATCCTTCTCGGGCTGGCCCCGGCGACCGAGGGGACCGCGCATGTCCTCGGCCTGGACGTGACCAAGGACGGCGGCACCATCCGTGAGCGGGTCGGCTACATGCCCGAGCACGACTGCCTGCCGCCGGACGTCTCCGCCACCGAGTTCGTGGTGCACATGGCCCGGATCTCCGGGCTGCCGCCGACCGCCGCCCGCGAGCGCACCGCGGACACCCTGCGCCATGTCGGCCTCTACGAGGAGCGCTACCGCCCCATCGGCGGCTACTCGACGGGTATGAAGCAGCGGGTGAAGCTGGCCCAGGCGCTGGTCCACGACCCACAGCTGGTGTTCCTCGACGAGCCCACCAACGGCCTCGACCCGGCCGGGCGGGACGAGATGCTCGGCCTGATCCGGCGGGTTCACAGTGACTTCGGGATCTCCGTCCTGGTGACCTCCCACCTTCTCGGTGAGCTGGAGCGCACCTGTGACCATGTCGTCGTCATCGATGGCGGCAAACTGCTGCGGTCCTCCTCGACCGATGAGTTCACGCAGGTCACGGCCTCGCTGGCGGTCGAGGTCACGGACACCGACGCCCATCCGGACGGCACCGGGGCGCTGCGTGCGGCGCTGGCCGCGGCCGGAGCCGCGGTGACCACCCGCGCGGCTGGTTCCGAGGGCCTCCCCGCCTCCGGCCGCCTTCTGTATGTCGAGGCGGCCGGTGAGGAGACGTACGACCTGGTGCGGGACACCGTCGCCGGACTCGGGCTCGGCCTGGTCCGGATGGAACAGCGCCGTCACCAGATCGCCGAGGTCTTCCGCGACGCGGATGCGGCGCAGGCCGCCCCCGCCACCGCAGGCGCCCCGAGCGCCCCGTATGCCACCCAGGACGGAGGCGCCCACGATGTCGCCTGAGCCCATGACGTCCGCGCACCCGACGTCCCCCTCCGCCGCGCCGGGCGGCGCCTATATCCACAACATCGGCTACCGCCACTACGACGGCCCCCGCCTGGGCCGCGCCTACGCCCGCCGGTCGCTCTTCTCGCAGAGCCTGCGCGGCGCCTACGGCCTGGGCCGTTCGGCCAAGAGCAAGGTGCTGCCGCTGCTGCTCTTCGTCACGATGTGCCTGCCCGCCGCGATCATGGTGGCGGTGGCGGTGGTCACCAAGGCCGCTGCCCTCCCGGTCGGCTACTCCCGCTACGCCGTCTACCTCCAGGCCGTCATCGGCCTGTATCTGGCCGCGCAGGCCCCGCAGTCGGTCTCCCGCGATCTGCGGTTCAAGTCCGTACCGCTGTATTTCTCCCGGCCCATCGAGCGGGTCGACTACGTGGTGTCGAAGTTCGCGGCCATGGCCGCCGCCCTGTTCATCCTCAGCGGCGTACCGCTGCTGATCCTCTACGTCGGGGCGCTGCTGGCGAAGCTGGACTTCCTCGACCAGACCAAGGGCCTGGGGCAGGGACTGGTCTCCGTGGCGCTGCTCTCACTGCTGTTCGCCGGGATAGGCCTGGTCGTCTCCGCGGCCACCCCGCGCCGCGGCTTCGGTGTCGCCGCCGTGATCGCCGTCCTCACCATTCCGTACGGCGCGGTGAGCGCGGTCCAGAACATCGCCTTCGTCCAGGGCAACGAATCCGCCGTCGGGTGGCTGGGGCTGTTCTCCCCCATCACGCTGATCGACGGGGTGCAGTCGACGTTCCTCGGCGGCAGCAGCTCCTTCCCCAACGGCCTGGCTCCGACCACCGGCGCCGGATTCGTCTATCTCCTCGCGACGCTGGCCGTCATCGTCGGCTGCTACGCCCTCCTGACGCGCCGCTACCGAAAGGCCGGCCTGTGACCGCCCACCCGTCACCCACCACCACCCTTCCCAGGAATGGGCTGCGCCCCTGCGCCTGCTGTCTGTCGCCCGCCACCACCCTCCGAAGGACTGGGCCGCGCCCATGACGACTCTCCACATCGACCATGTCTCACGCTGGTTCGGCAATGTCGTTGCCGTCAACGACATCACCATGACCATCGGCCCCGGCGTGACCGGCCTGCTGGGCCCCAACGGCGCCGGCAAGTCCACCCTCATCAACATGATGGGCGGCTTCCTCGCGCCCTCCAACGGCTCCGTCACCCTCGACGGGACGACGATCTGGCGCAACGCCGGCATCTACCGCCACATCGGCATCGTCCCGGAGCGCGAGGCGATGTACGACTTCCTCACGGGGCGCGAATTCGTGCTCGCCAACGCCGAGTTGCACGGCCTCGGCCGGGCGGAGGCGGCCAGGGCGCTGGCCACCGTCGAGATGGAGTACGCCCAGAACCGCAAGATCTCGACGTACAGCAAGGGCATGCGGCAGCGCGTGAAGATGGCGTCCGCGCTGGTCCACGACCCGTCGGTGCTGCTGCTGGACGAGCCATTCAACGGGATGGACCCGCGCCAGCGGATGCAGCTGATGGAGCTGCTGCGGCGGATGGGCGACGAGGGCCGTACGGTCCTGTTCTCCTCGCACATCCTCGAAGAGGTCGAGCAACTCGCCGCGCACATCGAGGTGGTGGTGGCGGGACGGCATGCCGCGTCCGGTGACTTCCGCAAGATCCGCCGACTGATGACGGACCGCCCGCACCGCTATCTGGTCCGGTCCGACAACGACCGGGCGCTGGCCGCTGCGCTGATCGCCGACCCCTCGACGGCCGGTATCGAGGTGGACCTCACCGAGGGCGCGCTGCGCATCCAGGCGGTCGACTTCGGCCGCTTCACCGAACTCCTGCCGCGGGTCGCCCGCGACCACGGCATCCGCCTTCTGACGGTCTCGCCCTCCGACGAGTCGCTGGAATCCGTCTTCTCCTACCTCGTAGCGGCCTGAGGCCTGAAAGGAGCCCTGACGCATGTCCACGACCACTCCGACGGCCCCGGCCGCGCCCCCCGGCGCGCCCAAGGTCTCGCTGTTCCACCCGACCGTCGCCCGGCTCACCTACCGCGCCCTGCTCGGCCGGCGGCGGGCCATGATCCTCTTCGCGCTGCCCGCCCTGCTGGTGGTGCTCGCGGTGGCCGTCCGCGTGCTGGCCGGCGCCGACGATGCCACCGCCGGCGGCATCCTGGGCGGCTTCGCGCTGGCCACGATGGTGCCGCTGATCGGCGTCATCGCCGGTACGGGCGCGATCGGCCCGGAGATCGACGACGGCTCGGTGGTCTACCTCCTGGCCAAGCCGGTGTCCCGGCCGACGATCATCTTCACCAAGCTCCTGGTCGCGATAGGCGTCACGGTCGCCTTCTCCGCCCTCCCCGTCCTGCTCGCCGGCTTCCTCCTCAACGGCAACAGCCAGCAGATGGCCGTGGGATACGCGGTGGCCGCGGCCGTCGCATCGGTCGCGTACAGCGCCCTCTTCCTGCTCTTCGGCACGGTCTCCCGGCATGCCGTGGTGTTCGGCCTGGTCTACGCCCTGATCTGGGAGGCGTTCGTGGGGACGCTCATCCCGGGCGCGAAGACCCTCAGCATCCAGCAGTGGGCGCTGGCGGTCGGCCAGAAGACGGCCGCGGAGGGTGCGCTCACCTCCGAGGTCCAACTGCCGCTCGCGCTCTGCCTGTTGGTGGGGCTCACGGTCGCCGCCACCTGGTATGCCGCCCGTCGTCTGAAGGCGCTCACCCTGGCGGGCGAGGAGTAAGGACGTCCGGGCGGCGGGGCAACGGGTGGCCGCACGGCCGCCCTGAGCCCCACCGGCCCAGGGCTCCCGTCCGGCCCCTCGCGCAGGCCCCCTTAAGCCCCGCCTCCGCCCCCGCCACTCGCACCACTCCCGCCGCCACTCCCGGCGTTCTGCTGCCGCTCGTTGAACTCCCGCACGTTGCGCAGATGCTCCTGGTAGTCGGCGGTGAAGCGGGTGTCGCCCGGTTTGACGGTGACGAAGTAGAGCCAGTCGCCGGCGGGCGGCGCCCCGGCCGCCTTCAACGCGTCGGCACCGGGATTGTCGATCGGCGTCGGCGGCAGGCCCTGGTGCCGGTAGGTGTTGTACGGGGTCTTGGTCCTGGTGTCGGCGTGGCTGGTGTGGAGCGTGCTGCGGCCCAGCGCGTAGTTGATCGTCGAGTCCATCTGCAGCGGCATATGGTGCGCCAGCCGGTTGTCGATGACCCGGGCGACCTTGCCCATATCGGCCGGCCGGTCCGCCTCGGCCTGCACGATGCTGGCGATCAGGACCGTCCGGTAGGAGGCGATGCCGTCGGCGGCGAGGCGCTGGTTGGCGGTCTTGACCATGTAGGAGAGCAACGACGCCGGGGTGGTGTCCGAGCTGATCGGATAGGTCGCCGGGAAGAGGTAGCCCTCCGGGTTGCCCTTCGCCGCGGCCGGCAGCGGGAGATGCGCGCGCTTGGCGGCCTTCGCGGTGGACCCGGCGGGCACGTGCAGGGCCTTGTCGGCGGCGGCGTAGATCTGGGTGGCCCGCTGCCCTTCCGGGACGGTCAGCGTCTGTTCGGGCTGCGGCCCGCGCAGCAAGCGCGGCAGCAGCAGGACGGCGAGGACGACCAGGACCCCCAGCACGGCCACAAGAAGGAGCCGGCCGGTGCGGGAGAGCCGCGGTCCTGGCCGGCGAACGGTGTGCGGAGCATCGCTCATGGGCAGCACGGTAGGCGAGGCCGCAGGGACACGGGGTGGCCGTCCCCGGATCGTTGCCGACCGCGAAGATCTTTCACCACCTGGCCATGGCCCGGCCACTTCGCCATGCCCGGCCACCTCGCCACGCCCCGGGCCACCTGCGGCGTTGCTGCCTTGGCGTTGCCATCTGCGGCGTTGCTGCCTGTGGCGTTGCCGCCCGCCGGACCTGCTGGACCTGCTGGACCTGCCGGACTCGCCGGGCCCGCCCGTCAGCCGACCACCCACGACCAGCCGCCCCACCGCTCAGCTGACGCGCCCCTCAGCTGACGCGCCCCTCAGCCGATCCGCCCGTCAGCCGATCCGCCGGTCCCGTCCCGCGCCCATGCCCAGCAGGGCCAGGCCGGCGCAGACGGTGAGCAGCAGTAGGAGGGGGACGGTCCAGCCGTCGGTGGCCTGGTGGACGGCGCCGAGGACCAGGGGGCCGGCGGCGGCCAGGAGGTAGCCGCCGGTCTGGGCCATGCTGGAGAGGCGGGCGGCGGTGTGGGCGTCGCCCGAGCGCAGGACCATCATTGTCAGGGCCAGGCCCAGCGCGCCGCCCTGCCCGATGCCGAGGAGCGTGGCCCACAGCCAGGCACCGGCCACCGGTGCCACCAGCAGACCGGTGATGCCGCAGGCCATCAGCGCGGACACGGCCACCCCCAGCAGCCGCTGCCGCCGCATCCGGCCCGCCAGCATCGGCACCACGAACGAACCGGCCATCTGCAGCAGCGTGCTGAAGGCGAAGACCAGGCCCGCCTCGCCCTTGTCCATGCCGTGGTCGGTGAAGATCGTCGGCATCCAGGCGATGGACACATACGCGATCAGCGACTGCGAGCCCATGAAGAGGGTGACCTGCCAGGCCAGCGGGGAGCGGCTCAGCCGCGGCCCGTCCTCGGCGAGGTGCACGGCGGTGGCCGCGGCCGCGCCCTGGCGTGTGCCGCGGCGGGCCATGAGCGTCTGCGGAATCCAGACGACGGCGGCGACGGCGGCCAGCAGCGCCCACGAGACCAGCGCCCCCTGCCAGCCGCCGAGCACATGCTCCATCGGCACCGCGGATGCGGCGGAGACGGTCGCCCCCAGGATCATCGCGGTCGAGTACAGCGCCGTCATGCCCGCGGCCCGCTCCGGGAAGTCCCGCTTGATCAGGCCCGGCATCAGCACATTCAGCAGGGCTATGGAGGCCCCCACCACCGCACCCCCGGCGAACAGCGCGACCACCGGCGGCGCGATCCGCAGCACGATGCCGCCGCACAGCGACACCAGTGCCGCACAGAGCACCGTCTCGGTGCCCCAGCGGCGCGCCAGCTTCGGCGCGACGATCGAGCCGAGGCCCATGAAGATCAGCGGGATGGTCGTCACCAGGCTGCTGGCGGTCGCGGTCAGACGGAAGTGCGCCCCGATCTCACCGAGCAGCGGTGAGACCCCGGCCAGCGCCGTCCGCATATTGAGCGCGGCAAGCACGATCCCGGCCATGATCAGCGCCGGGTGGGCCCGCAGCCGGCGGCGGGCCGCGGCGACCGGCGGTGCCGCGACCAGATCCTCCTCGGCGTCGATCAAGGGTGCTTCGGACCTGGGCCCTGCCATGCGCGCATACCTCGTCAAGAGTGGTGATCGGGAAGGACGGAGAGGGAGAGCTGAGAGAAGAAAGCGAGGAAAGGATGTGAGGAGAGAAAGCGAGCAAAGAACTTGAGCAAAGAACTTGAGCAAAGGACTTGAGCAAAGGACTTGAGGAATGGACTTGAGGACGTGCGGAGCAACGGTCCTCAGCGGGCGGCCAGCAGGGCCTCCACGGCCCGCTTCGGTTTGTCCAGCAGTGCGCGGGTGGCCCGCTCCGCGGCTTCCGGGTCGCCCGCCGCGATCGCGTCCATGACCGCACGGTGATCGCCGTGCACGACCTTCGGCATCGCCTGGTCGTCGAGCGAGCTGACCAGCGCCTCCCGCACCGAGCTGCTGAACCAGTCGTAGGTCGCCGTCAGCGCGGTGTTGTGCGCGGCTTCGACGACGGCTTTGTGGAACGAGACGTCATGATCGGCGTAGAGCTCCAGACTGCCCGAGTCGGGCCGTCCCTCCGCGTCCGCCAGCTCGGCCAGGGCGTCCAGGGCGGTCCGCATCCGTTCCAGATCGTCGGGCCGGTGGCGCAGCGCGGCCAGCCGGGCGGCCTCCGCCTCCAGCGCGATCCGCAGCTCCAGTACGTCGCGGACACCGGCCCGCTGGACGCCGCGCATGATGTCGCCCGGGTCCGTGGTGGAGACGACGAAGGTGCCCTCGCCCTGCCGCGCGCGCAGCATCCCGGCGTGGACGAGGACCCGCACCGCCTCGCGAACGGTGTTACGGCCGACCTGGAGCTGCTCGGCGAGCGCATGCTCGGTGGGGATCCGGGACCCCACCTTCCACTCCCCGGCCGTGAGTTGGGACCGCAGGGCGTCGACGACGGTGTCCACGAGAGAGTGCCGCCCGGCCGCCTGCAGTGCCATGTCCATTCCGTTCCGACCGCGTCGATGAGCCCGAAGGCCAGACCTGTTGCGTCCAGTGCCAGTTGCCCAGTCATCCTACAACTGATCGATCGATTCATCGTACACGGAAATGCCGACAGCAACGGACGGGCCGAGGGGGCGGGGCCGTCGGCATCGACGGGGCATCGCAGCCGACGGGGCATCACCGACGAAGGGTCATCGCCGTCGACGGGTCCTCGCCGTCGAGGGACCATCACCGTCGAAGGGAGGGGCCGTCGCCATACCCCATCGGCTGCAGCGACGGCCCCCTCATCCCCCTCACCCCGCACTCACAGCCCGATGTCCCGCTCCTGGATGTCCGCGAGGGATTCGCGCCGTACGAGAAGGCGGGCATGCCCTTCGGTGACGGCGATGACCGGCGGCCGGCCGACGAGGTTGTAGCCGGAGGCCATCGAGAGGTGGTACGCGCCGGCGACGGGGACGGCCAGCAGATCGCCGGGGCGGATGTCGCCGGGAAGGAGGGCGTCGGCGGCGAGGACATCGCCGGCCTCGCAGTGCCGCCCGACGACGGTGACGGGTTCCGGAGCGGCGGCCGAGGCGCGGCCGACCAGCCGTGGCGCATAGCGCACCCCGTACAGCGCGGGCCGCGGGTTGTCGCTCATCCCGCCGTCCACCGCCACGAAGGTGTGGGCGCCGGTCCGTTTGACGGACAGCACCCGGTAGAGGACGACCCCGGCCGGGCCCGCGATGGCGCGGCCCGGTTCGACGGCGAGCCGTGGCACCGGCAGACCGGCCGCCGCGCAGCCGCCGGCCAGTTCGGCGCGGATCTTGGTGGCCAGGGAGGCGAGGTCGAGCGCGGGCTCGCCGGGGCGGTAGGCGACGCCGTGGCCGCCGCCGAGGTCCAGCTCGGGCAGCGTGATGCCGTGGTGCTCCCGGATCCGGGCCAGCAGGCCGATCAGCCGTCGCACAGCCGAAAGGTAGGGCTTGACGGTGGTGATCTGCGAGCCCAAGTGGCAGTGCAGGCCGACCAGTTCGAGGCGCGGCTGGCTGAGTACCCGGGCGATGGCGTGCTGTGCGGAGCCGTCGGCGATCGACAGGCCGAACTTCTGGTCGTCGGTCCCGGTACGGATCTTGGCGTGGCCGCCGGCGGCGATCCCCGGCACGACCCGGATCAGTACCTTCTGGCGGCTGCCCGCCGGGACCGCGGCGGCCAGCCGGGCGATCTCCGAGGTGCTGTCGATGGCGATCCGGCCGACGCCCAGCCGCAGCGCGGCCCGCAGGTCGGCCGGGCTCTTGGCGTTGCCGTGCAGCACGATCCGCTCGGGCGGGAAGCCGGTGGTGACGGCCAGCTCCAGCTCTCCGGCGGAGCAGACGTCCAGCCCGAGCCCCTCCTCCTGCACCCAGCGCACCATCGCGCGGCACAGGAACGCCTTGGCCGCGTAGTAGACGTCGGTGCCGGGGAAGGCCCGTAGGTAGGCGCGGCAGCGCTGGCGTACTTCGTCCTCGTCCAGGACGTAGGCGGGGGTGCCGAAGCGGTCGGCCAGCTCGGTGAGCGGGACACCGCCGACGGCGACGTCGTCCCGGCCGGCCGGCGCCGCGGACGCGGGCCAGATGGACCGCGGCGCGCTGCCGGACGGCGGCCGGGCGGCGGTACGCGGCGGGGGCGCCATGGTGGTGGCCGGCGAAGGGGCACCGGTGTCGCGGCCGGCCGGGGGCAGAGTGCGGTGGCTCATCGCGGTCGCCCCTCTCTCAAGCTGCCCGTAGGTGGTGACCACGGGGAATATCGGGGACGCACCGGGGATCGACGGTCAGGACCGTCGCTCCGACGGGTTCGGCCAGCGCCCGCAGCGCCGGCTCGGAGAGCCGGATCCAGGGCTGGCCGCCGCCGAGGGCCGCGGCCAGTCGCTGGGGCGAGGTGAAGGCGACGGCGGTACGGCCGCCGAGCGGAGTGCGGAACAGGCGGGCCGTGCAGCCCGCGGGGCCCGACCGGACGGGGACGAACAGCGGCCCGGCCGGGACAGGTTCGGCAGGCTCGGGATCTTCCGCGTACAGAAGGTGGGACACGGCGTTGCTCCTCGGACAGAACATCGGCCCCGGACCGGTGGGAAACGCGTACGCCGGGGCTCGGCTCTGACGCTATGCCCGGCGCGCGGGGCACCCCGTCGGTCGCTGACGCGTCATTGACGGGTTGCGGACGCTACTTGACGCGATGCTGCCGCCCGGTGGCCGATTGTGCGGCGGTGGTCACGCGGGGTGCGGAGGGCGACGGCGGGCCGCAGCATCAGCCGCCCAACCCCGCGGGCAGGGCCCGGGCCCGACCGCCACCCGGTCCATCGTCCGTGGACCGCCGCGCTTGACCTTGACACTGTGGAAAGGACTCCACTGGAAGGCGTCATGTTCAGCATCGGAGATTTCGCCCAGTACGGCCGTGTGTCGGCCCGCATGCTGCGCCATTACGACGCGATCGGGCTGCTGCGCCCGGCCCGTACCGACCCCGTCAGCGGCTACCGCTTCTACGAAGCGGCCCAGCTCGCCCGGCTCAACCGCATCATCGCGCTCAAGGACCTCGGATTCAGCCTCCAGCAGGTGGGGGCGATCCTGGCCGAGGAGGTGAGCGTGCCGGAGCTGCGCGGCATGCTGCGGCTGCGGCGGGCGGAGCTGGCAGCGGCGCTGACGGCAGCGGGTGCGCGGCTGGCGCAGGTCGAGACGAGGCTCCGGACGATCGAGAGTGAGGGACGCATGTCTGCCGACGATGTGGTGGTCAAGCCCACCGGGACGGTACTGCTCGCGGAGCTGCGCGGGATCGCCGCCAGTTACGGGCCCGAGGACATCGGCCCGGTGATCACGCCGCTCTACGCCGAGCTGTGCCGGCTGCTGGAGACGGCGGGGGTGACACCGGCGGGGACGGGCCTGGCGTACTACGAGGACGTACCGGAGTCGGGCGAGGGGAGCGAGCGGCCGGGCGGAGGGAGCGACGGGAAGGACGCCATCGTCGTGCACGCGGGGATGGTGATCACCGAGGAGGCGCTGGCCACGGCCTGTGCCACGGCCGGCGGTGCCTCCGGCCGCCCCGGGACCCCCACCGCCACCGGCCTCGGCTTCGATGTCGTCACCCTCCCCGGCCTGGACAGCGCCGCCACGGTGGTGCACCGCGGCCCGATGAGCCGGATTCTGCCGACCGCGCAGAACCTTGCGCACTGGATCGACGCCAACGGCTATCGCTCCGCCGGGTACGCCCGCGAGCTGTACCTGGAGTGCCCGCCGGATCAGGAGAAGTGGGTCACGGAGATCCAGGAGCCAGTGGTCAGGGCCTGACGCCGGGCCCGTGACCAGGCCGGACACACGGCATCACGCCTGGCCGGGCGCCAGGGGCGCGGCGGCGGCGGCCCGCCACCGGCCTCACTGCGTGACGCCAGCCCGTCGCACCGGCCCGCCACCCTCCTCAGCGCGTGACGCCAGGCCGGACACCAGGCCGCGGCGCCGGCCCGCCACCGGCCTCAGCGCGTCACGCCGGCCCGCCACCCGCCCCAGCCGCGCCACGCCAGCCCGCCACCCGCCTCAGCGCATGCTGCCCTCCCCGGCCGTCGCCGTCGCCGTCGCCGTCCCGCCCAGACAGGCGGTGACCGTCTCCGCGAACGCCACCGCCGCCGGGCTCAGCGCCGCCCAGCGGCGGACCGCCCAGCCGGTGGCCAGTGGGGGCAGACCGGCGATCGGGACCAGCCGCAGGGCCGGCTGGGTGGTGGCCGGCAGGCCCGGGAGCTGGGGAACGACCGCCGGGCCGACGCCGAGTTCGGCCAGCAGCAGGGCGGTGTCCCAGTCGGCGACGCTGGTGGTGCTCGGGGGCGGCACGGGCCCGGTGTCCCGATGGCCGCCGAGGTGGCCGTCGAGGCGCATCCGGGAGGTGGAGTTCTCCGGCAGCCGGATGTGCCGGATGCCGGCCAGCTCCCCGGGCTCGATGCACTCCCGGTCCGCCAGCGGGTCATCGGCGCGTACGGCGAGCACCCACGGCAGGCGGATCACCGGATGCTGCTCGATACCGTGCCCCGGTGGGCCGATGGTGATCCAGG
This sequence comes from Streptomyces sp. NPDC048637, assembly GCF_040650675.1. Classification (NCBI taxonomy): domain Bacteria; kingdom Bacillati; phylum Actinomycetota; class Actinomycetes; order Kitasatosporales; family Streptomycetaceae; genus Streptomyces; species Streptomyces sp. NPDC048637. The sequence continues at coordinate 140,794 of NZ_JBEZHQ010000002.1, forward strand.
CAAGTTCGGAGCTGCCGTCCGCGACCGCCTCGAAGCAGCGGCGGCTGGAACTCTCGGTCTGGAACTCCAGGTTGACGCGGGGATGGCGGGTGCGGAAGGCCACCACCGCGTCGGACATGAAGTGCCGCACGGTCGTGGCGCCGGTGGCCACCCGGACCGTGCCGCCGTCGCCCGCGCGCAGATCGGCCAGCCGGCGCAGCGCCAGATCCAGCCCGCTGAGACCGTCCGCCACCGCACGGTGCAGGATCCGGCCCGCCTGGGTCGGGGCCACTCCGCGTGGCCGGCGTTCCAACAGGCCGATGCCCGCCGCACGTTCGACGCGTTTGATGCGCTGGCTGACGGCCGACTGGGTACAGCCGAGATCGCGGGCGACGGCGCTGAGGTTGCCCGCCTCGCACACGGCCACGAAGGCGCGCAGGTCGTCGAGGGTCACCGGCTCACGGTAGCCGCCAACCCAAGCTATAGCTAAGGGATTTGGAAGGAGATCAGAGGATTGACTTGGGTGTGGGGGCGCGGCGAAGATCGTCACAGGGCCCAGGGCGGCAACCCGGAACCGCGTACGGCCGTACGGTTCCGGGTGCCGACCCGAATGCCCTGCCATCCGCCGACGCGGCGACGTCCCCCGGCCGTTGCCGCCTCCTACGCCCCGCCCGGCACACCCGCCCGCGCCGGAGCCGCCGCCACCTGTGCCGCCGGGCGGCCACTGGCCCCGGCACTGGCCCCAGCCCCGGCACTGGCCCCGGCACTGGCACCACCACCAGCCCCAGCCCCGTCGCCGCCCGCCCCGCGCCGTACGACGGCCAGGACCAGCAGCCCGCCCGCCAGTGCCACCGTCCCGGAGATCAACAGGATGTCGGTCAGCCCGGAGACATGGGCGGCGGCGACCGCCGTACGGGAGGCGCCGGGCCGGACGTCGTGCAGCGCGTCGGCGAAGACCGTGCCGAGGGCCGCGATGCCCAGTGCGAAGCCCAGCTGGCGGAAGGTGTTCACGGCACCGCTCGCCATCCCCGCCCGCTGCGGGGGCGCCGCGCCGAGCGCCGCCGAGACCAGGACCGGCATCGCCGCCCCGATACCCAGCCCGCTCACCGCGAGCCCGGGGACCAGCGCCGCCCACCCGGACCCGTCGTCCAGCAGCGCGTACTCCAGCAGCACCCCGGAGCCCACCAGCAACAGGCCGATACCGACCGGGAGTTGGGGTGCCATCCGCTGGAGCAGCCGACCGCCCAGCGCGCCGACCAGCAGGGACGTCAACGCCATCGGCGTCACCGCGAGGCCCGCCTGCACCGGGCTCAGGCCGAGGATGTTCTGCACCCACAGCCCCACGAAGGTGAGATACGGGAACGCCGCGGCCTGCAGCAGCAGCGCCGCCGCCATCAGCACCGCGAACGACGGGCGGCGCAGCAGCCCCAGGTCCAGCAGCGGCCGCTGCACCCGCCGTTCGACGACGAGGAACACCAGCAGCGCGAGCGCCGCGCCGCCGAGCGCGGCGAGCGTCCCGGGCTCCGTCCAGCCCTGCTCGCCGCCGCGCATCAGCCCGTACGTCAGCGCGCCCGCGCAGACCGTGAAGGACGCGGCACCCGGCCAGTCGATCCGGGCGAGGGGGGTGCCCCCGGCCGAGTGCGTTCGAGGACCGGGGAGGTCGCCGTGCGACTCGGGCACCCGGCGCAGCGTGATCCACACCGCGACGGCGGTCAGCGGCAGATTGACCAGGAAGATCGCCCGCCAGTCCACATACTCGGTGAGCAGGCCGCCCAGTACGGGGCCGATCGCGGCCGCGGCGCCGCTGGCGCCGCCCCAGACACCGAACGCCACGCCCCGGTCCCGGCCCTGGTAAGCGGCCATCAGCAGCGGGGTGTTGGTGGCGAACATCGCCGCCGCGCCCACGCCCTGCACGGCGCGGGCCGCGACCAGGACGCCCGCGTCCGGGGCCAGACCGCAGACCAGCGAGGCGAGCGCGAACAGCGTCAGCCCGGCCACATACAGCCGGCGCCGCCCGAAGAGGTCCGCGGCCGAACCCGCCACCATCAGCAGCGCGGCCAGCGCCAGCGCATAGATGTCCAGCACCCACTGGAGCGAGGTGAAGGTGGCGCCCAGGCCGTCGGCTATCCGGGGCAGCGCGGTGTTCACGATCGTCACATCGACCAGCAACAGGAAGTTGCCGAGGGTGATGGCGGCCAGCGGCCACCACTTCCCGGCCGGACCCCGGCCCGGCTCCCCGCCCGCGCCCGGCGCCCGGCCGCCCGCCGCGGTCCCCTTCTCGGGTGCGCTCTGCATGATCATTTCCTCCCGTTCGCAGCGGCCGGTTGCGGCGGGTCCGGCGCCGCCCGAAAGGCCGGCCCGGTCCGCCGGTCCTCCGGCCGTCGAGGTGTATTGCCGACGCCACGGTGCGGTGCGCACCGTCCGCGCCCCCAGCCATCACGCGCCCGGCGGCGCAATCCGACACGCGTTAGCCTCGAACGGTGAAATCCGACGGGAAGCCCGAGGCGGCGGACCGGGGGAGCGGCGCCGGTGAGGTCCCCGGCAGCCCGACCGGCCTCGACGCCCTCGATCACCGGCTGATCCAGGCGCTGCAGCTCGACGGCCGGGCGCCGTTCAGCCGGATCGCCGCCGTGCTCGGGGTCTCCGACCAGACCGTCGCCCGGCGCTACACCCGGCACCGCACCCACGGCACCCTCAAGGTGCTGGGCCTGCCCGATGCCCAGGCGCTGGGCGAGGTGGAATGGCTGGTACGGGTCCAGTGCACCCCGGACGCCGCGGTCGCCGTCGCCGAGGCGCTGGCCCGCCGCCCGGACACCTCCTGGGTCGGCCTGATGTCCGGCGGCACCGAGATCACCGCGGTGTGCCGCGCGGCGAGCAGCGAGCACAGCGAGATGCTGCTGCTGCAGAAGCTGCCCCGCACCCCGAGCGTCATCGGCGTGACCGCGCACTGCCGGCTGCACCAGTTCTACGGCGGCCCCCAGGGCCTGATCAGCAAGTCCGGCGCGCTGAGCGATGAGCAGATCGCCCGGCTGAGCCCGCCGCAGCCGGACCCGGCCGCCGCCCCCGTCACCCTCACCGACGCCGACCGCCGGCTCTTCGACGCCCTCGCCCGGGACGGCCGCGCCCCGCTGGCCGAACTCGCCGCCGCCACCGGCTGGTCGCCCACCACCGTCCGCCGCCGCCTGGCGGAACTGCGGGCGAACGGAGTCCTGTACTACGACGTCGACTACGACCTGCGGCAGTTCGGGTACGGCGTGATGGTGGCCCTCTGGCTGTCCGTAGAGCCCGCCCGCCTCGCCGCCGCCGGCGAGGCGATGGCGGCACACCCGCAAGTCGCCCACGCCTGCGCCACCACCGGGCCGCACAACCTCTTCGCCTCGGTGCTCTGCCGGAACGTCGGCGCGGTCTATACCTATCTGACGACCCGGGTGGCGGCGCTGCCCGGCGTACGGGCGATGGAGAGCGCGCCCCGCATCCGGCACATCAAGGGGCCGGGGCCGCTGTTCGGCGCCGGCCACGCCGCCCCGGGGCGCCGCCGGTGAGGCCGCCGCAGCCGCCGCGCGGCGGCCGTCGGCCGTGCACCGGCAACCCCCTGACCTGGGTGAAGGACTGGGTACGCAGCAGCCCCGGCACCCATATCTGGCTGCTGGTCATCGGCATCACCAGCCTGGTCATCGCCTCCGCCTCCGAGGGGCTGGGGCAATTCCTGGTCCACCGCACCAGCAGCAACATCCACGAGCTGAACGAGCATCCACTGCCGTCGCTGCTCATCAGCGGCTTCTGGATCGAGCGCCCCTCGTCCTTCCTGCTCTACGCGGTGCTGTTCGAGCTGCTGCACGCCAACGTGGAGCGCTGGACGGGGACCGGGCGCTGGCTGCTGACCGTCGGCGGGGCAGATATTGCCGCCACCCTCGCCAGCCAGGAGCTCGTCCTGCTGGCCATCGAGGGGCACCGCCTGCCGCGTTCGATGACCCATGTCGTGGACATCGGGGTCTCGTACGGGCTGGCGGCCGCCGCCGGGGTGCTGATGTACCGGCTGCGGCCGCCCTGGCGCTACGGCTGGCTCGCCGCGGTGCTGATCTTCTTCGGCATTCCGCTGCTGACCGGTGCGACCTTCACCGACTTCGGCCATGCCATCGCGCTGACCATGGGCTTTGCGGCCTGGCCGCTGACCCCGGCGGCCGCCGAGGGGCGGGAGCCGCAGCAGGAGCACGGCCACGACCCGGCCGGACCGGCCGCGGAGCCACCGCCGGGGCGCGATCCGGAAAGCCGTCAGGAGAGGTAGAGCCGCTCCAGCACCACTGCGACACCGTCGTCCTCGTGGGAGGCGGTGAACTCATCCGCGACGGCCTTCAGCTCGTCATGGGCGTTGGCCATCGCCACACCGTGTGCGGCCCAGGCGAACATCGGGATGTCGTTGGGCATATCGCCGAAGGCCAGGGTCTCCTTGGCGGTGAGGCCCAGCCGGCGGGCGGCCAGCGACAGCCCGGTGGCCTTCGACAGCCCCAGCGGCAGCAGTTCGACGATGCCCTCGCCGGCCACCGTCACGCCCACCAGGTCCCCGGCGACCTGACGCGCGGCCAGCGCCAGCGCATCGTCGTCGAGGGCCGGGTGCTGGATGTAGACCTTGTTGAGCGGGGCCGCCCACAGCTCGCCGGGGTCGTCGATCATGACGTTCGGCAGCGGGCCTTCCTGGACGCGATAGCCGGGGCCGACCAGCACCTCGCCCTCCAGACCGTCCCGGCTCGCCGCCAGCAGCAGCGGACCGATCTCCGCCTCGATCTTGGACAGCGCGAGACCGGCCAGCTGGCGGTCCAGCGTCACCGACGTCAGCAGCCGGTGCTCACCGGCGTGGTAGACCTGACCGCCCTGTCCGCACACCGCGAGGCCCTTGTAGTCCAGGGCGTCGAGGATGTGCCGGGTCCAGGGCACGGCCCGGCCGGTGACGACGATATGCGCCGCACCCGCCGCGGTGGCCGCGGCGAGCGCCTGGCGGGTGCGTTCGGAGACGGTCGCGTCGGAGCGCAGCAGCGTCCCGTCGAGATCTGTCGCGATGAGCTTGTAGGGCAGCGGGGTGTCCGCGGCCGGAGCGGGTGTGCTCACTTGGCGACGGGCTCCAGGATCTCCCGGCCGCCCAGGTAGGGGCGGAGCACCTCGGGGACGCGCACGGAGCCGTCCGCCTGCTGGTGGTTCTCGAAGATCGCCACGATCGTGCGCGGTACGGCGCAGAGCGTGCCGTTGAGGGTCGCGAGCGGCGAGACCTTCTGCTTGCCGTCGACGTTCTCCCGCATCCGGACCGAGAGGCGGCGCGCCTGGAACTCGTCGCAGTTCGAGGCCGAGGTCAGCTCGCGGTACTTGCCCTGGGTCGGGATCCACGCCTCGCAGTCGAACTTGCGGGAGGCGGAGGCGCCGAGGTCACCGGTGGCGACATCGATCACCTGGAAGGGCAGCTCCAGACCGGTCAGCCACTGCTTCTCCCAGTCCAGCAGCCGCTGGTGCTCGGCCTGGGCGTCCTCCGGCGCGACATAGGAGAACATCTCGACCTTGTCGAACTGGTGGACCCGGAAGATGCCGCGGGTGTCCTTGCCGTAGGTGCCGGCCTCGCGGCGGAAGCACGGCGAGAAGCCGGCATAGCGCAGCGGCAGCTTGCCCGCGTCGAGGATCTCGTCCATGTGGTACGCGGCGAGCGGGACCTCGGAGGTGCCGACCAGGTAGTAGTCGTCCTTCTCCAGGTGGTAGACGTTCTCCGCGGCCTGGCCGAGGAAGCCCGTGCCCTCCATGGCGCGCGGGCGCACCAGGGCGGGGGTCAGCATCGGCGTGAAACCGGCCGCGGTGGCCTGCGCGATGGCGGCGTTGACCAGCGCGAGCTCCAGCAGCGCGCCGACGCCCGTGAGGTAGTAGAAGCGGGAGCCGGACACCTTGGCGCCGCGCTCGACGTCGATGGCGCCGAGCAGCTCGCCGATCTCCAGGTGGTCCTTGGGCTCGAAGCCTTCGGCGGTGAAGTCACGGATCGTGCCGTGCGTTTCGAGGACCCGGAAGTCCTCCTCGCCGCCCACCGGGACGTCGGGGTGGACGAGGTTGCCGAGCTTCCGCAGCAGCTGCTGCGTCTCTTCCTTGGCCTCGTCCTGCGCGGCGTCGGCGGCCTTGACGGCGGCGGACAGCTCACCGGCCTTCTTCAGCAGCGCGGCCTTCTCGTCGCCGGCGGCCTTGGGGATGAGCTTGCCGAGCGACTTCTGCTCGGCACGCAGCTCGTCGAAGCGGACGCTGGACGACCTGCGCCGCTCGTCGGCGGAGAGAAGCGCGTCGACGAGTGCGACGTCCTCTCCACGGGCGCGCTGGGACGCGCGCACACGGTCGGGGTCCTCACGGAGCAGGCGAAGGTCAATCACCCCCCCAGGCTACCGGGGCCGCGCCCCGCCACTCCACGCCATATTCCCCGGGAAGTCGTTTTGCCCGTTTTGGGGTTGTTTATTCCCTTAGGGGTGGGGGACGAAAGGCGGTGGGGAATTCCCGTGCATTCCCTGGCGCGGGGTGGCCGGCGAGCGCTCCTTCCGGCGTCCGTCGGCGGGCTCTCGTGGCGTCCGTGCCCGTGATCCACGGGGTGGGCGGCGGGAGTTGAGCGGGTGTCGGGGTGGCTGTCGGGGCGGGGTGTGGGCCCCGGGTTATCCCCCGGAAGCGCCCAGTTGTCCACAGGGGCTGGGGGATTCGGGATTCTTATCCACAGGCTGTGTGTGAGATCTGTGGAAGTCGGAGGTGATCATTCCGCTCCCGAAATGCTCGGCTATGGATTCCCTGTCCAAACCCCGTTCACGCACTCTTTCGTGTGGGATTGCCTCGCCCTAAAGGATTGATCACCTGAATTGTGCTGACGGTGCCCGACGTGCGGTGCTGTGGAATGGTGTGGGGTCAGTAGGGCGATATGTCGACTGTGTCCGACTCGCATGTCGACTTACCCACAGGTCGAGAACTGGCCCTGTGGATAACTTTGTGGATAACCCGGCGGCCTTCCAAAGCCGCAGGTCGTGCAGTTCCGCAGCGGTCGCCGGCCCGTCCGCGGAAGGCCCCGATCCCGCTCAGCCCCGCCCGTCCATGCAGCGCGCCAGCCAGTCCGACGCCTCGGCGAACGCCGGGTCGGTCATCTCCGGCCGCACGCTCGCCGTCACCTCGTCCGCCCGCGGATACGAGCCGAGGAACCGCACCTCCCGGCAGACCCGCCTGAGGCCCATCAGCACCTCGCTGACCCGCCGGTCGGTGAGGTGCCCCTCGCAGTCCACGGAGAAGCAGTAGCGGCCGATGCCCTCGCCGGTCGGCCGGGACTCGATGCGCATCATGTTCACCCCGCGCACCGCGTACTCCTGCAGCAGTTCGAGCAGCGCACCGGGGTGGTCCTCGCGCAGCCACAGCACGACCGAGGTCTTGTCCGCGCCGGTGGGTGCGGCGGGCCGGGCCGGGCGGCCCACCAGCACGAAGCGGGTGGCCGCGTTCTGTGCGTCATGGATGTCGGTGACCAGCGGCGTGAGACCGTACGTCGCCGCCGCGAACTCGCCCGCGAACGCGCCGTCGTAGCGGCCCTCCTGCACCAGCCGCGCGCCATCGGCGTTCGAGGCCGCCGACTCCCATACGGCTTCCGGGAGTTGCGCGGCCAGCCACTTGCGCACCTGCGGCTGGGCGACCGGGTGCCCGGTCACCGTCTTCACGTCGCCGATCGCCGTACCGGGGCGCACCAGCAGCGCGAAGGCGATCGGCAGCAGCACCTCGCGGTAGATCATCAGCGGCTCGCCGGAAGCCAGTTCGTCGAGGGTGGTGGTCACTCCGCCCTCGACGGAGTTCTCGATCGGCACCAGTGCCGCGGCGGCCTCACCGGCACGCACCGCGTCCAGGGCGGCGGGCACCGACACCATCGGGCTCAGCTCGCGGGTCGCCGCCTCGGGCAGTGTGCGCAGCGCGGCCTCGGTGAATGTGCCCTCGGGTCCCAGATAGGTATAGCGGCTGGCCGACATGGATAAGGACTCCCTCGCGTAACTGCGGGGGCACCCCGCCGATCTTCTCCCTGTCCTGCCACGATACCCAGCCCTCCCGGGACCCGGGCCGGACTTCCCTGGAGGGGTGATCCCCGGCGGCCGTCCCCGGACGGCCCGGTTCCTCAGCCCTCCAGCAGCGGCCGGCCCACGTAGTCGCCCGGCTCCGCGGCCGGCGGCACCGCGAACAGTCCGCTCGCCTCGTGCCGCAGGAACCGCGACAGCGCGTCCCCGCGGTCCAGCTTCCGCTGGATCTGGGTGAACGCGCGCAGCGGATCCGCCTGCCAGCAGATGAACAGCAGCCCGGCGTCCGGGGTGCCGTCCTCCCGGAACCCGTCGTGGTAGGAGAACGGCCGGCGCAGCATCGCCGCGCCCTGATTGGCTTCCGGCGCCGCGATCCGGGCGTGCGCGTTGGCCGGGATGACCGGCAGCCCGTCCGGGCCGTTCTCGTCCAGCCGCATCGGGGTGCTCTCGGAACCGCCGGTCAGCGGCGCCCCGTTGTCCTTGCGGCGCCCGATGACCTTCTCCTGCTCGTGCCGGGAACGCTTCTCCCAGTCGTCCAGCAGCATCCGGATCCGGCGCACCACGGCATACGAGCCGCCGCGCATCCACGCCTGGCCGGCGTCCCGCCCCACGAAGATCCGCTCGTCGAAGTCCTGGTCCGACGGCTTGGGGTTGTTGGTGCCGTCGATCTGGCCCATCAGATTGCGGGTGGTCATCGGGTGTGCGGTGGCGCCCGGTGTGCGGTGGAAGCCGTTCATCTGCCAGCGCAGCCGCGCCCGGCCGGCCGCGTCCTTCTGGAGCGCGCGCAGCGCGTGGAAGGCGACCAGTGCGTCATCGGCGCCGATCTGGATCCACAGATCGCCGTTGCTGCGCCCGGGGTCCAGTGCGTCGGCGGAGAAGTCGGGCAGCGGGTCGAGCTCCACGGGGCGGTGCTTCGTCAGGCCCGTACGCCCGAAGAAGCTGTGGCCGAAGCCGAAGGTGACGGTCAGCGAGGACGGGCCCGCGTCGAGGGCGACCCCCGTGTCGCCGTCCGGGGTCCGTCCGGCCATCAGCTCCTCGGCCGTCCGCGACCAGCGGCGCAGCAGCGCGGCCGCGGCCTTGCGGTCGCTGCCCGGTGCCAGGTCGAAGGCGACCAGATGCCCCTTGGCCTGCAACGGGGTGGTGATCCCCGCCTGGTGCTTGGCGCCCGCCGGCCGGAACGGAACCCGGGTGGAGCCGATGGTGGTCAGAGCCTTGGGGGCGTCGCCCTGCGCCGCGGAGACCCCGACGGCGCCCCCGGCCCCGCCGACGACCAGCCCGGCCGCACCCGCCGCGCCGGCGGTGCCGAGCAGCCGGCGGCGGGAGAGCTCCTTGGCGGGGGACCCGTCCGCTTCCGGTGCCGGGGCGGCGGCCGGGGCGGGTATGCGCCCGCCGTCCGCTCCGGCGGACCCGGCGCCGGGGCGCGCGCCGGGATTCTTCCCGCCGGTGGCCTGCTGTGCAGCGGTCTGCTGACGAGGGGCCTGCTTACGAGGGGTCTGCTTACGAGGGGTCTGCTTACGGGAGGTCTGCTTACGGGAGGTCTGCTTGCTCATGAGCCGATCTTCACGTTCTTGATCTCGGTCACCTGGTCGATGTCGGAGGTCCGTACGACCAGCGACAGCTGCCACTGTCCGGGGACCGGCAGCTGGACCCCGCTCGCGCGCCACTGGCCCTTGCCGGTGTGCCGGGTGGTGACCGACAGCGGCCCGAGCTTCTTGGCCTTCTCCGTGAAGGAGACCTTCACCTCGGGGACGTCCATGGCCTTGCCCGAGGGGTCGGAGATCCGCAGCTGCAGGGTGTTGGCGCTGCCGCTGCGCCCGGGGGCGAGGTTCACGCGGGCAGTGCCCTTGCCGCGCGGGCCGCCGGTGTCGAACGGGATGGTCAGTACCTGCGGCCGGCCGGCCTCGGCGGACTGCCCGCCCGAAGTGGCCTTGACCGCCGCCTCGGTACGGGCCGGCTCGGTGGCGGTCAGCGCCGTGGTGATCACGAGCAGAACGACCGCGACCGACGCCTCGGCCAGCACGGACCGGCGCAATCCCAGCCGCTCCGGGTCGGCGTCCCGCTGCCGCTTGGTCCGGGCGGTACGCAACGCGGCCTGCTGCCGGGCGAGTTGGGCGGCGCGGGCGGGGTCGGGCGCGGGGGTGTCGCCGTCGTCGGCAGCACCGTCGTCGGCAGCACTGTCTGCGGCAGCACTGTTTGCGGCAGCGGGGGCGCCGTTGGTGGCGGGTGCGTCGTCGGGGGCGTCGGGGCCGTCGGGAACGGGGGAGGAGCCGCTCTCCTGGGCGGGGCGGTTCTCCCGGGCCGGGCCGCTCTCCGGGGCCGGGCCCGCGGTGGCAGCGGCGGCCGAGGCACCGACGGCCGCCTTCTCCCTCTGCTCCTCCGCGTCCTTCTCCGCTGCCTTCCCAGCTGCCTTCTCGACTGCCTTCCCGGCTTCCTGCTCCGCTTCCTCCGGCGCCCGGAGTTCCGCTGCCGGTACCTCCGCCAGCCGCCCCGTCCACTGTCGCGATACCCAGGCGATCCCGACGAGCACCACGACCAGCGCCACCTTGACCAGCAGCAGACGTCCGTACGTCGTGTCGGCCAGCGCGCTCCAGGTGCCGACCTGCCGCCAGGACTGGTAGAGGCCGGTGGCCACCAGCACCAGCACGGAGCCGAAGGCGAGCCGCGAGAAGCGGCGGACGGCGCTCCGCTCGACGGGCGGGCCCCAGTACAAGGACACGACCAGCGCCGCCAGCCCGCCGAGCCAGGCGGCGACCGCCAGCAGATGCAGGACATCGACCGGCATCGCGACGGCGGTCTGCAGCCCGGTCGAGGCGTGTTCGGCCATCGCCCAGGTCGCGGCGAGCCCGGTGGCGACGATCACTCCGCCGAAGGCGAGCCCGAAGGTGAGGTCCTTGCGCCGCCTGGTCTGCTCGGCAGCGTCCACGGCCGGTTCGGCGGCGTCCACGGCCGGCTCCTCGGCGTCCGCGGCACCTCCTCCCGCCACATCCGACGCACCACGCTCGCCCGCCACACCCGGCTCGCCGCGCTCGTCCGCCGCACCCGCCGCACCACGCTCGCCCCCCGCCTCGGCCGCCCCCGCCGGTTCCTGCGCCCGCGCATACGCCCCGAAGAGCACCGCCACGAACAGCGCCGCGGCGGCGAGCAGCAGCAGCCGGGAGACCAGCGCCGCGCCGGGTTTGGTGATCAGGACCTGCTGGAGGCCGCCGAGGTCAAAGACATCGGCGAGCTCGCCGGACCCGGTGTACGGGGTGCGCAGCAGCAGCATCACCACGGTGGTGCCGGCCAGCAGCGCCCAGCCGTAGACGACCAGCCGCTGCACGGACCGTACGAGGGCCGCGGCGGGCCGGCAGGCCACCACGAAGGCGGCGCCGCCGGCCAGCAGCACGAAACCGGCGTAGGCGAGATAGCGGGCGATGCCGTACAGCGTGCCCACCAGACCGCCACCGGCCTCCTGTTGGGGTACCGGGGCGGTGGTCTTGGAGGGGGCGCCGACCGAGAAGGTGAAGGCACCGGACACGGGGTGGCTGTCGGCGGAGACCGCCTGCCAGGCGACGGTGTAGGTACCGTCGCGCAGCCCCGGCGGCAGCCCCGCGCCGTATTTGACGACGCGGTTGCTGCTCAGATTGCGCAGCTTCTCGTCGTCCACCCGCTTGCCCTGCGGATCCAGCACCCGGATCGAGTCGTCGCCCATCGCGACGCCCTCCGAGAAGGTGAGCGTCACCTGCTCGGGGGCGCGGTCCTCCACCGAACCCTGCGCGGGGGTGCTGCCGGTCAGCGCGGCATGCGCCGAGGCCGGTGCGGCACCGCCGAGCCCGCCGATCAGCGTCCCGGCCAGCGCGAGCGCGACGACCAGCAGGCGCAGCACGGCGGACCGTCGCGGCCGAAGCCCGGTGGTGACCATAGTGATCGCTCCCCTTACTCCCGTTGTCTGTACCGGCCGTGCTGTGCTTCCGGCCGCTGCTGGTTTCTGCGGACCTCTGGTGTTTCTCCGGCTACTGCTTCGGCTGGTAGTCGGCGGCCTTGACCGGGATCGCCAACTGGATCGGATCGGCGGTGGCGAAGTGCAGCTCGACGGTGACGACGTCGTTCTTGGCCGGCTTGTGCTTCAGGCCCATGAACATCAGGTGGTTGCCGCCGCTGCCGAGCCGGAGCGCGCCGTTGGCCGGGACGGCCAGGGAGTCGACCTGCTCCATCTTGTTGCCCACCGTCTTGTGGATCGAGATGTGCTTGGCCACGTCGCTGGTGACCGAGGTGAGCTTGTCGGCGGTGTCGCCGTTGTTCTTGACGGTGAAGTACGCACCGGCCATCTGCTGGGTGACCGGCTGCGGCATGTACGCGTCGGTGGCCTCCAGCTTCGGGGCGCTGTCCCCGCCGCAGCCCGACAGCGTGAGACCGGCCGTGAGGGTGAGGGCGGCGGCGAGAGTGGTGCGGCGGTTCACGGGTTCTGCCCCTTGATGATCTTCGGAAGTGCCTTGGTGAAGTCGTCGGAGGTGGCCTTCTGCATGGCCATCCAGTGGACCTTGTCGTCCTTGGGGGAGGTCAGCAGAACCTGCGCGCCATGGGTGGAGACGACATCGCCGTTCTTCTTCTTGACCGGCTTCTCGATCCCGATGTTCACGCTGCGCGCACCGGCCTGGATGGTGTCGAACTTGCCGGTCAGGCCGGTGAAGTCCTTGTTGATGCCGCCGAGCCACGTCTTGAGGGTGGCGGAGGTGTCGCGCTCCGGGTCGGAGGTGACGAAGACGACCCGCAGATCCTTCTGCTGGGCCTTGGGCAGCTGCTTCACCGCGACCGCGATGTTGGCCATCGTCAGCGGGCAGACGTCGGGGCAGTTGGTGTAGCCGAAGTAGATCAGGGTCGGGTGGCCCTTGGTCTTCTCCGGCAGGTCGTACTTGGCGCCGTGGGTGTCGGTCAGGACCAGGTCCGGCTTCGCCATCGGGCTGTCGAGCGTGATGATCGACTTGGTGGCGGTGCCGCCGGAAACCTGGGCGGCGGGCTTGCTGTCGTCCTCGCCGCAGGCGGTCAGGCTGAGGGCCGCGGCCGCCGTGAGGGCGGACGCGAGCAGAGTCGTTCTACGCATTGCAGATAAATTCCGTTAAATCCCGTGAGTTGAATCCCGTTTGTCCGGGAAAGGGCGCCGGGCCGGCGCGGGTCGGGCGCCGGCCCGTCCGTGATCAGGCGCTGCGGCGCCGGCCGGCGAACACACCGAAGCCGACTCCGATGATGCCGACGACGATGCCGATGGCGCCCAGGACGCGCGCCGTGGTGTCGCCGGCGGAGGCGTCCTCGGTGGCCGCGGTGTTCTTGAGCCGGCTCTTGCCGTCGCTCTTGGCGTCCGCACCGGCGGCGCCGTGGCCGTCCTCCTCGGCAGCGGTGAGCTTGAGGACCGGCGCGGGGCTCTCCGGCTCCGGGGCGCCATCCTTCGTCGGCTCGATCCAGCGCACGACCTCCTTGTCGTCGTACGTCTGGAGGGCCTTGAAGACGACCTGGTCGGCGTCCTCGGGCAGCATGCCGACGGAGACCGGGAACTGCTGGAACTGGCCGGCCTCGACGCCCTTGTCCTCCGCGGTCCAGGTGATCTTCGAGGGAGCCTCGTTGATCTTCTCGCCGTGCATGTCGATCGGCTTGGCCAGCTTGGACTTCTTGACGTCCACCTTCCAGCCGGGCACCGGCTGCGGCATGACGGACGCCAGCGGGTGGTCCGTCGGCAGCGTGACCTCGAGCTTCACCGTCGAGGCGTCGTCCTTCTCATTGGGCACCTTGAAGTTGACGGTCGCATAGCCGCCCTTCGGGGCGTCGCCCACCGGCTGCACGCTGACGTGCGCAAAGGCCGGTGCTGCGAGCAGCACCACACTGCCGACCGCGGCGGCACCCACGAGCGGCAGCCGTCGCGCGAGCCGCCGCGGTCGCGACACGTCCGACTGCTGCTGCGGCATCTGCGTCATCTTCGAGATCTTCGACATCGGAAAAACACTCCACAGGAAGGAGGAAAGTGCTGGTGACGGTGTAGGTGGCGCGCGTGCGACGACAGCGCGCGAGCCCGTACCCCTCTCCCATGCCTCAAGGGCATGGGAGGGGCCCCCATGTGGGAGCGTGCTTCGCGCGATGTCAGGCCGCGAGGGCCAGGGTGGGTGGCCCTCGCCTGACGACACTGTGGTGGAGTGCGAGGTCCTTCGGGCCGGGTTTGTCATCCCCGTACGAAACGGGGGCGCGCCGCGCCTCGTCGTGCGCCGTGCCGAGGCCCATGAGCAGGGCCCGGAGCAGCACGAGCGCCCCGCGCACCGCACCGACCAGAGTCCGTATCGCCAACTCGTACGCGCCCGGAGCCGACAGCCGGACCAGCCGCCACAGCGCGACCTCGCCCCGCCGCAACAGCCAGCCGATGGCGAGCGCCGCCAGCAGATGCCCCAGCAGCATGGGCAGTGACGGCAGCAGGCCGTGCACCGTCACCGGGTCGGCGGCGGCCGTGCCACCGGCCGTACCGTGCGCCGCCGGTGCGGCCACCCCGGCGGCGGAGGCCGCGTCGAAGCCACCCGAGCCGAGCACCCGGCGCGCCTGCGCCCCGTCCATCCGGCCGGTGCCGAGCCCGCACATCAGATGCCGGGCCATGCTGATCGCGGCCTGGTCAGAGAGCCCGCCGGCACCGGATCCGCTCCGCGCCACGGCGGGCACCGGCTGCTGCCCCCAGGCGAACAGGGCATGCAGGACGAGCTGTCCCACGGCGAGCCCCACGGCGATCCCCGGCAGCGAGCGTTCCCGCCCGGCCAGCGGCGCTGCGACCGCGAACACCGCGGCGGCGGCGAGGCCCAGCGTCCACAGCGGGACGGTGGCGCACGAGGCGAGCATGTGCCCGGCCGCGGACAGCGCGACGCAGACCGCGGTGAAAACCGCGGCCCTCAACAGCCGGAGATCGGCGGCTGCGCGCGCTGTGGAGGCGGGCGGTGGAGTCATGGCCGCGCCATCATCCCACTGGTTCCAAGGACCCCCGACGGCAGGTCGGTGTCAAGGGGCGCCCAGTGGGGCGTCCGAGGACGCAGGCGGGCGCGCGACGGCGCATGGGCAGCGCGGCACCTACACCGATGCGCTCACTCTTCGCATCCGCCGAATGAGCGGTATCACGTCCCGGACATGCTTACGGACCTTGCGGCGCGGCAATAGGTATCGATATGTCGAGCCGCGGCCAGGAGGCTGGAGCGATGAGCATCTGGTGGTCACTCCATTTGCGGCGCGAGGCTGCGAGCGTGCCGCTCGCCCGTCGCCTGCTGCTGGGCACGATGGAGACAGCGGGCGTGGACCCGGACATCTGTTACGACCTGTCGGTGGCCCTCTCCGAAGCCTGCGCGAACGCCGTTGAGCACGGGGGCGACGCCGCCACCGAGGACTACCGCGTCACCGCCTTCATCGACGGCGACACCTGTCGTATCGAAGTCACCGACTCGGGCCCCGGCTTCCGCCACTGCCCGGCACCCCCCGCCCCACCCCATACGGCCATGGACCGCGCCCTCCCGCCGGCCCCCGTGCCCACCCCCGCGCAGGCTCCCGAGTTTGCCGAGGACGGCCGGGGGCTCTTTCTGATCGAGGCCCTCACCGATCACGTCCGCTACCGCAACCGCACAGGCCGTCCCGGCGCGGTGGTCAGCTTCGACAAGATCCTCAAGTGGCGCGAGGGGGCGGCGCTGCCGATGGCGTCGTGAGGCGGGGCAGACGTCACGCCTCCCGGACCGGCGCGACCGCCCGGCAGCCGTGCTCCTGCTCGTCGACGGAACCGCGGAGAAGCCATGCCCGGGGCGCCAGGAGATGAGGTGTCAATCCGGGCGAACCTCGGCAGTGGGATAATTGGCCGGAAATCGCCTACTGGGGAAGAGGGGCAGCGCGGTCTCGCGGTGAGAGGACCTCCCCCGCGGCGTCCCCTGTGCCTGCGAGACCAGCGCGCACCAGGATTAACGCGAGGTTGCTCGCGTTAACTTGTCTCGGACAATACTTGGCGTGAACCCGCACTGCAATACGGAGCCGTCGTGATGACAGCGCACCATGCCCCGGGCGAGACCCGGCCCGGCGGGCGTACGGCCCGCACCCGACAGGCCGTATTGACCGCTGTCTTCGAGGAGTTGGACGAGGTCGGCTTCGCCGGGCTGACCATGGAGAAGGTCGCGCAGCGCTCCGGAATTCACCTGGCGACGCTCTATCGCCGCTGGCGCTGCATCGAGGGTCTGGTGTGCGAGCTGCTGACCGAGTTGAGCTCCGATGTGCCGCTGCCGGACTCCGGCAGCCTGCCCGAGGATCTGCGCGAGCTGGCCCACTCCATAGCCGCCTTCTTCGCCGAGGCACGGATGACCTGTCTGATCGAGGCGGTGGTCTCCGCCGCGGCGCGCGACCCGCAGGCGGCGGCGGTGCTGCGGTCCTTCTTCGGCGAACGGCTGACGCTGGCCGGCCGGATGGTGCAACGGGCCGTCGACCGCGGCGAACTGCCCGCGGACACCGACCCGGAGGAAGTGATGTCGGCGCTCGGCGCGCCCTTCTACTACCGGATCCTGATTGCCCGCCGGCCCGTCGACGGGCACCTCGCCGAGTCCGCCGCCACCGCCGTCTGGGCGGCGGCCCGCGCGGGCGCCTACACGAGGAAGGACGGCCGCCCCGCCAGCGACACGTCTCCCGGCGGCGGTTGACGCCACCGGGAGACGGACGCGGTGTCCTGCGGTGCTACGTGCCGAGCAGCCCGGCCATCCAGGCCTCGACCTCGTCCGACCGGCGCGGCAGCCCGGCCGACAGATTCCGGTTGCCGTCGTCCGTCACGAGGATGTCGTCCTCGATCCGGACCCCGATGCCCCGGTACTCCTCCGGCACCGTCAGATCGTCCGCCTGGAAGTACAGTCCGGGCTCGACGGTCAGCACCATGCCGGGCTCCAGCGTGCCGTTGACATAGTGCTCGGTGCGGGCCGCGGCGCAGTCGTGGACGTCCAGGCCGAGCATGTGGCCGGTGCCGTGCAGGGTCCAGCGGCGCTGCAGCCCCAGGTCCAGCACCCGCTCGACCGGTCCCTCGACCAGGCCCCACTCGACCAGCTTCTCGGCGAGCACCCGCTGCGCCGCGTCGTGGAAGTCGCGGTAGGCCGCGCCCGGCTTGACCGCCGCGATGCCCGCCTCCTGGGCCTCGTACACCGCGTCGTAGATCGTGCGCTGGAGGTCGGAGTAGCGGCCGTTGATCGGCAGGGTGCGGGTGATGTCCGCGGTGTAGAGGGTGTGGGTCTCCACACCGGCGTCCAGCAGCAGCAGATCGCCGGAGCGGACCTCGCCGTTGTTACGGACCCAGTGCAGGGTGGTGGCGTGCGGGCCGGCGGCGCAGATCGAGCCGTAGCCGATGTCGTTGCCCTCGACGCGGGCGCGCAGGAAGAACGTGCCCTCGATGTAGCGCTCGCTGGTCGCCTCGGCCTTGTCGAGGACCTTCACGACGTCCTCGAAGCCGCGCACCGTCGAGTCGACGGCCTTCTGCAGCTCGCCGATCTCGAACTCGTCCTTGACCGCGCGTGCTTCGGAGAGGAACACCCGCAGTTCCTCATCGCGCTCGGCGGTGACCTTGTCGGTCAGCGCGGCCTCGATACCGGCGTCATGGCCGCGCACCACGCGGACCGGGCCGGTGGCCTCCTTGAGCGCGTCGGCCAGCTCGCGGACGTCCTTGCAGGGGACGCCGAGCAGCGCCTCGGCCTCGTGCAGGCTGTGGCGCCGGCCGACCCACAGCTCGCCCATGCCGTTGAGCCAGAACTCGCCGTTCTCACGGTCGGAGCGGGGCAGCCGGTGGATCGTCGCCTGGTGTGTGTCGCCCTTCGGCTCCAGGACCAGGACGCTGTCGTCGGTCTGGTCGCCGGTGAGGTAGACGTACTCCGTCGAGGCGCGGAACTGGTACTCGGTGTCGTTGGAGCGGGTCTTCAGGTTGCCCGCCGGGATCACCAGGCGCTCGCCGGGGAAGCGCGCGGACAGCGCGGCCCGGCGCCGGGCGGCGTTCGGGGCCTGCTCGACCGGCTGCAGATCGCGCAGCTCGGTGTCGGCCCAGCCGCTCTTCATGTTCTCCGCGAGCTCGTCCGAGACGCCCGGGTAAAGGCCGTTCTTGCGCTGCTTGATCGGCTGCTCGTCCTCGTCCGGGGTCTCCGGCGTGAGCTCGTCGGTCACAATGCCTCCTTTAAAGACTGAACCGCATTCCATCGTATGTGCGGATCGAAAGCGGTCCAGAGGCAAGAAGGTGTGACCTCTCCGGCACACCGGCCATAGGAGGCAGGGCGACCGGCGGGTCCGGGCGGGCGGTGTAGGCGGGGCGTGCGGTGGAACGTCCGCTTCCGGCCCTCCGCCGTGTGGGGCGTGCTCAGGGCCGGCCCTGCGACCAGGGCCGGGGGCCGCCGGACCGGCCCTGAGCCGCCGGACCGGGGGCTACTCCTCGAAGTACGCCACGAGCAGCACGACGTCCTCCTCCGACAACGGATCGTTCAGGCCCTGCGGCAGCATCGTGCGCACGATGTGGTCGGCGACCGCCTCCGGATCATGACGGGCGGCCGGAGGGACGCCCGCGGCGGCCGCGTGCAGCCGGGCGAAGGCGCGGTCCATGGGCTCACCGGTCCGGTGCAGCAGCCCGTCGCTGTAGAGCAGCAGGGTCTCGCCGCCGGCCGGCTCGATCTCCACGCTCGGCGCCTCCCAGCAGGCCAGCATCCCCAGCGGCGCGGACAGCGAGGTCTCCACGTACTCGGTCCGCAGATCGCCGAGGATCAGTGGCGGGCAGTGGCCGGCCCCGGCCAGGACGACCTTGCGGGCGAAGGGATCGGTGATACCGCCCGGCATCGGGGGCGCGGGCGGCCCGCCCGGCGCGCCGGGCGGCGGCTCGGTGAAGGCGAACAGCGCGGTGGCGCTGCGGGCCGGCTCGGTCAGCCGCAGCAGCAGTTCGAGGTCGGAGAGGACCGCGACCGGATCCTCGCCCTCCATGACGGCGTAGGCGCGCAGGGACGCCCGCAGCCGCCCCATGGCCGCCACCGCGCTCGGCCCGGAGCCGGTCACCGAACCGATGGCCAGGCCCAGGGCGCCGTCGGGCAGCGGCAGCGCGTCGTACCAGTCACCGCCACCGCGCGGCCCGCTGTGGTGCCGCACCGCGAGGCGGACGCCGGGGATCCGCGGCAGCCGGTGCGGCAGCAGCTCCTCGCGGAGGGTCCGGACGGCCTGCCGGCTGCGGTGGAGTTCGAGGAGGCGGGCCAGGTGCTCGGCGGCGTGCGCGCGGTAGAGGCCGATGAGATGGCGCTGCCGTTCGGTGGGCTCGGCCGGTTCGTCGTAGAGCCAGACCGCGGCGCCGGTCCTGCCGATGGGTTCGGCGGCGAGCGGGACCGCGTAGCTGGCGGCGTACCCGAGCCGGGCCGCGACCTCGCGCAGGCGCGGGTCGAGGTCCTTCTCACCGGGGATGTCCGGTTCGGAGATCTCGGTGCACGCTCCGGCCGCCGCCGCGCCGCGCGGGCCGGGGGGACGGCCCGCGCCGCGCGCCTCGTGCCGGGTGTCGTCGAGCGGTCCGGTCCGGGTGTCGTCGCCGGCGGCGCCCGGCTCCGGGAGGCCGTCCAGTATCCGCGCGTACGACAGGGCGCGGCGCGGGATGGTCTCGATGGTGCCGATCTCGGCGTGGCCGAGCCCGAGCCCGACAGTGGTCTCCGGGCCGAAGCCGTCGGCCGGGGCGAGGACGACCAGACCGCGCCGCGCGCCGACCAGGGAGGCGCCGGCGCGCAGCAGCTCGTGGAGGGCGTCCTCCAACGTGCGGGTGCGCGCGAGCTGTTCGGTCAGGTCGTGCAGGGTGCTGAGGTCGGAGATCCAGCCGGCCAGCCGGTCCTGGACGGCGGCGAGCTGATCGACGACGGAGACCTCTGGGGCGGCGCCGGGGGCGGTGTCTGACGCGGTGTCGAGTGCGGTGTCCCGAGGGGCGCCCGGGGTGCCGGACAGGGTGTCGGAGGGGCGATCCGCGGGGGTTTTCCCCAGATGCGGGTCGACAGTGTGAGTGGGGGCGGGAAGAGCTGGTTCGATTCCAGCCACTTTCGGTACGTGAGGGGCCGTCATGGCCGGCGACTCTCGTTGCGCCGGGTGATGTCCCAGGTCAGGCCGCTTTTTGATTGGGAGTGCGGCATTTTGTTGAGTGATGTTGTGCGGTGCGGTTGGCCGCTCAATTTCCTCAATAGCATCGCAAACCCCCATGTCATGCTGCTCCGCTATCAATGCCTCCACATGTACACGCATCAACGATGTGATGTCCAGCACTCTACCCATGGGGTTTGTGGTGTCAGCGAGGTCCGGAGATTGGCCTGAAAATTGCCCCCCAAGCGTCAATTTGAGGTCGACTGACGGCGATCAACAGCGCGTCATCATCACAGTGGCGGGTACGTACTCGGAAAGGTGCGGGGCCAGTTGGGGCCGCACCGGAACTCTCCGGCGGACACCGGCGTCTAATACGGCGACGACCGCGACGCACCCCCAAGAGGCGGGGACTGCACCACGGAGGCGCAATCGCCAGGCGCGCGCCACCCCCCGCCATGTTCCACGCTCGGCGTACGGCGTGATGCGCTGCCTTGTACACGCGGTGACCAGTGATCCACGTGGCGTGATCGAGATGCGATCGACCCCGGGCTGCCCGGCCGGGCCGCAGGAAACGCCACACCACGGCATGAAGCGGCACGGCACGAACGACGGCGAACCGGCAAGAAGTGCCATGTAGTGCGATGGACAAAGCCCTCGGCGTTAACGGAAAGGAACGAGCGCTCATGCGC
Organism: Streptomyces sp. NPDC048637; assembly: GCF_040650675.1. NCBI lineage: Bacteria > Bacillati > Actinomycetota > Actinomycetes > Kitasatosporales > Streptomycetaceae > Streptomyces > Streptomyces sp. NPDC048637. The sequence goes on from NZ_JBEZHQ010000002.1 coordinate 161,588, forward strand.
GAGATCCTCGGAAGGCGACGCAAGCTCCTGTTCCGGCGCGGCGGAAGGTCGGCGCTGCTCGGTGCGGCGCTCCACTGCGCCACCGAGTGGCAGTGGCCCGTACTTCCCGGTGTGGGGATCAGGCCCGCCGGCCGCCAGCCGGCCGGCGCCCGGCTCGGCCTCGGCGAGCGGACCGGCCGCCGGTGCAGCTGCCCCGACCCCGAATGTGTGGTGCCCGGCGCGCACCCCTTCGACCCCGGCCTGCTGGCGGCCACGACCGATGCCCGGATGGTGCGTTGGTGGTGGACGAACCGCCCCGATGCCCCGATCGTGCTGGCCACCGGCGGCCGCGCGCCCTGCGCGGTGAGCCTGCCCGCCGTCGCCGGCGCCCGCGCCCTGGCGGCCCTGGACCACTTCGGCGTGCGCCTTGGCCCCGTGGTGGCCACGCCCACCCGCTGGTCGCTGCTCGTCTCGCCGTACGACCTCGCGGAGTTGGGCGAGCTGCTGCACTCCCAGGACTGGGTGCCCAGCTCGCTGCGGTTCCACGGCGAGGGCGGCTATGTGGTGCTCCCGCCCTCCCAGATCGCCGCGGGCCGGGTCCGCTGGGAGCGGCCGCCGGCTTCCCCCAAGCTCTCCACTTCGTTCGAGAAGGGGGGGCCCCCATCCTCGGCCGCGCCCTGGCTGCCGAAGGTGGGCACGATCGTGGACGCACTGGTCATGGCGAGCACCAGCACTCCCGACGGCGGCAGCCGGCTCGCGTACTGACGTCCGCGGAGCTGTCCGGGCGCCCGTCCCGCCCGGCCGGCGGGCGGTCGGAAACAACGCGCGGGCGGATCACCCGTTCGGGTGTGACCGGCCCGGACAACTACGGGAAACCAGCGTCCGGGTGCCCGGGCGCACCCCCACCGCCCGATAGGTTCGGCCCACCGTCAAGCCGTCGTCAGCGGCATCTGAATCCAGGTGGGGGCCCATGCAGCGTGCGCAGAAACTCCGCATGACCGGGCTCACCGGCGTGGCGGCGCTCGCCATCGTCGTGCCGCTGGGCGCCGCAATGGCCGGTCCGGCCGACCTCACGGCTTCCGGGACGGCCGCCACGTCCGAAAACAGCTCAGCGGCCGAAAGGGTCATCAGGCCTGATAGTGGCGCCAATCCGGGCAAGAGCCCCGTCACCGCCGGTGCCCGGACCTCCACTGGCTCCCCCGCCCGCCCCGGCCTGTCGCCCCTCTCCGGCCGCACCTCCCGCTGCGGCCCCCAACTCACCGCTCCCCAGCGGATCGAGGCCCAGACCTGTGTGCTCGCTGACGACGGTCTGACCTGGGGGCGGACGTACTACCGCAATCGCACCGGCGCCCCGCTGCGCGCCGCACTGACGCTGCTGCGACCGGACGGCACGACCGTCCAGGTGCACTGCGAGGTGTCGGCGGCCGACGCGCCGGGCATGTGCGAGACGCCGACCGGGGCGACCGTGCGCAGGGGCGGGCCGTACGGTGCGGTGGCGGAGTTCTCCGACGCGGCGGGGGAGCGGCTGCTGCTGCGCTCCGGTAGCAACTCGTCCGCGGGAGGCAGTGGTTCGGACCACTGACGGTGCAGGGGGCGCTGACGGCCGCCCGGCCGAGCGGAGCGCCCGGCTCCGGACATGGAAGCGCCCGGTCGCTGGCGACGGGGGATGCACCAGCGACCGGGCTTCTAGAACCGTAACAAGAGATCGGCAGTTCGCAAATTCGATCGTGGAATTCCGGACGCCTATTTACCGGCAGGTACGGGGAGTTGTGACAGGTGTCACGCCGGAGGTCCCCGGAGGCATCCGTTCCGCACGGTCGAGGGCGGTCCGGTCAGCTCAGGGTGACCTGGCGGTTGGTGAGCCCGCCGCGCGCCCGGCGCTCCTCGGGGGTCAGCGGGGCGTCCGTCGCGAGCGCCTCGGCCAGCCGCTCGGCGAACGCCGCGGCCGGCTTGGCGACGTCCTCGGCGCTCATCGACGAGGGCAGGTCCCAGACCGGAACGACCAGACCGTGGGCGCGGAACGAGCCCACCAGACGGGTGTCTTCACCGAGCGAGGAGGCACCCGCGGCGTGCAGCCGGGCGAGCGCGTCCAGCAGCTGCTCCTCGGGGTACCCGGTGACCCAGCGCAGGTGGTTCTTTTCCGGGGCCTCGCACCAGTACGCGCCCTCCAGGCCGGGAATCCGGGCGGTGGGAATGGCTGCCGCGTTGGCCCGCTCCAAAGAGGCGGCGACCTCGCCGGTGGCGTTCTCGGCGTTCTCCACCCAGAACTCGAAGCCGGTGTGGACGGCCGGCTCGAAAGCCGCGTCCGGGTCGAGCAGATCCTGCAGCCGCGGACCGTCGGGGGCCGGGCGCCCGGCGGCGACCGGCGTGCCCGGCTCGGCGGTCAGTGCGCGCTGCAGGGTGTCGGCGAGGTCGCGGCTGAGGTCGCCGGAGGCGGTGTCGTTCTGCAGGCCGAGCAGCACCGCGCCGTTGTCGCGGCGCAGCGCGGGCCAGGCCATCGGCAGCACGGTCGCCAGCGTCACGGACGGCACGCCCTCGGGCAGCCCGCCCTTCAGGGTCAACTCGGCGGTGGCGGCGGGCACCAGCTCGCGCAGCGCCACCCAGTCGCACTCACCGGGCAGGCCCTCGAAGGGGCGCTGCACCAGCTCGGTGGCGGCGTGCGCCGCCTGTCGCCCGTGACAGGCCTTGTACCGGCGGCCGGAGCCGCACGGGCAGGGCTCACGGGCGCCGACGACCGGCACCTCGCCGTCCTTGATCTGCGATGCTGCGGCCTGGGGCTGGGGACGGCGCTTCTTGGCCATGGCGACGGTGTCTCCTGGTCGATCCTGGGCGTACGGACGCGTTTCGGCGCGAGCCTAGAGGATTGCGTACGTCGTCGCGCTCGGTCGTGAGCCGGGCCGTGTCCCGCCGTGCCGCTACGTCAGATCGTCGAAGTCCGGGAAGTCCGGGAAGCCCGGGGTCAGCGGCCGTACCGTGCTCACTCCTGTGCCCGCGGCGAGCGAGGGCGGCAGATCGGGCGTCAGATCCACGCGCGTAGCGAATGCGCCCTGGAGCGAGAGCGCCGCCCAGACCGTGACCTCGCCGACTACGGAGTCGCGGACGCCCCAGTCCTTGGCGAGCGAGCGGATGATCGCCAGCCCGCGCCCGCCGCGCGCCGTGACCGACGGAGTGGCCGGAAGTGGCCGGGTCGGGCCGCCGCCGTCCGTGACCGCGACGGTCAGTCTGCCCTGTGCGTCGATACGCCAGGACGCCCGGACGGATGCCGAGGGGGCGTCCCTTGCCTCCGCCGTTGCGGAGCCCGGTGATCCGTTTTCGTATATCGGACGCGCATGGCGACACGAATTGCTCAGCAGCTCCGAAAGAATGAGGACCGCGTCATCGACGACTGTGTCCTGAACTCCACTTGCCAACAGTTCTTCACGCATGCGTCGCCTGGCCATGCCCACACCCACGGGACCATGGGGTACGGCCATGATCGACGACGTCGGCACCTCTTGTGCCACCACCAACGCCACCCCCGAGACCTCCTTTGCCCCACGCCACGGGATGAATGCCCCAATGGACTGGACCGGAAACCGGCCAAGCCGCACATGGTGACGCATTGGACACAATCGAATACGGGCCGAATGCGCCGGTGCACACCCTGTGATGGGCTCTAGGTAAGGCCGAGTTGGTTTCGTACCTGCTTGGGGCGATTTGTAATCACCGCGTCCACGCCCAATTCCTGGCAGAGCTCGACATCGGCGGTGTCATTGACGGTCCATACATGGACGCGATGGCCCGCGCGATGCGCCTTGGCGACGTAGTCGGGGTGCGAGCGGAGGATGCGTATCCCGGGCCCCGCGATACCGACCCCGGGCGGGAGCCGGCCGTCCCGGTGCCGCGGGGTGAGGAATTGCATCAGGTAGACGCCGGGAATGTCGGGCGCCGCGGCCCGCACGCGATGCAGTGAGCGCGCCGAGAAGCTCATGACCCGCACCGAAGGGGTCCAGTCCGTACGCGTGGCCGGATTCGTGTGCCCGAATCGGGTCAGCAGCTCGACCAGCCGCTCCTCCACCTGTCCGGCCCAGCGCGTCGGATGTTTGGTCTCGATGGCCAGCTCGACCCGGCGGTCCGCGTCGGCGACCAGCTCCAGCAGCCGCTCCAGCGTCAGTACGGAGGTCCGCTCGGGGTCCTCGTGCTGCCGGTCCGGCGCCTCGTTCGCGAACCCGTCGTCCTTCCAGGAGCCGAAGTCGAGCATGGCGAGATCGGCGAGCTCCAGGGCGGAAACCGAGCCGCGCCCGTTGGACGTGCGGTTCACCCGCCGGTCGTGTACGCAGACCAGATGCCCGTCCGCGGTCAGCCGGACATCGCACTCCAGGGCGTCCGCCCCGTCCTCGATCGCCTTGCGGTAGGCCGCGAGGGTGTGTTCCGGGGCGTCCTCGGAGGCACCGCGATGGGCGATGACGGAAATGGCGGGACGGTCCGGACGGGCGTCCTCGGCGGGGCGTACATAGGTCACCGCGTTATCGTGCCATCCACCGCTGAAGGGCCGCCGGGTGCGTACCCAAGGCGCGGAACAGGGGCTGCGCCGGTTTTGTCCGGCATAAAGGATGAGGGGACAGTCACAGCCTCGGCTTACGGTGCCCTGACGCGCCGTGGGAAAGGGTGGAGGGGAGACTCGCCCGTATCGCCCGGCCCGGCCCACCGGACCGGACCTGCGGACGGGGCTCGCGCACGGCCGGGGTGTGCGGGACGGGACCTGCGGACCACGGCCGGCGGCCCCCGGACCGGCGGACCGGGACTCGCCCGTATCGCCGGGATCCTTAATCCTGGTACCGGGATGCCCGTCCACCGGCACGAGGAGCTGTACGACCCGGAGGGCCCGAGGCCCGCCGGGCCGGAAGAACCGCACCACCCCCCGGCGGACCGCGAGGCCCGCCGGACCCAGAAGGACCGCACCACCCGGACGCACCCCCAGGGTCCGGCCGAATTGCAAGCCCCGGAAGAAGCGGCCCGCCCCGGATCTGGTCATGGATGAGATCCGAGGCAGCAGGGAAGCAGCCTGCCAGGGCCGTGGACGCTGATAGTCATGAAGCTGAGGAGAGAGCTGTGAGCACCGAGAACGAGGGAGCCGCCGTCCCGTCGGAGGCCAAGCCGCCGACCGGGCCGCAGCCGGACAGTGCCCCCGCGTCCGCCTCCGGCGCCCAGGCTCCCGACGCGCCGTACGCGCCGCCCCCGCCGCCGGGCTTCGCCCCGACCGTCGGCTCGGCCCCGGGCGCCGGACACCCTCCGCAGCCCGGCTTCGGCCACCCCGGCGACGAACCCACCACCGAACACACCGCCCAGATCCCCCCGTACCCGGGCACCGGTCATGGCGCCGCCGGAGCGGGCGGCGGCTGGGGCCAGCAGCCTCCGTACGGCGGTGACCCCTGGGGCGTGACCGGCAGCCCGGCGCCCAAGCGGCGTAACGGCGGCCTGATCGTGGCCGTCCTGGCGGCCGCGCTGGTGGCCGGCGGTGTCGGCGGCGGCATCGGCTTCTGGGCCGCGGGCCAGAACGACAGCGCCTCGACGACGGTCTCCGCGTCCGGCGACCCCGGCGCGCTGAACCGCAAGCCCACCTCCGTCTCCGGGATAGCGCAGAAGGCGCTGCCGAGCGTCGTGACGATCGAGGCGCAGGGTGCCACCGGCGAGGGCGGCACCGGCACCGGCTTCATCTACGACAAGCAGGGCCACATCCTCACCAACAACCACGTCGTCGCCAGCGCGGCCGGCGGCGGCAAGCTCACCGCGACGTTCTCCAACGGCAAGAAGTACGACGCCGAGGTCGTCGGCAACGCCAAGGGCTACGACGTCGCCGTGATCAAGCTGAAGAACGCCTCTGGCGCCCCGCTCAACCCGCTCCCGCTCGGCAAGTCCTCCCATGTGCAGGTCGGCGACGCCACGATCGCCATCGGCGCCCCCTTCGGCCTGTCCGGCACGGTCACCACCGGCATCATCAGCGCCAAGGACCGCCCGGTGGCCTCCAGCGACGGCGGCGGCAACAGCGCCTCGTACATGAGCGCCCTGCAGACGGACGCGTCGATAAACCCCGGTAACTCCGGCGGCCCGCTGATGGACGCCGCCGGCAATGTCATCGGCATCAACTCCGCGATCCAGTCGGCGGGCAACGGCGGCGGTCTGGGCGGCGAGTCCCAGCAGTCCGGCAGCATCGGCCTGGGCTTCGCGATCCCCATCGACCAGGCCAAGCGGGTCGCCCAGGACCTGATCAGGACCGGCAAGCCGGTCTACCCCCAGATCGGCGTCCAGGTGAGCCTGCGGGACGCCGGCGACGGCGCGACCATCGCCGAGACCGGCGGCAACGGCTCCAAGGCCGTCGCCCCCAACGGCCCCGCCGACAAGGCAGGCCTCCGCCCCGGCGACAAGATCACCAAGCTCGACGACACGGTGATCGACAGCGGCCCCACCCTCATCAGCGAGATCTGGCAGCACAAGCCCGGCGACCAGGTCACCCTCACCTACAAGCGCGGCGGCAAGGAGCAGACGACCCAGGTCACCCTGGGCCAGCGCACAGGCGACAAGTGACGCGCTAGTCTGATCCCGCGACACCCACGCGCCCCGCGCACAGGTGCCGCGGGGAGGCTTGCCCGAGCGGCCTAAGGGAACAGTCTTGAAAACTGTCGTGGCGGCAACGTCACCGTGGGTTCAAATCCCACAGCCTCCGCAGAGGTCAGCGACTTAGCTGGTCAGAAGGGGTGCCCGAGAGGATCGGGCGCCCCTTTTGTGTGCGCTGACGCGCCTCGGTTCGCCCGTATCCCGGCACGGGCCAGGACGTACGGGCCAGGTGGGAGCGGATGATCATTCCCGTTGTTGCTGCGGTAGCGCCGGGCGCGGCGTCGCGGAGCTTGGCTGAAAAACGATTGTCCGTGGCGATTAAGCGCTGGGATGCTCGTTTCTGACCATGATCAAAATCGGGGAATCAGGAGTACCACCCTTGAGGACGAAGCTCATCGCACTCGGCGGCGCTGCGCTCATCGCGACGCTGCCGCTGCTCGCCACCGACACCGCATCCGCCTCGTCCGTCTGCCGGAAGGGCTCGGTCTGCACGTGGTCGAAGAATGACTTCGGCGGCAAGAAGAGCACCAGCGGCCTGAACCCCTCGCCGGGCTGCTACCCGTGGGGCGGCAAGACCGTCTCCAACCAGACCAAGAAGAAGATCCGGGTGTACAGCGACGTCTCCTGCAACGGCAAGCAGGTCGACATCAAGCCCGGCCACTGGGGGCAGACCAAGCCGGGGGCGACGATCAAGTCCATCGCGGTCCTGGGCCCGTGACCTGCGGCTAGGAGTTACACAGCACCCGCAGAAAGCGAGACACAGTCCCGGCCGTCGCATCCCGACCCGGGGCCGTGTATCTGCCGGGGCGACCGCTGCGGGGTTGACGTCGAGTTAGTAGTGGTCAGCGACTTAGCTGGTCAGAAGGGGTGCCCGAGAGGATCGGGCGCCCCTTCTGCGTTTGGGGCGTCTCACCCCGATTCGGCCCTTCGGGGGCGGTGCGAGCAACATCGCCCCGCGCCCCGCGCCCCGCGTCCCGCGTCCCCGGCTCGTCAGCCGTCCGAGTTGGTTTATTGGGCCACTTTTTATTGAGGCATTCTTTCCTTTCGTTCGGTGGTCCTGGGGGAGTCGGGATTCTGTCATGCAGGTGGTGTGTTTCGGCGGTAAAATGACCCCGGTGAAGTTGGGAGTTGTGCGGTAAATGGCGGCCGTGGGGAAAACGTGCGGGTGCCTGGGAACGCTTCTAGCGTGAGTGTCATGAGCACTCAACAGACAACACAGGACAGGTACTACATCGTGGTGGCCGGTGACACGCTTTCCGGTATCGCCTCTCGCTTCCATACCACTGTGAAGCAGCTTCAGATCTGGAACAGCATTTCGGATCCGAACGTTATCAAGGTGGGGCAGCGGCTGATTGTTGCAAAGGCCTCGACGGGAGAGCCGCAGCCCGGCGATCCCAGCTTCGTTCCGTTCCCCGGGGGCGAATGGTTCAAGACCCTGCCGACCAGCCCGATCATCCAGATGATGGGGCTGCGCCTCGTGGAGGAAGGGTGCGGCGCCCCTTACGGGTTCAGCGGCCCCGGGCCCAAGTGGAATGACAAGCACCGTCAGGCCTATGCCTCCTTCCAGAGCGCCCTGGGATACTCGGGCTCGGATGCGGACGGCTGGCCGGGGCGGAAGTCCTGGGATCAGCTGCGTGTTCCGTTCCCGGAGGAGGACTGGGGCGGCGAGTGAGGCAAGCCGGTGCGCCGGTATGCCGCCCGTCCCAGCCGGTATGCCGGTCGACCCGCTTTTGCATAGCGTGGAATCCCTGCCGTGCGGCTGTCGGGCAATGTGACGGCCGCGGGGTGGGGATTGGTGTCGGGGGGATTGCTGTCGGGGTGGAGATTACTGTCAGGGTGGCACGGTAAAGTGGTGGTGGAATCTGGAATTGAATTCCAGACATGATGCGGAAAGTGGGCAGTGGTCACGGTGGGTGCGCGGCGGGCAGGGGGAATGGGTGGGGCCCGGCGTGGGTCTGTGCTGATCCGGCGGGCCGAGGGGCGGGATGCCGGGCGGCTCACTCGGCTGGTACGGAATTCTCGCGCTTACGAGGGCCGGTATTCGTCGATGGTCGAGGGCTATCGAGTGGGGCCGGACTACATCGAAGCGCATCGGGTGTTCGTCGCCGTGGAGGACGGTGCCGGCGGTGCGGGCCCGGGTGAGCGGGAGGCCGAGCGGGTGCTGGGGTTCTATGCGCTCATGGTGGAGCCGGCCGAGCTGGACCTGATGTTTGTGGCGGATCAGGCCCAGGGGTACGGCATCGGGCGCCGGCTGGTCGCGCATCTGCGGGACGAGGCGCGGCGCGCCGGACTCGACAGCGTGCGGGTGGTGGCGCATCCGCCCGCCGAGGGTTTCTACCGCAGCATGGGAGCCCGGCCGGTCGGAACGGTGCCGGCGAATCCACCTGCGGTGATGTGGGACCGGCCGGAGTTCGCCTTCCCGGTGGGGCCCGACGGGGAAGGATGACCGCGTGACCCCGTGACCCCGTGACCCCGTGACCCCGTGACCGCGGGGCGGGACGAGGCGGGGTGGGGCGCGAGCGAGCGAGGGGCCAGGTGGCAGGCCCCCGGCAGGGGCGGCGTAAATCGTTGGCCAGGCAGGGCCTTGTGCGGTGATTGTGTTGGTATGACGCGATCATTTGAGGAGCTGGTGGCCGAGGCCGAGGCCGTATCGGTCGAGGGGTGGGACTTCTCGTGGCTGGCGGGGCGGGCCACGGAGGAGCGGCCCTCGTGGGGATATCAGCGGGCGATGGGTGAGCGCTTGGCGCGCGCGTCGGCGGCGCTGGACATCCAGACGGGCGGCGGTGAGGTGCTCGCCGGGGCGGCGAAGCTGCCGCCGGTGATGGTGGCCACGGAGTCCTGGCCGCCGAATGTCGCCAAGGCCACCGCGCTGTTGCATCCGCTCGGCGCGGTGGTGGTGGCCGATGCGGACGAGCCGCCGCTGCCGTTCGCCGATGAGGCCTTCGACCTGGTGACGAGCCGTCATCCGGTGACCGTGTGGTGGGAGGAGATCGCCCGGGTGCTGCGGCCCGGCGGCACCTACTTCTCCCAACAGGTCGGTCCGGCCAGTGTGTTCGAGCTGGTGGAGTACTTCCTGGGGCCGCAGCCGGAGCACATACGGCGCGCCCGTCATTCCGAGGATGCGCGCCGGGCGGCGGAGGCCGCGGGCCTTGAGGTGGTCGATCTGCGCGCGGAGTCGCTGCGGACCGAGTTCTTCGACATCGGGGCGGTCATCTACTTCCTGCGGAAGGTGGTGTGGATGGTCCCCGGCTTCACGGTTGCTCAATACCGGGACCGGTTGCGGGAGTTGGACGAGCTGATTCGCAGGGAGGGGGCCTTTGTGGCGCAGACGACCCGGTTCCTGATCGAGGCGCGGAAGGCGTAATCGGGCGCGGAAGATGTAATCGAGGCACGGATGGCGTAACCGAGGCGCTGAAGGCGAAATCGAGGCGGGGAAGGCGTAGGCCTCGTCGGGCCGATCCTGTTGGCCGCGCCGTCTGCCGGCCGTCCCTCTGCCTGCGCCGTCTGTCGGCCGTCCCCTCTGCCCGCGCCGTCTGTCGGCCGTCCTCCTGCCAGTGGCCGTCCCCTCTACCGGCGGCGGGCCGCCGAGGCGATTGTCGCGCGGGCCTCCTCTGTGGACAGGCCGGTGTGGCGGGCGGCCTCCGTCAGCCTGGCGGCGAGTTCCTGGCCGAGGCCGGACTCCTCGGCGCGGCAGGCGGCCCAGAAGAGCCGGGCATTGCGCTGGCCGGGCGGGGACGCCCGGACGAACCGTATGAGCGCCGCGGCGGGCTGGGGCGGGACGCCGTACAGCGACTCGCGGTGGGCGGGCGGGGGCGGGGCCGTGAGGAGGGTGAGCAGAGTGCCCGGTACGGGGGCGGGGCGGTGCGGTGCGTCCGGTGCGCGGACATACCGGCCGTGGGTGGTGAGCGAGCCGGGGCCGACGAGATAGCCGCCCGCGCCGCGGACGTCGATGCCCGGGGCGAGCCGGCCGACCGAATTCGATACGGGCAGTGAGGCCGGACCGGTGAACCAGAGGTGGCGGCCGCCGCTTGGGGTCAGGACCGTGACGGTCGGCGGGATCGGGAAGTCGTGCTGTTCGGCGAGGAATCGGAGGGCGGTGAGGCCGTCGGCGCCGTTCTTGGTGTCGAGGTCGATGCCGATGAGGTGGTGTGGGGGCCGTCCGCAGGCGATTCCGTAGCCGGTGGCCCACGGGGCGGCGGCGAACATCCGGCGGACGGCGAGCGGGTCGGTACGCGCATCGTGTATGCCGTGCCCGAGCCGGCCGCATGCGCCGCGGCAGGGCGGGACCTCGGGGTGCCCGCGGTGCGGGGACCGGAGGGCGGGGAGTTTGCTGCGGGTCAGCGGGATGACGGGGTAGCCGGCCTCGGCGGCGAGGAGTGCCTGGGCGAGCGCGGCGGCGGGTGCGTCCGTGGGCCGGGCGGGGTGCAGGTCGGCCCACGGATCGGGCTGTCGGCCGTCCCCTGGGTCGGGTCGGCCGCCGGCCCAGGGATCGGGCGGGTGGTCGGTCGGTGTTCCGGCATGGCGGCGGTGCATGGCCATGGCTCTATTTTCGTACGAATGTTCGACGAAGGGAAGGGGGCGTGTGCGCAGTGAGCCCGCGCGCCGGGTTCGTCAGTGCGCCGGGTGGGCTCGTCGGCCGTGCGGCGGCCGTGCCGCAGGCGGGCTCACGGCGGGACCGGGCGTCGCCGCGGGGCTGTGACCGGGGTGACGGGTGCGACAGGGGTTTACCCGGGATTCCTCATGCTTGCGGGGGAATCGCTGCTTCGCGACGGGTTCACCGGGGATTCGCGGGCAAAGCTGAGTTCGCGACGTCGAGACAAGCATTGTGGGGTCGGCCAACTACCCGATGAGCAATTGGAGTTCGGTAATCCGGATTCGGATCGAGCAACTGGATCGAGCAAGGAAGACCGGCAGGCGGGCCCAGCAGGCGGACCCGTCACCGCAGACCCAGAGCGCAGTCCCAGCACCGCAGGCCCAGCACCGCAGACCCAGAACGCAGACCCAGCACCGCAGGCTCGCCAATGCAGGCCCGCCAAGGCCGGCGCCCGCCAAGACAGGCACCCGGCAAGACCGGCGCCCGCCAAGGCCGGACCGCCCAGCAGTCCCGCAGGTCGGATCCAGAAGTCGTGTTCCGTAGGAGGAATAGACATGGCAAGCACCCGTACCGCCCGCGTCATCGCCGTTGCCGCCGCACTGCCCTTTGCGGCCGCGCTGTTCACCGGCGTGGCGCAGGCCGACAACGGCGGCTTCGCGACCAGTGGGTCGAGTTCGGCGGCGACAAGCCAGACGGGGACCGGCGTCGGCGGCGACAACCTCGGCAACTCGACCACCGGTCAGCAGGTCGCCAACGGTGCCGGCGCCTCCAACCAGAACAACACCGCGAGCGTGAACGGCTCCGGCCCCACGGAGATCGACCAGACCAACGCCACCGTCACCTTCAACAACTTCGGGTGATCCGGCCCGCCGTGCGGGGGGTGCGGCGGCTGACCGGCAGGTGATACGTCAGGGCCGGCACGGAGAGAATGGGGCTTCTCCGGGGTTCACTGCGCCGACCTTGACAGCGAGCGGGTTTCTGACGGACAGTCAGAAACCCGCTCGCTCGTTCGTACGCCCGGACCCAGCGCACCGGGCGTACGGCCACCAGAAGGGGAGGCCGCCGACGTGCACCTCGCCCCCACCGCGCGCCAGGAGCGACTGCGCACCACACTCCGTTCGTACTTCCGGGAGGTGCTGCCGGACGGGCCGGTCGAGGACTCCGCGGCGCAGCGTGCGGTACTGCGCCGGATCGGCGCCGACGGCATGCTGGGCCTGGGCTGGCCGACCGCGTACGGAGGGCAGGGCCGCGGCCCCGACGAGCAGTTCGTCTTCTTCGACGAGGCGTACCGCGCGGGCGCCCCGGTCTCGATGGTCACTCTCAACACCGTCGGCCCGACCCTGATGAAGTACGGCACCCAGCAGCAGAAGGACTACTTCCTGCCGCGCATCCTCAGTGGCGAGCTCGTCTTCGCGATCGGCTATACGGAGCCCGAGGCCGGTACCGACCTCGCCGCCCTCCGCACTCGCGCGGTGAAGCAGCCGGGTGACGGCCGCACTCGCGCGGTGAAGCAGCCGGGTGACGCCCGTACCCGCGCGGTGAAGCAGCCGGGCGCCGGCCGTACCCGCACGGTGAATCCCCTCGGCGACGGCGCCCCCGAGGAGTCCCACTGGCTGATCAACGGCAGCAAGAGCTTCACCAGCAACGCCCACCGGGCCGACTGGATCTGGCTCGCCTGCCGCACCGACCCCGACGCGCCCAAGCACCGGGGCATCTCGATCATCCTGGTGCCCACCGACGCCGCCGGCTTCTCGTGGACGCCGATCGAGACCGTCGGCGGGCTCACGACCACCGCCACGTACTACGACGGCATACGCGTCCCGGCCGGGAACCTCGTCGGCGACGAGAACGCCGGCTGGCAGCTGATCACCAATCAGCTCAACCATGAACGCGTGGCGTTGGCCGCCATCGGTATGCAGGCCGAGGACGCGTTCGGCGCGGCGCTGGGGTACGCCCGTACGCCGGACCGGGAGACCGGCGAGCGGCCCGCCGAGCGCCCATGGGTACGGTCCCGGCTCGCCGAGGCACACGCCCGGCTGGCCGCCACCCGGCTGCTGAACTGGCGGCTGGTCGGTGATGTGGGCGCCGGGACGCTCAGCCCCGGCGACGCCAGCGGCGTCAAGTTCGCGGGGACGGAGAGCACCGTCGAGGTCTACCGGATGTGTCAGGAGGTGGCCGGTGACGCCGCCCTGGTACGGGCCGGTTCGCCGGGCGTCTTCGGGGACGGGGAGCTGGAGCGGATGAACCGTGCGGCACAGATCAACACCTTCGGGGGCGGAGTGAGCGAGGTCCAGCGGGAGATCGTCGCGACGATGCGGCTGGGGATGCGGAGGGGGCGGCGATGAGCGGGGCGTCCCCTGAGGGGCCGACGGCGGCCGGGCCCGGCGACAGGCCTCCCACCGAGCTCACACACGACCAGCTCAAGGCCTATGAGGGCCGGCCGACCGCGGCCGCCGGTGTGGGGAAGGACCTGGTCAACGAGCCGATGATCCGGCACTGGTGCGAAGCCGTGGGCGACACCAACCCCGCCTACCGGGGGCCGGACGCCGTCGCTCCGCCGACCATGCTGCAGGCCTGGACCATGGGCGGCCTCTCCGGCCACGCGGACCGCTCGGGGGCGTACGACGAACTGTCCGGGCTGCTGGACAGCGCCGGGTACACCTCCATCGTGGCCACCGACTGCGAGCAGGAGTATCTGCGGCCGCTGCGGCCCGGTGACCGGATCACCTTCGACTCGGTGATCGAATCGGTGTCGGAGCGCAAGACCACGAAGCTGGGTGCCGGGCACTTCATCACGACGCGGATGGATATCCGCGCGGACGGCGAGCCGGCCGGGACGCACCGCTTCCGGGTCCTCAAGTACGCCCCGGCCGCCCGGCCCCCCAAAACGGCCGAGCAGCGCAATGAGCCCGAGCAGCGCAATGAACCCGCGCCGCGCACGGCGCCCGAGCGGCGCACACCGCGGCGCCCCCGCCCCGTCATCAACCGCGACAACGCCGGCTTCTGGGAGGGCGTCCGCGGGCACCGGCTGCTGATCCAGCGCTGCACGGGCTGCCGGACGCTGCGCTTCCCCTGGCTGCCGGGGTGCAACACCTGCGGGTCACCGGAGTGGGACACCGTCGAGGCGAGCGGCGCGGGAACGGTCTTCTCCTACGTCGTGATGCACCATCCGCCCTTCCCCGCCTTCACGTTCACCGACCAACCGGCCGACGGGGCGGGTCCGGACCCGGCGGCCCCCGACGCAGCAGGACCCGACGCACCAGGGTCCGAGGCGCCACGGTCCGACGCACCAGGACCCGACACGGCGACCCCCCACGCAGCGACCCCCTACGCAGCGACCCCCTACGCGGTCGGGTTGATCGAGCTGGCGGAGGGCGTGCGGATGGTCAGCAATGTCGTCGGCGTTCCCTGCGACAAGGTGCGGATCGGGATGCCCGTGCGGCTCGAATTCCTGCGTGCGGACGAGGAGTTGGAGCTGCCGGTCTTCCGGGTGGCCGAGGGCGGTGAGGGGTGAGATGGACTTCACGCCCACGCCGGAACAGACGGCGGCCCGTGAGCTGGCCGCGGAGATCTTCGGCGACCTGTCCACACCGGAGCGCCTCGCCGCAGGCGGCAGCGGTACCGACGCCGACCTGTGGAAGGCGCTGTGCGCGGCCGGTCTGCCGGGCGCCGCGGAGGAGACCGGCCTGCTCGGACTCGTCCTGATGCTGGAGGAGCAGGGCCGTACGACGGCGCAGGTGCCGTTCGCCGCGACCTGTGTGTACGGCCTGCTGGCGATCGGCGCGCACGGCAGTGCGGAGCAGCGGGCGCGCCTGCTGCCGGAGCTGCGGTCCGGCGAAGCGGTCGCCACTGGGGCCTTTCCGGCGCGCCGTGGTGGCGTACGGGCCGAGGAGGCGGCGGACGGGACGGGGCGGCTGACCGGCCTCGTCCCCGTGGTGCCGTGGCTGCGCGACGCCACCCATGTCCTGGTGCCGGACGGGACCACGCAGACGCTGTGGCTCGTACGCCCCGACGGCGCCGGGGCGCGGCGGGACCCGGTCGAGACCACCGCACCGTGGTCGGCGGGCGGCCTCACCCTGGACGGTGCCCCGGCCGAACGTCTGGGCCACGCCCCCCAGGCCCCCACCCGCACCGCCGAGCCCGTCGGTCGGGAGTCCCCCGGCCGGGAGTCCCCCGGCCGGAAGACCCCCGGCCGCGCGGCCTACGCCGAAATCCTGGACCTGGCCCGGACCGCCTTCGCCGGTCTCCAGGCCGGCGTCTGTGCCGGCTCCCTGGCCCGTGCGGTGGCCCACACCACCACCCGCGAACAGTTCGGCCGCCCGCTCTCCACGAACCAGGGCGTGCTGCTGCGCGCCGCCGACGCCCACATGGACACCGAGGCCATCCGGCTCACCGCCTACGAGGCGGCCTGGCGCCGGGACGCGGGCCTGGACGCCGGACCGGAAGCGCTGACCGCTGCCTGGTGGGCGTCCGAGGCGGGCACCCGCGTGGTGCACACCGGCCAGCATCTGCACGGCGGTATCGGCGCCGACGTCGACCACCCCGTCCACCGGCACTTCCTCTGGGGCAGACAGCTCGCCGGATATCTGGGCTCGGGAGCCGAAGCCCTGGAGGAACTCGGCGAGTTGCTCACCGGGGAGCGCTCGGCACCGGCCGCCCGCCCGGACCAGCCGCCCCGGACGGAGGCCCCATGAAACCCGGTGACGAGCTCCCCACCCTCACCATCCCCCTCACCCGCACCCTGATCGTCGCCGGAGCGCTGGCCTCCCGCGACTACCAGGACGTGCACCACGACGCCGAAGCGGCCCGTGAGAAGGGTTCCCCGGAGATCTTCATGAACATCCTCACCACCAACGGGCTCGTCGGCCGCTACATCACCGACCACTTCGGCCCGCGCTGCACCCTGCGCAAGGTCGCCATCCGCCTGGGCGCCCCCAACTACCCGGGAGACACCATGGTGTTGAGCGGAACCATCACCGAGGTGACGGACGGTGCGGCGGTGGTGCGGGTCGTCGGCGCGAACGGCATCGGCCACCACGTCACCGGCACGGTGACCGTGGGCCTCCCGGAGGGCACGGTATGAGCGTCCACCGCCCCGACTCCCTCGGCGGCCGGGCCGCCATCGCCGGCATTGGCGCGACCGAGTTCTCCAAGGACTCCGGCCGCAGCGAACTGCAACTGGCCGTCGAGGCCGTACGCGCTGCCCTCGACGACGCCGGGCTGACCCCCGCGGACGTCGACGGGCTGGTCACCTTCACCATGGACACCAACCCCGAGATCACCGTCGCCCAGGCGGCCGGCATCGGTGAGCTCTCGTTCTTCTCCCGGGTCCACTACGGGGGCGGCGCGGCCTGCGCCACCATCCAGCAGGCGGCCCTGGCCGTCGCCACCGGCATCGCCGAAGTCGTCGTCTGCTACCGCGCGTTCAACGAGCGCTCCGGCCGCCGCTTCGGCTCCGGCGTACAGCAGCGGGAGCCCTCCGCCGAGGGCGCGGCGCTCGGCTGGAACCTCCCCTTCGGCCTGCTCACCCCCGCCTCCTGGGTCGCCATGGCCGCCCAGCGCTACCTCCACACGTACGGTCTGACCCCGGACGCCTTCGGGCCGGTCGCGGTCACCGACCGGCGCCACGCCGCCCGCAACCCGGCCGCGTACTTCCACAACAAGCCCATCACCCTCGCCGACCACGCCGCCTCCCGCTGGATCGTGGAGCCGCTGCGGCTGCTGGACTGCTGCCAGGAGACGGACGGCGCCCAGGCGATCGTGGTGACCACGCCCGAGCGGGCCCGCGCGCTGCCCCACCCACCTGCGGTGATCAGGGCCGCGGCACAGGGCGCGGGCCGCGCCCAGGAGCAGATGACCAGCTTCTACCGCGACGGTCTGGCCGGCCTCCCCGAGATGAACGTGGTCGCCCGCCAGCTCTGGCGGACCGCCGCCCTCACCCCCGCCGACATCGACGTGGCGATCCTCTACGACCACTTCACCCCCTTCGTGCTGATGCAGCTGGAGGAGTTCGGCTTCTGCGCGCCCGGCGAGGCCGCGGACTTCGTCGCCGCGGACACCCTCGCCCTGAACACCCACGGCGGCCAGCTCGGCGAGGCCTACCTGCACGGCATGAACGGCATCGCCGAGGCCGTCCGCCAGCTCCGCGGCACCTCCGTCAACCAGGCGGGCACCCCCGCGCATGTGCTGGTCACCGCGGGCACGGGGGTGCCGACCTCGGGGCTGGTCCTCGGCGCGGACGGCTGACAGGGCCGCCTGCACCCGAAACCGTGATCGCAGAACTTTCGGGTCGGCCCCCTCTAGGCCCTTCGTCTCGCCCTGTCCCCCCTGAGGAGGTAAGGCAGACCCCACCCCTACAACTTGAGACGGATGCCGCTTCGGCACCTGGGGGCGATCCGTACACCCCACCCTCGCTCCTAGCGTGGTGCCCATGACCACGCCAGTGTGCACCAGCGCTTCGACCGCCGCTGTGTTCCCGACGTTCTCGTCCTATGTACGGGCCCGGGGGCCGGTCCTGCTGCGCACTGCGCGGTCGATGTCACCCAACCCGAACGACGCCGAGGACCTCCTCCAGACGGCACTGACCAAGACCTATGTGGCCTGGGACCGTATCGAGGACCACCGCGCCCTGGACGGCTACGTCCGCCGCGCGCTGATCAACACCCGCACCTCCCAGTGGCGCAAGCGCAAGGTCGAGGAATTCGTCGTCGACGAGATGCCGGAGCCGGACCCGCTGCCGGCGCCCGATCCGGCCGAACTCCAGGGCCTGCGCGATGCGATGTGGCGCGCGGTGATGCGACTGCCCGCCCGCCAGCGGGCCATGGTCGTCCTGAGGTATTACGAGGACCTGAGCGAGGCCCAGACCGCCGAGGTCATGGAGGTCTCGATCGGCACGGTCAAGAGCGCCGTCTCCCGCGCCCTGGCCAAACTCCGGGAAGACCCGGAACTGGCGATGCTGTCGGCCTGATCCGGACCGTAGTGCGGCCCGATCGAGTGCACCCGGCAAATGCGCCCTTCCCTCACTTCTCCGGCCGGCCATACGCTCTCCGTAGCTGACTGAGCAGGCGAAGGAGGACAAAGTGAGCAAGCATCGCAGCCCGATCGGAGATGACGGACAGCAGCCGGGCCGGCCGATCCCACCCGCCCCCGAACCGACCCCGCCGCCGAAGCCTGAGCAGGCTCGTTGACCTCGTCTCCGGCGCCTGACGAAGCCATCGGCGATCTGCTGGACCAGATCGCCGATCAGCTCGGTGGCCCCGTCCCGGCTCCCCTGCGCGCTGCCCTGCACGCCGTGCCCCGCCACCTCTTTCTGCCGCCCACCCTGTGGTTGCGCGACGGGAACGGCGGCTACGAGCCGTGTGAGCGGGAGAGCGCACCCGACCGCTGGTGGCGCGCGGCATACCGCGACGCCCCTCTCGTCACCCAGTTCACCGAGGGTCCCGACGGCGATCGTGTCCCGTCCTCCTCCGCGTCGATGCCCAGCGTGGTGGTACGGATGCTGATGGCGCTCGATGCGCGGGCGGAGCACTCGGTGCTGGAGATCGGCACCGGCACCGGATTCAACGCGGCCTTGCTCGCCTTCCTCTGCGGCGCGGGGAACGTGACGTCGCTCGACGTCGACCCCGAGCTGACGCGCCGCGCACAGCGGGCGCTGGAGGCCAGTGGGCAGCAGCCGGACGTGGTGTGTGCGGATGGCGCGGGCGGCTGGCAGCCGAACGCTCCCTACGACCGGATCATCTCCACCTGCGCCGTGCGAACGGTGCCGCTTTCCTGGCTGGAGCAGACCTCGCCCGGCGGGCTCATCGTCACGCCCTGGGACACCCCTTGGTGCAACTTCGGGACGCTCATCGCCACCAAGCGGAGGGACGGGACCGCCGAGGGTGTGCTCGCTCCCTACGGTGCGTTCATGCTGATGAGAGCCCAGCGGGTCGATGTCGAGCTGCACCGCGACGTGCTGCGCGACGGCCAGAAACCCGATCGGTCCGTCACGGAGCTGTCTCCCTGGTCAGTCGCCGGGACGGACCTCGATGCCCAGCTGCACATCGGCCTCCGGGTGCCCGGGACGTGGCATGCGTGGGACACCGAGGTGGCGGCGGCGCATACGCGGCTGTGGCTGGCCGACGACGAGGCGACGAGCTGGGCCAGTGTGGACTATGACGGCCGGCAGCTGTCGACGTTCGCGGTCGCTCAGTACGGCGCCAGGAGGCTGTGGGACGAGGTGGTCCAGGCGTACGAGGGGTACGTGGCCGCCGGCCGCCCGGGAGTGCGGCGGCAAAGGCTGCGGATTTCCCCCGATGGCTCGGGGACTCGTCACCAGGTGACCTCTGGCTGAGGGCCGGGCTCCGGCCCGTGTGGTGTGAGGGGTCAAAAATCCGCCATGCAACAGCCATTTTCTCGTGAATCCATTGATCACTACCACTGAGCCTTTTATTCTCAACACATGGCGGATCAAACGGCAGTTGTGGAAGTTCTCGTCAAACCGTCACCCATTGCAGCATGGTTTCATTACCTGATGACGCATCCGGTCATTGAGGTCGATGGTCAAAAATATGCCGTGAAATGGGGTACTTCAAGGGTTCCGGTGACTCCCGGTACACACTGCATCAGCGTGTATTTTCGCTACCGCGGACAAAAGAGCGCGCGGCTGGCCGAGGCGAGTAAGGAATTCTCGATAGCCGAAGCGTGCATGCATGTCACCGCGCGTCTCGGTCCACGCAATGGAAGCACGTTCCGGTTCGAAGAACCTGTGGCACGCCGGCAGTGACGGACGGGCGTCATGGAAGGCAGCCCGTCAGCGCTCTTGAGCGCTGACGGGCTGCCCTTGTTCGCCCTGCATCACACGGGAGAGACGGCCGCAGTGGACGCGGCAGCCGCACCGCACTCCGGGCACGGTACGGCGCTCCGGCCCGGGTTCTGCGCCTTGGCCTCCGCAGCGCCGCTGTCAAAGCCGGCGGCCACCGGTTCCGCCGTGCGGCGGTCCGGCGTCGCGCACACAATCGCCGAACCGATCATCACCAGCGCGAAGCTCCACAGGCCCATCGTGAGGATGATCGAGCCGTGCAGCACGATGTCCATGACCATGCCGGCCTTGCGCCGGCGACCGGAGGACAGCAGACACACCCCGATCGCGATTTCGATCAGCAGTGCCCCCCAGGTCAGGGAGACCACGACCAGCGGACTCTTGGACATCCATAGCAGAATGCCGTCCCAAGGCCAGCTCGCACCGAACATGCCGTCGCGCAGGAAGTAATACTCGGCAGTTCCATTGGCCCAGTCGGCCACACCGAACTTGCTGATGGCGCTGTCGAGGTAGAGATAGGCGATCTGCACCCGGATGGCCAGAAAAAAGGCCAGCGAAACGGTGCGCCACGACGGTGAAAGAGCGGTTTCCGGTCGATGCCATTGCCAGGTGCGACTGTCGGCCAGTCCGGCCGGAATCATCAGGAAGCACATGATCATGCCGACGGACTCACCACCGTCGGGCACTGAAATGCTGACCGCGACGGAATACGCGGCCCAGGCATGCGGGATCACGGTCCACCGAGGCCGATAACCACTCGCGGCCACGAGCAGCACAACGATCAGCAGCCACCGCCGGGGCTCCATGCCCACCGCATCGCCGCCGATACACCATGCGGAAGCGGCGCGAACGGTGTCACACCGCGGAAACTCGCCCATGCCGACGACCGGGACGAGCAGGGCCTTGGCGGGGGTCAGCAGTAGAACGCTCAGCTGAGCCACGGCAATGACGCTGCGTCCGACACCGAACCATCGGGAACGCAGATCATGATGTGCGGTGAACTCAGCAAGCCGACCGGCGAGAGATTGGACAGAGGTCGTTATCTGCATCGGATATCCAGGTGTGCGGCTTTGGCGACTCGCCTGAGATAAGGAACCTGTTCCCGGTAGCTCCACGGCACCGTCTTCTCCTGAGTGAGATAGGCGTCACCACACACCGTCGGCACCGGGCTTTCGTTCTTCACCCGCCACGCTCTTCCGCCGGACAACTCCCGCAGACAATCGGCGAGGGGGTCATCGCAGGCCGTCCAGTGCGCTGCCGCAGCTGCATTGAGAAACCCCAGCTCCGGCCCCTGGGCGCGTTGCGTGCGGGACAGCCCGAACAGGTTCGACGGGGCGCCCTGCGGCGTACGTAGCAGATTCCGTACCGAACCGTCTGCCCCCAGGGCATAGATACCGATCTGCGCGGTCTGGGGGTCACGGGTGAAGAAGGCCCAGTTCTCCGGCGTCAGGATGTTCAGGGCCTGCCTGGCAGCGCCCTTGGACTGCCGGCTGCTCAGCGCATTGCTCGGCAGGGTGTAGAAGAGGGACGCCGCGAGATAGCCGAAAAGGCAGAGCAATACAACGGCGAACAAGGCGAGTTGGCGTAGGGAGGCATGTGATTCCTCCGTGGATTTGAGGGTGTTTCCGGTGGGCGTATTGGCCATGCGGGCGGGACCTCGGGTGCGTGTCGTCCGGCGGATCAGCGGGGTGTGCCGGCCGTGATGGTCACCACGGTCGGCACACCCGTCGTTCTGGCTGCTCGGCAGGCGAACGCTTACAGGTTCCGGGCCACCGCCGACACCAGGCTGTCGGCATCCAGGCTGTTGGGCTTACTCATGTCGAATCCGTAGCTCACCGCCGACGGGACGACGACCAGGGCGACGGCCACCTCCGTCGCACCGGCCACATTCGCGTATCCGATGACGTTGATGGCCCCCACCACGTTGATCTCGATCAGGCCGTTGACGTCATGCCACCACCAGCCGTTGGCACGGGCCGTGTCCGTAGTGGTGGCCGCCTTCTGGTGCGCGATGTACTTCTTGACGTCGTCGCTGAGCCGGATCATGCCCTTCTTGGCCTGGAACGGGTCGTTGATCTGGATGGGCACCGTCACCTTCTCGTGGAAGGCGGGGTCGATCTTCTTGAGTATCTTGGTGAATGCGGCTATCTGCGCCGGCGTCACCTTGTCGGCCCCGGAAGTGCGCCGGGCCCTGATCTGCTTGGCCAGGGCAGGCTGGTCGTGGGCGGCCCTGCCCTTGGCGAAGATGAGCAGGCCGACGATGTCCTCGTCGGAGTACTTGATGTGGTGCGCGGGGGCACTGCCGGCGGCGGGAGCAGCTGCCTTTGCCTGTGCCGCCGGCCCGTGGGCCGGAGGGGCAGCCACGGCTGTTGCACCGCAGGCGACGATCCCGGCCAGCGCCGCGGCGGACGAGGCGAGTACGACATTTCTCTTGAGATGCATCGGTTACCTTCACATCAGTCGGTGGTTGGGGTGGTGGGCCATGCCGGAGCGTGCGACGGCGGGCGGCCTGCCCGCGGGCAGGCAAAGAGAACTCGCCGACTGCGGCCCATGACCGGCCGCCCGTGCGCGGCGGTTCGCCGTACCGGCGAGGGCGCCATCGGTCATCGGAGGGAGCGGAGGAGCTTCGTCCTAGCCCTGGTGTGGGGGCTCCTCGCATGCCGCGGCGCGGGCGGCCGCGGTGGAGGACACCGCGATCACGGTGTCTGCGCTGCCACTGATCACGACGATCACCACGTAGGCCCAGGACGGGCCACCTGCGAAGGCGTTGACCAATGACGCGATGGCGGCGACCAGAAGCACCGGGATCAGGCGCGCGTATTTGCGTTGGGCCGCGCGCTGCCCGGCCCGCCACGCGGTGTCGCTGCTCTGGGTCTTATTACTGCGTACTCCCGCAAAAGAGTTCTTGCGCAGAGTGCCATCCCGGCTCTTTCCGGCGATGACCGCAACGATGACGCCGGCGGCGACGAAAATTCCACTCAGAACGATGCCCGCCATGAATGAGCCGGTCATGAGCCACTCACGTGGCCCGTGCACAACATTGCTCTTAAGCGCAGTTCAGGCACCGAATCTTCTCCCCCGTTGACACGTCGAAGCTACGTGGTCCCCTGTCGGCCGGCCCTGTGAGCCACCCGTCTCAGGCGTAGCAACTGACACTCAGTCTGACGCCGCCGTGCGTGGCAAGCAACGGAAATCCGGGAATCTTGACGCCGTACGTGCGGGTGCAAATCCTCCGTTTCGTTCCTCGCAATCTTCCTCACTTCCGGAAAGGCGCCGCCGCCAGGGTTCCCCTTGCCTGACCGTAAAATCCGCCATGGACTTTTCTTGAGCTTTTCTTGGTAGTTCGATAAGCATCAACCGGTCTCCGTTCGGAGGGCGCGGATCACCCGAAGTGCGGGTGGCGGATGCCGTGTTCGAGGGACTGCTCCGCTCCGAGGTGTGCCACAGGCCAGATGATCTGCCGTCGCGGGACCCCGGTGAACGTCGACCCGGCGAACATGCCGATATGTGGTGCGACCCCGAACATCGCGCGGTCGGTCGGCAACCACAGCGCCGAGGTCTACTCGTTCCACGACCGTCAGGTCAGGGGCACCGTCAGCGGGAGGAGCGCGGTCGCGTGATCGCGTAGCGCGCCGGGGTCGTGCCCACGTGCCGGGTGAAGTGCCGGTTCAGATGGGCTTGATCGTGGAAGCCCACAGTTGCCGCGACCTCCGCCGGACGTCTGCCGTCGAGGAGGAGTCCACGGGCCCGCTCGATGCGCTTGCCGGTGAGGTAGGCGTGCGGCGGCAGACCGTAGGTCTGCTTGAAACAGCGGATCAGGTGTGTGGGGTGGGCGTGCAGGACGGCCGCCGCCTCCTGCAGGGACATTCCGGTCGGCAGGCGGGAGTCCAGAAGATCCCGCAGCGCGGCGGCCAGCCGGTTTGCCTCACGGCCCGGTGTACGCGGCAGCCGGAGCGCGTCCAGGCGGAAGAGCAGCCGTTCCCGGATGAAGGACAACCGGGATTCGGCTTCGAACGCATCGCCCGTGTGCCCATCGCCCGGGCGCCCATCGCCCGTGTGCCCACCATCCGTGTGCCCATCGTCCGCGTGGCCCAGGGACATGTGCAGCTGGTGGATGCGATGGCGCAGCAGCTCATCGCCGAAGACCGGGCCGTCCACCGCCCGGCCGGTCAGTTCCTCGGGGAGCACGGCCGGGTCGAGGTAGAGCACGCGCTTGCGGAAGCCGGCCGAGGTGACCGTCCTGCCGTCATGGGCGACACCGGGCGGCAGCAGCACCACGGTGCCGCGGCCGGTTGCGCCATGACGGTGGCGGTCACAGGCGAAGTCGACCGCCCCGTCATTGAGGATCATCAAGGCCCAGGTGGCATGGGTGTGGGACGGATACGCGTGCTCGGTGAAGTGCGCGTGGAAGACCTCGGCGATTCCCGGCACGGACGGGCGCCAGGCGCTGACCGTTGCAGGGGGCGGGCCGTCTGTCATGTCAGGAACGTACAAGATCGCCGGGGGCCGGGCACGGCAGTCTCAAGGCATGAACAACTCTCCCGTTCCCGTCAATATCGCCGACAAGCTCTCGCAGTTCAGCGACCTGTGGTCGCAGAAGAAGATCGCCCAACTCAACGACTACGAGGTCAAACTCGCCAAGCTGAAGGGCGAATTCGTCTGGCACAAGCACGACGACACCGACGAGCTGTTCCTGGTCATCAGCGGCCGGCTCACCATCCAGCTCAGGGACGGCGACGTGACGCTCGGGCCCGGTGAGCTGTTCGTGGTCCCGCAGGGCGTCGAACACTGCCCGCTGGCGGAGGAAGAGACCGCCATTCTGCTCTTCGAACCGGTCGGTACGCCCAATACGGGCGACGCGGGAGGGGCGAGGACCAAAGCCCCCGAGCCCCTCGCCTGACTCAGCCCTCGGCAGCGGCGTACGCCACGAAGTCGGCCCAGGCGGCCGGCCGGAGGCGCAGCTGCGGCCCGTCGGGGTTCTTGGAGTCGCGGATGTGGATGGTGGAGGGGGTGGGGGCGACTTCGAGGCACTCGTTGCTGTCGCTGTCGCCGCTGTAGCTGCTCTTGAACCATGACAGCTCGGTGCCGGTCCCGGCGGAGGGCTTCAGGGTCATGTCTCTCCCAGCAATTTCTCGATGAAGGCCAGTGACTCCCGGGGCGTGAGAGCCTGGGCTCGGATGGTGCCATAACGCAGCTCAAGGACCTGGATCTCCTTCGGGTGGGAGACCGGACGACTGCCGAACTGCCCCTCGGAGTGGCCTACCACCGAGCCGTCCCCGAACTTCAGCAACTGGATCCTGCCGCCCATTCCTGCATGGTCTTCGCGGTTCGTCGGCATTACCTGGATCTCGACGTTCCGCAACTGCCCCACCTCCAACAGACGTTCGAGCTGCCGGCGCAGGACCATTGTGCCTCCGAGAGGGCGGCGCAGCGTCACCTCTTCCTGGACGAATGTGAGGGCAGGAGCGGGCGTGCGGTCGAAGATCGACCGCCGGGTTACTCGTGCGGCCACCTCGCGGTCCACTTTGTCCTGCGACCAGGCGGGCCGTCGCATCTCGAACAGCGCCCGCGCGTACTCCTTGGTCTGCAACAACCCATGCAGATTGTGGCTGCCATACGCGCCTAGTTCGACCGCCTCGGCCTCCCACCGCGTCAGGTCCCGCACCTTCTTCGGGTACCGGGCCTGCTCCACGTCCTTCTTCATTGCGGCGATCTTCCCGCCCGCGCCCAAGACTTCATCGGCCTTGTCGAGGAACTCCGGACGGGGAATACGCACGCCACGCTCGATTTTGTAGATCAGGTTCTCCCCGTACCCGACGGCCGCCCCGAACTCAGCCGGACGCAGCCCCGCCGCCTCCCGCCACATTTTGAGCTGGCGCCCGACCGTCTCAACGGCCGCCTGCGCGTCGTCTTCTGGGTCAAGTTCCCAACCCCCGTCTTCCGCACCGTCAACATGCATCCGCTTCCACCTCCTGGACAGCTGGGACACCTCTGGACAACCCGTGGACATCACCATGAGTACTGGCGTCATCACTATTCAGCGTAAGCACGCGCGGCCACGCTGAGTGACATGAATCAGGAAATCGCCGAGTCCAAGCTCCAGTTCAAGGTCCAGCTGTCCGCCACCCGCCGGGGCGCTCGTCTGGCGCGGCTCCTTGCCACGGAGGAACTGCGGTCCTGGGGCCTGTCGTTCGAGGCCCCGGCCCATGTCATCGCCGAGCTGGCCGCGAACGCCGCCACGCACGGGCGCGTACCGGGCCGGGACTTCCGTCTCGCTGTGCTGTCTGACGCGGACACGCTCCGTATCGAGGTGACGGATGCACGCGGCGACCGGCTTCCGGACCGGCACGTCCCGGGCGTACGGGACTCGGGCCACGGCCTGGTGGTGGTCGACGCGCTCGCCGACCGCTGGGGTACCTGTCGGGGACCGTTCCCCTGCAAGACGGTGTGGGCGGAATTCGATCTGCCGATGTGGGGCTGATGGGGCGGCCGACGGCCCGTCAACCGGAGGCCGGAAAACCGGGCGCCGGTGCGCCGCGCGCCGGGGTTTCGGCTCGCAAAAGACCCATAACCGCAGGTACAGAAACCGACCTAACCCAGCCCAACCGGCCCTGGTGCGCCGCGTCGTCACTCGCTCGGGTGATCCCCGACCGGAAGACTGGCTTCCGCAGCCGTCGTCCATGCACTCTCGGCAACAACGACCCCGAAAACCCGCACACATGCGACGGCCCCCGGCCGGGACTGGCATCCCGATCGAGGGCCTGACCAACGAGGAAGAGAACAGCTTCCTGATGGCTGAGCAGCAGTTTAATGCGCCTGCGCGCGCCCGGTACGACGTTCACCGATCCCCGGTCGGCGTGCACAAAGTCACCGAATTCCAAGACCCCGGCTACACGATCGTCGGCAACCACCTCACCCAGCATCGTTCGCTGTCGGGCCTGGCGATCGGGCTCGCCGCCTACATCCAGTCGCTGCCCGAGGGCGCGCCGGTCGACATCCGTACGCTCGCCAGGAGGTTCCCCGAGGGGCGGGGGCGGATCGCCGCCGCCTTACGGGAGTTGGAGGCGCACGGCTACCTCGAACGGGTCCGGCGGCGCACCGACGACGGGCGGCTGGTCACGCTCACGATCTCGTACAACAACCCGGCAGCCACCCGCGCCCGCCGCGCCCGCGAGACCGCCGAGCAGGCCAAACGCCGCACCGCCACCGAACCGCCCCCACCGAAACCCGCCGCGCCCGCATCGCCCCCTGAGCCTGCCCACCTACGCACCGGGCCCACGCCACCACCGCCCGGACCGTCGGTCCACCCACAGCCCACGCAGACGCGGCAGACGCCACAGGCACCGCGGGCCCCGGCACCCTCCCCCGCACCCCACCTGCCCGAGCCCCGCACCCGCGCCCACCACCCCCCGGCCGCCGCCCTCCTCGCGAACCTCCGGCGGGACGATCCCCGCCTGCTGCTCTCCGTACGGGACATCCAGCGCCTCACCCCGTCCGTTGCCGCCTGGCTGGAACGCGGGGCCTCCCCGGACGCCGTGCGCAGCGCCCTGACCGCCGGTCTGCCACCCACCCTGCGGTACCCGGCGGCCCTGCTCGCCCACCGCCTCACGGAGCTGCTTCCGCCACCCCTCCCGGCCGCATCCCCGGCGGCCGCCACCCGCGCCCGCGCGGCCCCGCTCCAGACCTGCGACGGCTGTGACCGCGCCTTCCGCGCCCCGGCTCCGGGCCGCTGCCGCGACTGCCGCCACCCGGCGGCAGCGAAGCAGGGCGCCGCTGATGACGGCTAGATGAATGAGTCCGGTGTTTGTGCTGGCCGCGACCATGGCGAAGGGCGCCCGTTGGCTCGTGTGTGACGACAAACCTGGACGCCCTTCTGGCGGCACTGTACGTGTTCATCGACGACCACATGGCCCCTTGTCGCCGGATCGGGCGACCCCCGAAACCGACGCACGCCGAACTGCTGTGCCTGGCCGTCGCCCAGGTCCTGCTCGGTTTCCCCTCCGCCCGGCACTGGATCCGCTTCGCCCACGCCCGACGGGGACACCTCTTCCGCTACCTGCCCCAGCATGCCGGGTACGGCTTCTGCCGCAGCCACTCCCGCTTTTTCTGGGGACTGCGGCTCTACCTGGTCACCACCGCCGAGGGCATGCCCGTCACCTGGTGCCTGGCGGGAACAGCACGGAGCCAGAACCCCGCCCGGAGTCTTCGCCCGCACCGGCCAACGCCTTCTGGCCCTGGCAACCGCCATCTGGCACAACTGGACCACCGGAGCCCCAGCCAAACGATCCCTGACCGCCTACGACCACTGAGAACATCGACTCATTCATCTAGGGAGACCGTCGGCCCGTCAGCCACGACGCCGACCTCAGCAAGGAACGGAACACTGTCGAGCGCCTGATCAACAAGCTCAAGGCCTGGCGGGGCATCGCCACCCGATACGACGAGACCCCCGACAGCTACCTCGCCGGCCTCCACCTGCGCGTCTCGATGACTCTGAATTAAAGACTCCACTCGGAGCGCTTGATCACGCACAATATGCGCCCTAAGCGGACTACTCGGACGTAGTTCACGTATTGTTGGCCAGCACGTCGGTCTCGTCATGTTCCCTTTCTCTGAGACGCTTCCCAGCGCCTTCGGCATGGAGGGAATAACTAATGTCACGTAGACCTGGTTTCAACTATCGCTCGCGAAGACGGTCTCTGGCGGCGTTCATGGCCGTGCTCTGTGCGGCGATCGTCACCCTGGTGCTCGGCCCGTTGCCGGCTCATGCCGATGAGGCCTCGCCCAGCTTGCGAGCGGATGCGAGCGCCTATGCATTGGGAGCACACGTGACCTTGGACTACGCATCTCCCAGCGATCAAAGTTCGATCACGATCTACAAGGTCGGGTCGACTCCCGGAAAAGATCAATGGATCGCTCAATCAATGCTAGGTAAGTCCAGCGGCTCGTTTTATCCCAACGTGACGTGGAGAAGCGGACGCTACTACGCAACGCTGAGCGTCGCCGACTCTGAGATCGCCAGGACCTCATTCACCGTTGGCAAATTCGACGAGCGGGCGCCGACGATCATGCAGGCCGGCCTGCCAGAAGACAAGCCGCTGGAGAAGGCGCAAGCCGCACTCGACCGTGGATCAGTTCCCGGGAATGAGGTGGCGCTGGACGACGCCATGGACATGGGCTCCGGATACTTTCGCATCAGAAGCACAGCTACCAACACCTGCCTCGCTCCTCCCGCGGACAACGCCGCCGGCGGTCCGACAACGTGGACCACGTGCAACGAGTCCTCACAAGTGTTCTACGTGACCCCGGGCCTGCGCCCCGGAGGCTACTTCGTCAGGCCGCTGGACCTGGACGGATGCCTCACATCTGACCGATCGCAGGAGCCCGAGGTGGGTTCCTGGGCGCCCCAGTACGGGAACTGTTCCGATGGCCAAGATGGAAAGGACGCACTCACCACCAAAGACAAGGCCAATGAGGCGGCTGCGGACCTGACCTGGAACTTCTTCCCGGTACAGGAAGGAAAAGCCGTAGAGAACGCTCACGTTGATTCGATCCCGCTCTCTGTCACGGAGCGATGGGCCAACTCCGTTCGCATGTGCAACTGGGGCGCATTCACCGCCTACTTCGTGTTCGACTACACCACCACCGATGCGGAAGGAGTCGACACTGACGGGCACTATCAGTCCGGCACCGTCACCGCCGGGCAGTGCGTCGAGGCGGACCCACCGAGCGGGTACATAGTCGGCGCAGTCACCCCGGTTCTCCAAATGGAGGGCACTGGCTCCTGGGCCGCAATGGGCGCCACCACAATCGCCGGCTGGAAGGCCGATCTGACCGTCCACACCGACGGCAACCTGTGCAAGAGCTTTGCCTGGAGCACTGCCCGCTCGTCCAACGCCGCCGTCGCAATGGATGCATTCCCCGGAACAAACTGCTGGACCAACACTACGAACGGAGTCAAGAACACCTTCACTTGGGAGGACGCCTACAACTACACGGTCGGCATGCTCCCGATCGTCTTCCCCGGGGACAAGTCGATCGGATCCTCCCCGGAATCTCTCTTCTCAGGTCTCGGGAAGACCTTCGGGGCAAAGGTTCCTACCGCCTCCAACAATATGTACAAGAACATCTACTCAATCGGCTGGCACGCATCCGCGTAACGACCGAGGGGTCTGCCCAGACGTGAGTTGGCCGCGAGGGTGAGGTTGTGCAGGCGGGCGATGCCCTGCGGGCGGGGCCTCACCGGCGCAGCACGCGGACCTTGATGATTCGGCGTTCGGTCCATGTCGGGGTGCGGTGCGGGCTGTGCTGGGGGCGGGAGGACCGGTCCGTCATGCCCGCCTCGCCCAGGGCCCTCGTGCCCAGGGCCTTGGGCACGAGGGCCTTTCGGCCGGTGTGGACGTCGTCATCCACACCGCACCCGGAAGGCCCTCACCCGTTCAAGATCCCGCAGCCGGGACCTGCCTCACCATCCACCACCTCCCCGGACAGCACCGCTAGAGCGCCTCGGGCACCTGCTCCGAGCTCTCCGTCGGTTCGTCCCGGGCCGCCAGACCGGCCACCCACATCGGCATCAGCCAGTGCGCCACGAATACCGTGAGCAGGACCGGAACGAGCAGAGTTCCGGCCGATACGTGACCAATCCAGCAGTATGCGACGACGCCGACGACGGCGCCCGCCAGCAGGTAGGTGGTCAGGCGGTGCGCCCGTGCCCCTACCCGGTCCCGCTCGGCCAGTTGGCGTTCGTCCAGGACGTGCGTCCGCAGTTCGAGGAGGCCGCGGGTGGCGCCGTTGATCACGCCGGTGGCCACACACCACAGGAGGATCAGGACAAGAAGCAGGGCAAGAAGGGCGAAGGCGAGCCCGCGCCGGTCGGTCACGCACATGCCGATGCCCGTGGCCACGGATGCCACCGTAAGCACCACGTGGGCCGTGACGACGGTGCGACGGCGGGCGGCCGTCGCGTACAGCGCGTGCCCCTCGCGGTTGTTCATGACGGCGAACATGCGCTCGTCGTAGCGCGTGCGCCGGCCTCGCTGGGCCGTGCCTGTGGCGGTCATTGCTTCCTCCCGTAAACCTCGTCCGTGAGCCGGCGGAACGGCCGGAGGGAGAAGAGTGCCTCCACCGGCAGTTCGAAGAACTCGGCGATGCGCAGGGCGAGATCGAGGCTCGGGTTGTACTGCCCGCGCTCGATATAGCCGATCGTCTGGTAGTGGGCGCCGACCGCTTCGGCCAGCGCCTGTCGCGACACCTTGCGTTCCGCTCGCACCATCGCCAGCCTGTTGTGCACCTGCTCGCTCATGTATAAGAAGTACTACATCTTGAGTCAGGATGACAACGGATGGAGTGAGCCACTGGCACCAGGGACCGGATCATCTGGAGTACGGCCCAAGCTCAGGCCATGACCGTCCTTATCCTGACTGCATGGCTGAGACGCACGTATACGACGTAGCGATTGAATGGACCGGCAACCTCGGCTCAGGTACGGATACTTACCGTTCCTTCAGTCGTGCCCATGAAGTCCTGGCGACGGGGAAGGCGCCTATCGCCGCCTCCTCCGATCCGGCCTTTCGCGGCGACCCGTCCCGCTGGAACCCCGAGGAACTGCTGGTGGCTTCGGTCGCGCAGTGCCACATGCTCTGGTACCTCCACCTGTGCGCTGTGGGCGGAGTGACCGTGGTCGACTACGAAGACCGCGCTCACGGGGTCATGACCATGGACGCGAGCGGTGGGGGAGGCCAGATCACCGAGGTCGTGCTGCGCCCCGAGGTGACCGTTGCCGAGGCGTCGATGGTGGACAAGGCTCGCGCACTGCATGGCGAAGTGCATGCGGTGTGTTTCATCGCCCGCTCGGTGAACTTTCCCATCCGGCATGAGCCGCTCACCCGGGTCCAGTAAGGAGGCCACCAGCGGCGTCGCCCCCATGCACCACCTCGCCCCTGGCCAAGTCTGAGCACAGCGGGACGAGTTCGCCTTTAGGCTTTGATGATCACCATGCCCGCCCACAGTTCAAGGAGATGGAATGACACAGCCTCCCTTCGCAACCCTGTCCGCCGCGCTTGCGGCGCTCGGGACGGCGCTGGGCTTTCTCGCGGTCGAGTTGCGCGCAGACGGCTACGAGCAGTACGTCGAGTCCGTGGCCACTTCCAGCGTCCTGATGTGGACCACGGCGTCCCTGACGGTCGTGACGTGGGTCCGCTACCGCCGCCAGATGAACTCACACTGAGTTCCGCGGACGCCGACGCGCGCCGGGGCATCAGCCCCGGCGCGCGCTGGTTCCCTTCCCACGGATGCGGGGAGCGGATCACCTTTTCTCTTTCTGCTTTTTGGCGCTGTCCATCTTCGACGCAATGGCGGTCACGATACCGCCGGTGACGAAGGTGAAGAGCAGTTGGCCCCACAGGGGTTCGATCAGATACTTGCCGGTCAAAATGAGGCTCACACCCCAAATGGCATAGAGCAGAACCTTCATGAGAACCTCGGTACCCGCTCCGGCGCCCGTGTGAAGAGTTTTCGGCATTGCTCCCCTCGTTTTTCACTCGTGTCGTGGTCAGCGACATGAATAAACGTAGGTCCCAACGTCCCTGTTCAGCAAGGGTGTTCCACAAGGTTGATCTTGATCGTGGGGAATGTCGCGAACGCGGGAAATTCCGTCCCCGGGGCTTTTGCTGGGTCCGCACCACATAAAGAGGAAGTCCGTACACCCCGTCATGGCGCCGCTACACAGGGTGTATTGGCGCCCTGCTTCCTTCTCTCGCAGCTGGCAGTCTGCGGGCGAGGGGCACGCCGACTCCGAGCTTAGGTGGCTCCTTCTGCTTAGCGTGTCCAGCACGCTAAGGGCTGTTCCGTAATCCCTGGCGGGCGCACGGTGGCAGCTACGGCACTCCCCCGGCTAACGCTGGGAGGCGCCCCCACTCCGTGTTGTCGGAACGTCCGGATACGCCCGCCCAGTATCCGGACGTCCCTCCGCCTTTCGACGCAGCTCGGCAACCGTAGAGCAAATGATCAGCCGAGACGGAGTGAGTGCAGCGAACGCAGTGCATCTGACGCCGTGCGCTGATCCACCAGGGATTACGGACAGCCATTAGCCGTATTTCTCACAGAGCCCGCTTGATCCACGTCATAGGGCTTTTCGTGCTGGGGGATTGGATCATGACTCGTGCAGGAATCAGGGTCATCTTCTGCCTGGGATTCTTGCCGCCCTGATCGACGACATTGACCAGGTGGACGATGTAACCGATGTACCACCCACCGTTCATGCGCCCATCAACCCAGCCCGTCTTCCCCTTAGGGATTTTCATCTTGACCGTTCCTTCGGTCAATTGTTGCCACTTGTTGACCGTTGTCGTCGACTCAGTGTAGGAGAAATTGAACTCTGGTGCGCCCTCGCCGCCTGGCGTTCCTTCCGCGCTGCCCTTTCCGCTGACCTTCCCGCCTATAGACCAGCCTGAGGTCTTACCCTCTTCTCGGGCGACGGTTGTCTGGGTCTTGAATTCGAAATCCGCGTCGCCGGTGACCTGTGCACTTACCGTGGCGCTTGGGTGCGCCTCGTCGAGTGCTCCCACGAAACCACAAGACGGTGGAGCGGTTGCCTCACTTTTGCCACAGTCCGTCTGGGCGGTGACCTTCGCCGTGCCATCCAGTTGCGACAGCCAAGGCTCGGTATCGTCACTGGTCGTGTTGCGAATGTCAGGATTCTCTTTGATAGGGACATCGGGCTGAAATTTGATGCCGAGTTTCCCTTGCGCGTCCTCGAGCGCCTTCTCATGCGGGTACTTCTTCTCGACGTCGGCGCGTTGGATCTCTTTGAGGTCCAATCCTACGACCGGATAGCCCAGGACGCTTTCTGTCGGGTTGAGAGGTGCCACTTCCGTCATCTTTTTATTGGACCCATCTTCGTCGAACCATTCCTCGCCGTCAGCGAAGGCCGGCGTCTGGGTGCAGATGAGCGGCGTCAGTATGAGGGTGGCGGTCGCGAGGACAGTTGCGGTCCGCACTCTCCTCGTCGTCGGATGGGCGGCGTCCGGCTTCAGTGTTCGCACGCTTATCTCCTCTCGGTCAAGGGTTCAATCACGGCTCTGCTGAAGCGGTGCAGTGTCTCCCCCGGCATTCGTGCCAGTTCCCGGACTGATGGTTCACCACCCGACCGAGGCAGGATGCCCCACAGAGTGGTTCCCTTCCCGTGCGGCCACTCAGCGGCAAACATCCTGACTGACCGATCGCTGTTCTCCGTTGGTCCGGTTGCTTCTACTCTGCGCCGAAGTGCATGCTTCCGACATCCCCCACCTGACCGATACTCATCGGTAGGGATTCTTGACTTCGGTGGGTGAACTCCCTTGCGAGTTCTGCCTGTGAGGTCAAGCAGAGATTTCGCAGAATGTTGGATACATGGGTCTGGATAGTGCTGCGAGACCAGACCGTACGGGCGGCGATCTCCGGATTGGTGCAGCCTTCGGCGAGGAGAGCGGCAACTTGGAGTTCCGCATTGGTCAGCGCGTCTCATCCATGGGCGGGACGGCGTTCTCGACCGCCGGTTCCCGCGCGTTCAGCTCGGCCAGCAGCACTTCGATCCGCTCCCACAGCCATCCGAAACGACCACGGCGACGCCGCCATGGCCTGACCAATCCTCAGGTCCCGCGGCTCACCAGAAGTCTGCCCACCGCCTGTTCCAATTCCGCGATGCGGTCGGCGAGACGTTCCTTGTCGCTGCCCTGGGCATCACGCAGGAGGAGTTCCACCTCGGCGAGTTGGCCGGCGATCTCCGCCAGCCGGGAGGCGTCGCCGGCCGCGGGGGAAACGGGCGGTGGGGGTTCGGCATGCGCCCGGGGTTCCTGGCTTTCGGGGGGTGTGGCGGGGGGACCGGCCGACTCCCCGGGTTCCCGGGATTCCTCCGGTGCCGGGGGAGGAGCCGCAGTCGGCGACGAGGCCGAAATCGTCGTGGAGGGGGCCGGCGCGGACGCGGCAGCCGGCGTCGGGGCGACGGGTGGTGCGCCCTCGCCGCGGGGATGCTCGTCCGACGTCAGCAGACGTTTCAACTGTTCGGCCTGGGCGGCCAGTTGGCGGTTCTTGCGGTGCAGTTCCAGGAAGACGTTCACCTTGGTGCGCAGCAGCCAGGGGTCGAAGGGCTTGATGAGGAAATCGGCGGCGCCGACCGTGTAGCCGCGATAGGCGTAGTTCGGGTCGACCGAGGCGCCGGTGAGGAGAATGATCGGGACGTCCTTGGTCTGGTCGAGGCCCTTGATGTTGGCGGCGGTCTCGAAGCCGTTCATGCCCGGCATCAGCACATCGATGAGCACCACCGCGAATTCCTCGCGAAGCATGGCCTTGAGGGCCTCTTCACCAGATCGCGCACGGACCACTTTCTGGGTGAGGGAGCCCAGAACGGCTTCCAGTGCGACGAGGTTCTCCTCCATGTCGTCGACGATGAGGATGCTGGGTGAGGTGTCCGGTGCGGTCGTCATGATTCCTGCCCCGCCGTTCCCTGGTCGTCCTGGTCGCCGCTGCTTTCGGCGGTGGGGGAGGTGTCGCGGGTTTTGGGGTCGGGGTGCGGCGAGGGATCACCGTGCTCCGGGTCGAGGAGGCGGCAGATCACGGACAGCAGCCGGTCCACATCCATCGGTTTGGGGATGTAGTCATTGGCCCCGCTCTCGATCGCCTTTTCGCGGTCGCCCGGCATGGCCTTCGCGGTGAGCGCGATGACCGGCAGGTCCGCGAATCGAGGCGCTTGTCGGATCGCCTTGATCATCTCGTAACCATCCATTTCGGGCATCATGATGTCCATCAGCACCAGCGAGACATCCGGCGTCCGGTCGAGGACTTCCAGGCCCTCGCGGCCGTTTTCGGCGTACTTCACGCTGATGCCGACCCGGCCCAATACGTGCGTGAGCGCGAAGACATTGCGGATGTCGTCGTCGACGATGAGGATGCGGCGCTTGGCGAGCACCTCGCCGGCGCGTCCGCTGAGCCAGTCCTTGAGGCGGGTGGTTTCGGGCCAGGTGACGGCGCCGCCGTCGGTGGGATGCCCTCCCGTGGGGGAAGCCAGCTCCTGGTCCCCGGCGACGGGGAAGTGGGCACCGGCGGGCCCGTCCGGCTGTGGTTCGGGCTTGGCCGTGAGCTGTTCGGCCAGGACGGGGCCGGACTGTGCGGTGCTGTCCGCGGGGCGGGTGGCGGCGGTGGGGCTCGGCGCGGGGAAGGGGCCGGTGTAGCGCGCGGGCACGTACAGGGTGAAGGTCGAGCCGACGCCCGGCTCGCTCTCGGCGATGATCCGCCCGCCGAGCAGCGCGGCCATGTCGCGGCTGATGGAGAGGCCGAGGCCGGTGCCGCCGTATTTGCGGTTGGTCGTGCCGTCGGACTGCTGGAACGCCTCGAAGATGCCGTCGAGTTTCTCCGGCGAGATGCCGATTCCGGTGTCCTTGACGGAGAGGGCGATGACGTCGTCGGCGGTGCGGAGGGACTCCTCCTCGAAATCCGTGCCCGGTACGCGCTGGACGATGAGTTCCACACCGCCGGAGGAGGTGAACTTCACCGCGTTGGACAGGAGGTTGCGGAGGATCTGCTGGAGGCGTTGTTCGTCGGAGAAGAGTTCCTTGGGGACGTTCTCGCCGACCGTGACGTCGAAGGTGAGACCGCGGTCGACGGTGAGGGGCCGGAAGGTGGCGCGGACGTAGTCGAGAAGTTTGATCAGCGGCAGGGTCTTGGGGTGGACGTCCATCCGGCCGGCCTCGATCTTCGACAGATCGAGGATGTCGTTGATGAGCTGGAGCAGGTCGGAGCCCGCGCGGTGGATGGTGACGGCGAACTCCACCTCCTGCGAGGAGAGCCGGCCGTCGGGGTTGTCGGCGAGCAGCCGGGAGAGCACCAGCAGGGAATTCAGCGGGGTGCGCAGTTCGTGCGACATGTTCGCCAGGAATTCCGACTTGTACTGGGAGGAGGTCGCGAGCAGGGCCGCCTTCTCCTCCAACTCGGCGTTCGTCAGCTGGAGTTCGTCGGAGCGCTGCCGGAGCTCGGCGGTCAGCCGCTGGGATTCCGAAAGGAGGGATTCCGTACGGGAGTTGGCGATGATGGTGTTGATCGAGACGCCGATGGTGTTCACGAACTGGTCGATGAAGGCGAGGTGGACGTCGCTGAAGCGGCTGAACGAGGCCAGCTCGATGACGCCCAGCACCTGGTCCTCGAAGAGGATGGGCAGGATGACGATGCTGGCCGGGGCCGCGGCGCCGAGTCCGGAGCTGATGGTGATGTAGTCCGGCGGGACGGCCTCGACGACGATGCGCTTCTTCTCCATGGCGGCCTGGGTGATCAGGCCCCAGCCGGGGGTGCCCAGCCGCAGCCGCGGCAGGGAACGGCGGCCCTCGGGCTGGCCGGTGCCGTAACCGGCGATCAGCTCCAGGCCCTCACCCGGCTGGGCGCCCGCCTCGGCCAGGAAGAACGCGCCGAACTGCGCGTTCACCAGCGGGGTCAGCTCGCGCAGGATCAGATCCGCGACCTCGACCAGGTCGCGGTGGCCCTGCATCAGGCTGGCGATACGGGCCAGGTTGGACTCCAGCCAGTCCTTGGCGCGGGTGGTCTCGCGGAGGTTGGCGACCATCAGGTTGATGTTGTTCTTCAGGGCGGCGACCTCGCCCTGGGCGTCCACGGTGATCGAGCCGGACATATCGCCCTGGGTGACCGCGCTGGCCACCTCGGCGATCGCCCGGACCTGCGTCGTCAGGTTCAGCGCCAGCTCGTTGACGCTGGTGGTCAGCCGCTTCCAGGTGCCGTAGACGCCCTCGACGCGGGCCTGGCCGCCGAGCTGCCCCTCGCTGCCGACCTCACGGGCCACCCGGGTCACCTCGGACGAGAACGAGGAGAGGGTGTCGACCATCGTGTTGATCGTCGTCTTCAGCTCCAGGATCTCGCCGCGGGCGTCGACGTCGATCTTCTTGGACAGATCGCCCTTGGCGACGGCGGTGGCGACCTGGGCGATGTTGCGGACCTGGGAGGTCAGGTTGTCCGCCATGGAGTTGACGTTGTCGGTGAGGTTCTTCCAGACGCCGGAGACGCCATGGACCTGCGCCCGGCCGCCCAGCCGGCCCTCGGTGCCGACCTCGCGGGCGACGCGGGTGACCTCGTCGGCGAACGCCCGCAGCTGCTGGACCATCGTGTTGACGGTGTCCTTCAGCTCCAGGATCTCGCCGCGGGCATCCACGTCGATCTTCTTGGACAGGTCACCGTTGGCCACGGCCGTGGTCACCTGGGCGATGTTGCGGACCTGGGAGGTCAGGTTCAGCGCCATGAAGTTGACGTTGTCGGTGAGGTCTTTCCAGACCCCGGAGACGTCCCTGACCTGCGCCTGGCCGCCCAGGTTCCCTTCGGTGCCGACCTCGCGGGCGACCCGGGTGACCTCGTCGGCGAAGGCGGAGAGCTGGTAGACCATCGTGTTGATCGTCGACTTCAGCTCCAGGATCTCGCCCTTGGCTTCCACGGTGATCGTCCTGCCGAGGTCGCCCTCCGCGACGGCGGTGGCGACCAGGGCGATGTTGCGGACCTGGGACGTCAGGTTGTCGGCCATGAAGTTGACGCTCTCGGTGAGGTCTTTCCAGACCCCGGAGACGCCCCTGACCTGCGCCCGGCCGCCCAGCCGCCCCTCGGTGCCGACCTCCCGGGCCACTCGGGTGACCTCGTCGGCGAAGGCGGAGAGCTGGTCGACCATCGTGTTGATCGTCGACTTCAGTTCGAGGATCTCGCCCCGGGCGTCCACGGTGATCTTCTGGCTCAGGTCGCCGTTGGCCACGGCCGTGGTCACCTGGGCGATGTTGCGGACCTGCCAGGTCAGGTTGGACGCCATGAAGTTGACGTTGTCGGTGAGGTCTTTCCAGACCCCGGAGACGCCTCTGACCTGCGCCCGGCCGCCCAGCTGGCCTTCGGTGCCGACCTCGCGGGCGACCCGGGTGACCTCGTCGGCGAACGCCCGCAGCTGATCCACCATCTTGTTGACGGTGAGCTTGAGCTCCAGCAGCTCGCCGGTCGCCTCGACCGTCACCTGCTGGGTCAGATCGCCGGTGGCCACCGCGGTGGTGACCACGGCGATGTCCCGCACCTGCGCGGTCAGCCGGGACGCCATGGTGTTGACCGCCTCGGTCACATGGAGCCAGTCCCCGGAGAGCCCCTGGACCTTGGCCCGGCCGCCCAGCCGGCCCTCGGTGCCGACCTCCCGGGCGACCCGGGTGACCTCGCCGGTGAACAGCGACAGCTGGTCGACCATGCGGTTCACGCCGTTGCCCAGGCGGCGCAGATCGCCGCGGAGCTGGCGGTTGCCGTCGTGCAGATCGACCCGCTGGGTCAGATCGCCGTCGGCCACCGCGTCCAGCACCCGGGTGGCCTTGGCGAGCGGGACCACCAGTGCTTCGAGCACGGTGTTGGCCGCCTCGATGTTCGACGTCCAGGTGCCCTGACCGGGGCTCGCGGAGATCCGCTCGTCCAGCCGGCCCTGCCGGATGATCTCGCTGCGGACGCGCTGCAGCTCGGAGGCGAGATGGGCGTTGCGGGCGGTGATCTGGTTGAAGACGCCGGCCATGTCGGCCAGCACCCCGTCCGTGGAGCCGCCGTCCGGCAGGCTCTCCACGCGCGCGGTGAAATCTCCGTCGCGCACCGCGTTCATCGCCGCGAGCAGCGGCCGCAGCTCACTCGTTCGTACCCACTGTCCGTCGGGCGGGGGTGCGGCGGGCCGAACGGGCTGGACGGACGCGGTGGGCCCGGACGGCTCGGACGACGGCCCGGACGGCTCGGACGACGGCTCGGGCGACGGCCCGGACGGCTCAGGCGGAGCGGAGGGCTTGGAGGGCTGAGCGGGCTCGGGAGGCTCCGGAGGTGAAGAAGCAGAATCGGGCCGGGCCGGGTCGAGCGCCATGGCACACCATCCCCCAGTGATCGATGTGGGGAAATCCAGTCGGGCAGAGTGATCCATTTGGGCAGATATGACATAGTATAAAGCGCTCGTAATTACTTTTTCCCGGCATATCCAGGGGGCGCAGTGGTACCGCTGTCCTCCCCGCACACGACGGAATCCGTGTCCCGGAAAGGTCTGCCCGCGAACCAGCTCGCGGCCGCAGGCGCGCGGAAATTCGTGCGCGCGCTGCTCACCGAACGGGCGGCCGCACCACCCGCCACGGCAGGGCCCGGCGCGGCGGCGATCAACGCGGAGCTCATCCACGACGCCGTCCTGCTGACCAGCGAGCTGGTCACCAATGCCGTGATGTACGCGGGTACCGAGATCGATGTGACCTGCCGGCTGGAGCACGACCAGGCGTCCGCCGACGGCGACGGGGAGCGCCGCCCGGCCAGACTGGGCCTGGTGATGGAGGTCTCCGACCGCCATCCCGCCCGGCGCGTACGCGGTGGGGTGGACGCCCGCACCGGAGAGCCGGGATACGGCCTGCAGCTGGTGAGCGCGCTGGCGGAGTCCTGGGGCGTGACCTACCGCAAGTCGGTGAAGACCGTGTGGTTCCGGCTGGAGTCCGCCGAGGGCGAGCCCGGAACGATCGCCTCCGCGCCCCGGCCCGAGGCACGGGCCGCCGAGCCTCCGCTGCGTCCGGACCACCCCGTTGCCCAGCGCCGCCGCCCGCACGGCTACGCCGCCGAGTGGGCCGACCGCGGCGGCCCGTCCTTCCTCGCCGAGACCAGCGAACTGCTGGCCGGGCAGCTCGACCAGGACATGGTCACCGCGCTCGCCGCCCAGCTGCTGGTGCCCCGGCTCGCCGACTGGTGCGCGATCTGGCTGACCACCGAAGGCGGCGGGATGCAGCTGTCCCGGGTCTGGCATGTCGATGAGCGGCGGATCGCTCCGCTCCGCGCCGACCTGGAGCTGGACCCGCCGTCCGACCTCATTCGCACCGCCGGTACCCCCTGGCCCTGGCCGGAATGCGCCGGCGCGACCTCCTCGGGCGGGTCAGCGCTGGCCTTCCCCCTGGTCGCCCGGGACACCGACCAGGGGATGCTGCTGCTCGGCCGGGCGGGACACCTCCAGATGACCGACACCGTGGTGCGGATGGTCGAGGATGTGGCGCGCCGGGTCGCGCAGGCCGTGTTCACCGCCCGGCAGTACACCCGGCAGACCACGATCAGCCTGGCGCTCCAGCGGCGGCAGCTGCCCGCGACGCTGGCCAGCATCCCCAGCGTCGACACGGCGATCGTCTACGAGCCGCACGGCGAGGGCCAGACCGTCGGCGGCGACTTCTACGACGTCTTCCCGATGGGTGACCGCCGCTGGTGCTTCCTGCTCGGGGACGTCCAGGGCAAGGACCCGGAGGCGATGTCCGTCACCGGCCTGGCCCGCCACCTGGTGCGGTTGCTGGCCCGCGAGGGCCATGGCGTCGAGTCGGTGCTGGGCAGGCTGAACCTCGCCATGGCCGAGGAGAGCGCGGAGGCGGTGGAGCTGGGCGGTGAACAGGCCAGCTCCCGCTTCCTGAGCCTGCTGTACGGCGAGCTGGAGGTCGATCCGGGCGCACCCGGGGCCCGCTGCACGGTCGCCACCGCCGGCCATCCGCCACCGCTGCACATGTTCGTCGACGGCACCGTCGAGGCGGCCTCCGAACCCCAGATGCTGCTCGGCATCGACGAGGGCACCGAATTCCAGGCCAGCTCCTTCACCCTCGCGCCGGGTGAGACGCTGCTGTGCGTGACCGACGGGGTCACCGAACGCCGCTGCGGGAACTGGCAGTTGGACGACAACGACGGTCTGATCGAGGTGCTGCGGGACGGTATGGGGCTGGGGGCCAAGGCCCTTGCGGAGCACGTACGGCGTGCCGCGCACGACTTCGGCACCGGGCCGGTCGAGGACGATCTGTCGGTGCTGGTCCTCCAGGCGGTGACCCCGGTGGCCGATCGGCGCCCGTGAGCAGCCGGCCGGGCCGCCGGTGTCCGGCGGTCAGCGCCGCGGCATCAGATCCCGCCGCCGGACTGGGTGGCCACCGGCCGCCCGCCACCGGAGATCACGCCGCCGCCCAGCCCGCCGACGGGGTCGAACTGCCCGCCGAACAGCGGGCGGCCGAGGGCGGGGCCGTCGCCGGAGGTCCGCGGGGCCGGTGCGGCCGTGGTCGCCGCCTGAGCGGTGCCGCAGGCAAGGACGCTGATACCGCCCAGGGCGGCAATGACGAGGCAACGACCGAGGTGGGGGCGCATATGACGCTCCTGTCAGGAGAGGAAACCGAGAAACCGGATGATCGTCAGCGTGCTGCTCCGTCCGGATACGGCACAAGCAACGTGCCGTAAGGGCCATCCCTCCGGGTGAACGGCAGCTGCTCGCGCTTTGACCTGGGAGAACAAGGAACGGCTCGTGCTCACCCGGACTTGGCCGTGGCCCGCACCCCGAAGTGCACATACCGGGAGCCGTTCGCCAGGGCGTAGAACACCACCGGTATCCAGCCGTCCTTCTCGTTGCGGCGCCCGGCGAACACCGTCTTCGACGGGGTGTCCGAGACCGGGACGAGGTTCCAGTGGAGCGGCTCGAAGGAGTCCTTCAGGCCGTCGGCGCCCTCGTACTTCACCCGCAGCACCCCTTCGCCGGCGGGCCGGTCGGTGACGGTCATCAGGAACCCCTCGCGGCGGTAGCTGCCGGTGAACGGCGCCGGGTCCACGGCCGGCTCCTCCGCGGCCGGCCCGAACTCCGGCATGCGCACCCCGCCGAGCTCGGCGGTCAGTTCACGGCAGAGCGTCTCGAAGACCTTCGGCGCGGCGGCCCCGCCGTTGGTCAGCAGCGCGACGGCGAGCCCTGCCTCCGGGAGGGCACGCAGATAGGCGAGCTGCCCGAAGGTGCTGCCGTCATGGCCGAATCCGCGCACCCCGTCCCACTCGAACAGGCCCCAGCCCAGGCCCCAGTGGGCGCCGAGGGACCACCGGTCGGGCATTTCCACCTCGCGCCTGAGCATCGCCTCGACGGCCTCGGCCGCGAGCACCCGGGTGCCGTCCGGTGCCCTGCCGCCGTCGACGAAGAGCCGGGCGAACCGCGCCACATCGGCCGCCGTGGCACAGATCCCGCCGTACGGACCCGCCGAGCGGGGCAGCATGTTCCACAGCGGAGTGGGGACCGGGTCCTCGCCCGGCTCGCCCATGTGTCCCATCGCCGCACGGAACCGCAGCACTTCCTCGGGCAGCGTCATCGTGTGCTGGAGTCCGAGCGGGACACAGAGCATCTCCTTGAGTGCCTCGTCCCAGGTCTGCCCCGTCACCACCTCGACGATCCGGCCGAGGATGTTGTACGCGGTGCTGGAGTACGACATCGTCGCGCCGGGCGGGTTGGTCAGGCCCACGTTCCTGACGCCCTCCACATAGCGGGCCAGGCAGTCGTCGCCGCGACCGGTGTCGCTCACGAAGTCGCCCTCGATACCGCTGGTGTGGTTGAGCAACTGCCGGGGCGTGATCGTCCTCGTGGCCTCCGCGTCGGCGACGGCGAAGTCCGGCAGGACGTCCGCGACCGGTGCGTCCAGATCCAGCTTTCCGGCGTGGGCGAGCAGCACCACGAGGGTGGCGGTGTAGCCCTTGCTGACCGAGCCGATCTGGAACACCGAGTCCGTGGTCACCGCCACCCGGGTCCCGGTGTGCAGCACACCGCTCGCGAGTTCGTGGAGCTCGCCGCCGGTGACCACGGCCAGCGCGGCGCCCGGCACATGATGCGCCGCCAGGAGCTCGCCGAGCCTCGCCTGCCAGCGGGCGGAGTCGAAGGCCGGGGCATCAACTCCCGCACCGTGCAGCGGACTTCCGGCCTGCGCCGCTTCCTGCTTCAGGTACTTCGGCATGGGTGTCTCCATGGTGTCGGACGAGGCACGCTCGAACGCTGTGCGCTATACCGAACACTGTACGGACCTCCGTGCACTGTTCGCAAGCACGCACGATGTACGACCTGGAGTTAGGGTGTCCGCCGAGGAGAGGAGGCCGGATGCCGGTCGACAAGAAGCAGCCGATTCCGTCGGTGTGGACGCGCCCGCAGCGCCGCAAGCGGGAGCAGCCCGCGCTGAGCCGGAGCCAGATCGTGGCGGAGGCCGTCCGGCTGCTCGACGAGGAGGGCATCGACGCCCTGAGCCTG
The DNA here is from genome assembly GCF_040650675.1 of Streptomyces sp. NPDC048637. NCBI lineage: Bacteria > Bacillati > Actinomycetota > Actinomycetes > Kitasatosporales > Streptomycetaceae > Streptomyces > Streptomyces sp. NPDC048637. The sequence goes on from NZ_JBEZHQ010000002.1 coordinate 205,613, forward strand.
CGCCGCCTCGGAACCCGTCTGAACGCCGGAGCCACGTCGTTCTACTCGCACGTGGCCAACAAGGACGAGCTGATCGAACTGGTCGTGGACGAGGTCTACGGCGAGATCGCGGTGCCGGAGGCCCAGGACCGGGACGACTGGCGCAGCGCCGTCGGCCGGTGCGCCGACAGCCTGCGGGCGGCGATGCTGCGCCACCCGTGGATGGCATCCGTGCTCGGCGGCGTGGGCGCGGCGTACCTCGGGCCGAACATGATGCGGATCTCCGAGGGCATGATCGGCATGTTCCGCGCGGCGGGCTTCCCCGCGGACGAGGCCGATGCCGCCGTGAGCACCCTGACCTCGTACGTCATCGGCATGGCCGTCAGCGAGGCCGCCTGGCTGACGCTGCTCGCCCGCAGCGGCGAGAGCGAACAGGACTGGGTGCAGCGCCTGCTGCCGGCCGCCGAGGAGGCCGCCCGGAGCCACCCCCAGCTGCAGGAGCAGTACGCCGCACTACGGGAAAAGGACCCCCGCGAGACGCGCGACGCCAAATTCGACTACGGCCTTCAGCGGGTGCTCGACGGGCTGGCGCTCCGGATCAACCGTACGGGCGGATAGCCCGGCGGCAGCCCGGGCCCGCCCTGACCTCGGCCCGGTCCCGCTCATGGCCGTATGCGGCCGTGAGCGGGCAAGAACACACCTCTGGGGGCGTGACATACCGATTGGTATGCGCTGACAATCGCAGCACCATTACCCGCCCGTATAAAGCGGAGGCACCCGGTGCTCAGCACGATGCAGGACGTACCGCTCACCGTCTCGCGAATCCTGACCCACGGGTCGACGGTTCACGGTGAGTCGCAGGTCATCACCTGGACCGAGGGGAACCCGCACCGGCGCACCTTCGCCGAGATCGGCCGCCGGGCCGCACAGCTGGCCCATGCGCTGCGCGACGAGCTGTCCGTGGCCGACGAGGAACGGGTCGGCACGCTCATGTGGAACAACGCGGAGCACATGGAGGCCTATCTCGCGATCCCCTCCATGGGGGCGGTGCTGCACACACTCAATCTGCGGCTGCCCGCCGAGCAACTGGTGTGGATCATCAACCACGCCGAGGACCGCGTCGTGCTCGTCAACGGCACCCTGCTGCCGCTGCTCGCCCCGCTGCTCCCGCAGCTGCCCAAGCTCCGCCACATCGTCGTCGTGGGCCCCGGCGACCTGTCGGTCCTCGGCGGCGCGCAGGCCCGGGTGCACGACTACGAAGCGCTGATCGCCGAACGCCCGGAGAGCTACGCCTGGCCGGAGATCGACGAGCGGGAGGCCGCGGCGCTCTGCTACACCTCCGGAACCACCGGCGAACCCAAGGGCGTGCTCTACAGCCACCGTTCGCTCTACCTGCACTCGATGCAGGTCAACACCGCCGAGGCGTTCGCGCTCAGCTCACGCGACCTCACCCTGCCGGTCGTGCCGATGTTCCACGTCAACGCCTGGGGCCTGCCGCACGCCGCCTTCATGGCCGGTGCCTCGCTGCTGATGCCGGACCGCTTTCTGCAGCCCGCGCCGCTCGCCGAAATGATCGAGACGCTACGGCCCACCATCGGCGCCGCCGTCCCCACCATCTGGCAGGGCCTGCTCGCCGAACTGGATGCCAGGCAGCGGGATGTGGCCTGTCTGCACACGGTCGTCATCGGCGGCTCCGCCTGCCCGCCCGCCCTGATGCGCGGCTTCGAGGAGCGGCATGGCATCCGCGTCGTGCACGCCTGGGGCATGACCGAGACCTCCCCGCTCGGCAGCGTCTCGCACCCGCCGGCCGGCGTCAGCGGCGACGAGGAGTGGACCTACCGCGCCACCCAGGGCCGCTTCCCCGCCTCCGTCGAGGCACGGCTGATCGGCCCCGACGGCGAGCAGCTTCCCTGGGACGGCCGGGCCGCGGGCGAGCTGGAGGTCCGCGGACCGTGGATCGCGGGCTCCTACTACGGCGGCGCGCAGGGCGAACCGCTGTGCCCCGAGGACAAGTTCAGCCCCGACGGCTGGCTGCGCACCGGCGATGTCGGCACCATCACCCCGAACGGCTATCTCACGCTGACCGACCGCGCCAAGGACGTCATCAAGTCCGGCGGCGAATGGATCTCCTCGGTCGAGCTGGAGAACCATCTGATGGCGCACCCGCATGTCGCGGAGGCCGCGGTGGTCGCCGTACCGGACGACAAGTGGGGCGAGCGGCCGCTGGCGACGGTGGTGCTCAACGACGGCGCGACCATCGGCTACGAGGAGCTGAAGGCGTTCCTCGGCGAGCGGATCGCGCGCTGGCAGCTGCCGGAGCGGTGGGCGGTGATCCCGGCGGTGCCCAAGACGAGCGTGGGCAAGTTCGACAAGAAGGTGCTCCGCAAGCAGTACGCGGAGGGCGAGCTGGACGTGACGCTGCTGGCGTAGGACATCCCGTGGTGGGGCCCAGTGGTCCGGACCCCACCACGGGTCAGTTCGTGCCGATCTTGGCGAGCAGGTCGACGATCCGGGCCTGTACCTCGGCGCTCGTCGAGCGCTCCGCCAGGAAGAGCACCGTCTCGCCGGCCGCCAGCCGGGGCAGCTGCGCCGGGTCCAGGTCGGCGGAAGTGTAGACGACCAGCGGCGTGTGGTCGAGCAGCCCGTTGGCGCGCAGCCAGTCGACGATGCCGGCCCGTCGGCGCCGCACCTGCATCAGATCCATCACGACCAGATTCGGCCGCATCTGCGTCGCGAGGGTGACCGCTTCGGTGTCCGCCCCGGCCCGTGCGACCTGCATCCCACGCCGCTCCAGCGACACGGTCAGGGCGCCCGCGATGTCGTCGTTCTGCTCGATCAGCAGCACCCGCGGCGGGTGCACGTCACTGTCGCGCGGCGCCAGCGCCTTGAGCAGCACGGCCGGGTCGGCGCCGTACGCGGCCTCCCGGGTGGCCTGCCCCAGGCCGGCGGTCACCAGCACCGGGACCTCGGCCGCGCCCGCCGCCTGGCGCAGCGACTGCAGCGCGGTGCGGGTGATCGGCCCCGTCAGCGGGTCGACGAAGAGCGCCGCCGGGTACGCGGCGATCTGGGCGTCCACCTCCTCGCGGGAGTTGACGATCACCGGGCGGTACCCGCGGTCGCTCAGCGCCTGCTGGGTGGCGACATCCGGCGCCGGCCAGACCAGCAGCCGGCGCGGATTGTCCAGCGGCTCCGGCGGCAGCTCGTCGTCCATCGGCATCGGCTGACGGTCCATCACCTCTATGGCGCCGTTCGGACCGTCCAGCGGCTCGGGGCCCTCGCTGCCCTCGTCGGGCGCGGAGATCGCAAAGGCCCGGCCCTCGCTGGCATCCATCAGATGCGGCTGGGGCTGGGACTGTGGCGGGGCCGGGGCCTGCGGTTTGGGCTGCGGTTGCGGTTGCGGCTGCGGTGCACCGGGGTGCGGACGCGCCTCGGCCGGCGCGGACTCGGCGGCCGTCGCGCGCTGCCCCTCCTGCGGAGGCGCGGCGAGCTTGCGGCGGCGGCCCGAACCGGCGGACGTACCGCCGGGCGGGGTGCCGCCGGGAGGCGTCGGCGGGCGCTGCTGATCGGCGATCTGCTGGGCGAACGGCACGCCCTGCCCGAGCGTGCGCACGCTGAACGCCCGCCCCTGGGAGTGCCCCGCGGCATACCCGTCGTCCTCGGCGGCCGGCGGCAGCGGCTGACGGTGCGCAGCGGCGGCGGGCCGGTCCTGCGGGGGCACGGGCGGCGGGCCCGCGGCCTCTTCGGCGGGGCTGGGGCGGCCACGCCGACGGCCGGTGGGGGCCTGGGGGCTCTGGGGCTCTTGAGGTGTGGCGGGAGCGGGCGACGGCTGCGGCGCGTCGGGCGCCTGAGGCGCACCGGCGTCCGGCGCGGGGGCGGTCCCGGGCGCTGTGCCACCGGCCGTGCCCGTCGCCTCGGCCGGTTCGGTGGGCTGCGCCACGAGCCCCTCCGGGCCCGCGACAAAGGTGCCGGACGACTCGGAATCGGCCATCGCGGCCGCCGCGCGCTCCTCGGCCGCGGCCCGTCTGGCCCGCCGTCTGCCGGTCGGCTCGCCGTCCCACTCTCCTTGCGGCGCACCGGAGTTGACGGCCGCTTCGAGCTCGTGACCCGGCTGCCCGGCGGGCATCGCCGCCTCCGGGCCACCGGCCACCGGCCGACGCGCCCTGCGGCGTCCCGTCCCGGCGGCCTCCTGCGGACCGGCCGACTGCGCGGGCGCCTGGTCGGCGGTCGCGGACAGCGCCGGCACCGACGACTCCGGGGTCCGGTCCGCGGCGGCGGGCGGCAGCGCGAAAGCGGTACGCGCACCGGCCGACGGCTGCGCCCCGGAGGCCGCCGACGCCCGGTCCCGCTCACCCGGGGCGGTCCGCTCGGGCGCCTCGGCCAGCGCCCGGCGCGCCCGCCGGCCGCCCGTCTGGACGGGGCCGAGACCCGGCGGCCCCGGGGCCGGCTGGCCGGGGCCGGCGGCCTGTCCCGGAACATGCGGCCGGCCCGGAGCCGGAGTCTGCTCCGGAGCCGGGCTCTGACCTGGAATCTGGGGGCTCGCCTGCGCGGGGGCCGACGCGGAGGCCGGCACGGGTGCCGGCCCGTTGGGCGGCGGCGTCGCAGGCCCCTGTGGACCGGCCGCCGGTCCTTGGCCCGGCGCCCCCGCGGCGGGGCCGGGCTGCTGCTCCGGCGCCCGGCTCGTCCCGGAGGGGAGCGCGGGCAGTCCGCCGCCCTCCGAGGTCCCCTGCCGGGCCCGGCGCCGTCCCGTCGGCGGTACGGCCTCGGCCCCCGCCATACCGGGCGGCAGCCCCCTGCCGTCCGTGGCCGGGCCGCCCTGGGCACCGCGCGCGGTCTCACCGTGCTGGGGGTGCGCCCCCGGGCCGCCGTCCCCCGCTCCCGGGCCCGCCGCACCCGGCGCGCCCTCGCCGGCCGCACCGTGCGGCACACCGGCTTCCGGGCCGCCGGGATGCGCGCCCTGCTCCGTACCCGAGTGCCGCGCCCGCCGACGACCGGTCGGCTGGGCCCCGCCCGACTGGTCCGGCACCGCCGCGCCGTGCTCGCCACCACCGCCACCGAGCGGCTCACCGGACCCACCGGTACCGCCCGGCCCGCCGTCACCGCCGGACGGCCCCTCGCCGCCCTCGTGCCCCTCGTCGTCCGGCCCCTGGCCGTCGCCGGCCGCGCCCGCGTCCGCCGCGTTGCCCTGGGTGCCGCGCGCACGGGCCGCCGGTACCGGCATCACCGTCGTCTCATTGCCGGTCGGCACGTCCGCCCCGGCCGTCGCCCCGTCCGGGGACGTACCGTCCGCCGCCACCGGCAGCTCCAGCACATACGCACTGCCGCCCGCGCCGGGCCCGCCGCCGGGTACCTCATGCGTCTGCATCAGCCCGCCGTGCTGCCGCACGATGCCGCGGACGATCGGTTCATGAACCGGGTCGCCGCCATCGAACGGGCCGCGCACCTCGATCCGTACGACATCACCGCGCTTGGCCGCCGCCACCACGATCGTCGAATCGCCGGGGATCGACCCCGAACGCCCGCCCGCGGCAGCCTCACCGGACGGCATCCGGCCCGTCGAGTCCACCCCCGCGACATCCGCGATCAGATGCGACAGCGCCTGCGCGATCCGCTCCGCGTCGACCGTCGCCTCTATCGGCGGCGCATGCACCGCGAACTGCGCCCGGCCCGGCCCGATCAGCTCGATCGCGCCCTCCACACCGGCCGCGACGACCCCGTCCAGCGAAACCTTCGTGCGGTTGAGCTTCTCCTTGCCGGAGTCCAGCCGCTGATAGCTCAGCACGTTGTCCACCAGCGTCGTCATCCGGGCGTGCCCGGCCGCGAGGTGGTGCAGGATCTGGTTCGCCTCGGGCCAGAGCTGGCCCGCCGGGTCGGAGGCGAGCGTGCCCAGCTCGCCCTTCAGCTCCTCCAGCGGCCCGCGCAGCGCCTGGTCGAGCACCGCCAGCAGCTGGGTGTGCCGGGCCGCCAGCGCGTCGAAGGGCCGGCGGTCGGTGAAGGTCATCACCGCGCCGACGAGCTGATCGCCGTCCCGCACCGGCGCCGTCGTCAGATCGACGGGCACCGCCCGTCCGTCCTTCGCCCACAGCGCCTGCCCGCGCACCCGGTGCTTGCGCCCCGACTTGAGCGTGTCGGCCAGCGGGGTGTCCTCCCACGGCAGCGGCGAGCCGTCCGCCCGCGAGTGGTGGATCAGCGGATGCAGCTCCTTGCCGCCCAGCTCGCTCGCCCGGAACCCCAGGATCTGCGCCGCGGACGGATTGACGAGCACGACCTTGCCCTCGGCATCGACCCCGACCACACCCTCGGCCGCGGCCCGCAGAATCATCTCGGTCTGCCGCTGCTGGCGGGCCAGCTCGGTCTCGGTGTCCAGCGTCCCGGTCAGATCACGGACGACGAGCATCAGCAGCTCATTGCCCGTATAGCCATTGCGGTGATCGGCGTACGCGGCCTCGAAGGCGGACTCGTACGGGGTACGGCCGTCCTCGAGATTGGCACTGGTCACCTCGACCAGCAGCTCGGTGCCGTCCGTACGCCGCGCGACCATGCGCGTCGGCTTCGTCCGGCCCTCTGCCATCTCCTCGTCCCGGCGCCGCATGGACCCTGGGATGCGCTTGGAGTCGAAGGACGGCAGCAGATCGAGCAGCCCGCGCCCCACCAGGGCCGTGCCCGGCGCCTCGAAGGTCTCCAGCGCGATGGTGTTGGCGTTGACGACCGTGCCGTTGCAGTTGACGAGCAACAGCGCGTCGGGGAGGGCGTCGAGTATGGCTGCGAGGCGAGCAGCGCCTCGGGATGGCCTGCTGCTCACGACGACGCTTCCTCCCTGTTACCGCACCTTGCCGATCCACCGTGGCGGATCGCTGGGATGGAGTCTACGGGCACTTGCCCGGGACGCGGAGGCGGATGACGAGGAGGTAATGCCACGGCCCTGTGCGACTCGCCGCACGCCCGACATGTGCCCCATCGTCCTGACCTGGCGCGCTACTACGGCATGAACCGGGTCATGAACTGGTCGACGGGAGCAGGGGTTCGAAGCTGCTCCAGCGGCTGATCTCACACCCATTGGTGCGCCGGAAATCTGCGTTGACGGGGCGCCCCGCCCAGGTTCCGGTGACATGGGCGGTGGCCGGGCCGCCGTAAATCATCGTGCAGTTCGCGCCCTGCGGCACGGGCGCGAACGGGTCCCTGCCCCACCTCGTCATCCCGTCCAGCTTCTTGCAGGCCTGCTTGGCGTGGGGGTGGTTGGCGTGGGGGTGGTTGCCGCGCGCGGGGTGGCAGTACAGCTCGAAGGTGCCATTGGTGGCCGCCGAGCCGGAGCCGTGGACGGTGACGGTGAGGTGGTCGACGGACGCGAGGTACGGAGCCGGCGTGTCCCGGCCGCCGAGCGGTTGGTGGTCGACGGGGCCGCGCTGACCGGCCGGGGCGTGGTGACCGGAGAGGGCGTGGTGACCGGAGAGGGCGTGGTGACCGGAGAGGGCGTGGTGACCGGAGGGGGCGTGGTGACCGGAGAGGGCGTGGTGACCGGAGGGGGCGTGGTGACCTGCCGGGGCGTGGTGTGCGGCCGGGGTGCGGTGGCCTGCCGGGTTGGGCTGTGCGGCTGGGGCGTGGTGGCCTGCCGGGTTGGGCTGAGCGGCGGGGGTGTGGTGGCCGGCGCCGGTGATGCCGTCCCCGGACCGGACGTGCGGCAGCGGGATCGGTGCGGCCGACGCGGCGGGCGCGGCCAGGGCCAGCGCGGTGGCGGCGGAGACGGCGGACACGGCGGCGGAGGTGGCAGCGGCGGCGGTGAGACGGGCCACGGCCGTGGTGGCGGCGGTGGCGGCGGTGGCGGCCGCGGCGAAGAGGGACGACGTCCGGCGGTACGGCATCACAGGCTCCAGAGGCGAGTGCGGGGCGGTACGCGGTACGTACACGCCGGGGGCGCACGACAACGCGTGTCGCTACGGCCCCGACACCTCTAACGCGCCGCCGCCCCCGACGTTGCGCTGCAGGAACGTCTTTGCCGGGTGGCCCGCGCGCCTAGTACCGTAGGGGGCGATTGGTGACAGCCCTTGAGGCTGTGCCATTATCTGGACACGCCACAGCGTGCATGCGCGCGTGGGGTGTGTGGAGGCGTCGCCTAGTCCGGTCTATGGCGCCGCACTGCTAATGCGGTTTGGGGCTTACCCCCCATCGAGGGTTCAAATCCCTCCGCCTCCGCTCTTCTTCGTTCAGGCCCCGGTCCTCCCAGACCGGGGCCTGAACGCTTTTCCGGGGGTTCTCCGGGGGCGGCCGACGGCGTCTCGGTCCGGCATCGGGAGCGTGGTGGCCCCTGGGAGGGGGGCGCGGGTGCGGGTGTGGGTGCCGGGCGGGTGAGGGGCTGAGGCTGGGCCCGACCGGGAGGGTGGCTGCTGGCTGGGCGTTCTCTGGGGCGGCGGCGGTGGCAGCGGTGGCGGCTGGTGGGCGGTGGCCGGGGGACTGGGTGGGCCGGTGGTCCGGCGGGCCGGTGTGCCGGTGTGCCGGTGGTGCGGGGCCCGGTGGCCCGGTGGCCCGGTGGCCCGGTGGCCCGGTGGCGAGGTGGCCCGGCGGCGGGGCGGTCGGCCGGGCTGACCGGTGACCTGGCGGCAAGGGGGCGGCGGTCCAGCCTGCCCGGTGACCCGACGGCCGGCCCAGTCCTCGGTGCCACCCGGCCCCACGCCCTGCCGCATCTCACCCCACGCCACCTACCTCACCCCACCCCACCTCACGCCACCTCACGCCGCCCACCCGCCCCGGCCTCAGCCCCGGCCGCCCGAACGGCGCCTCCGCGATCACACCGACGACACCTCCGCCGAGCACATGGAATCTGCCGGGCGCGTCGAACCCTCTGGGTGCGTCGAACCCTCTGGGCACGTGGAATCCGCCGGGCACGCCGAATCCGCCGGGCACGCCGAAGACGTACCCACGCCTGGCGGTCGCCCGGACGGCGCCGTCCGCCGGACCGCGCGACGCTGAACCCATGACACCCGAGACCGCTCGCCCGCGTCGGACCCCGGCGCCGCCGCCATCGGTGGCATCCCGCTCCCCGACAGCAGACTGGCCCGGGAAGCCACCGAACTGATCCGCGACGTCACTGACGACCTGATCTACCACCACTCCCGCCGCGTCCACCTCTTCGGCGCCTGCCACGGCCGCCACCACGGCCTGGACTTCGATCCGGAGCTGCTCTACGTGGGAGCCCTCTTCCACGACCTCGGCCTCACCGAGAAGTTCCGCACCTCCCAGCAGCGCTTCGAGCTGGACGGCGCCGACGAGGCCCGCGCCTTCCTGACCGCCCGCGGCATCCCCGAGGACCGCGCCCGCCTCGTCTGGGAAGGCATCGCCCTGCACACCACCCCGGAAATCCCCCACCACATGGCCCCGGAAGTGGCGCTCGTCACAGCCGGCGTCGAGCTCGACGTCCTCGGCATCGGCTACGACACCCTCCCCACGGAAACCCGCGAGGCCATCGTCGCCGCCCACCCGCGCCCCGACTTCAAGCGCCGGATCCTTCGCGCCTTCCACGCCGGCCTGGCCCACCGCCCCCAGACCACCTTCGGCAATGTGAAGGCCGATGTCCTGGACCGCTTCGAAGAGGACTACACCCGCCCCAACTTCGTCCGGATCATCGAGGACTCCCCCTGGCCCGAGTGGCCCCGAAACCCCCGCCATAAGATCGTTTCTGCAGGTCAGAGGCGCTGCGGGCAATGGATTTCGCCTCACGGCGCAGGTCATGTAATGTTGTTCCCGCAACGCCGACCGGCAAGAAAAACCGCCGGAAAGCCAAGCGCTCGTAGCTTAACGGATAGAGCATCTGACTACGGATCAGAAGGTTGCAGGTTCGAATCCTGCCGAGCGCACAGCAGGCTAGAGGCCCCGTTCGATATTGAACGGGGCCTCTGGTGTTTCTCTTGACGGCAGTGGTTGACGGCAACCGTCTCAGACAGTCGGTGTGAGGTCGATCAGATGGCTACCGGGGCGCCGACTGGGCCGTTGTCATCGTCCGGCGAGTTGCCGTCACCCCTCAGCACGTCCCCACGCGGTCGAAGGCGGAGCGCTGGGAGTCGAGCCCTACGAAGGGGTAGACGGCAGCTCAGCGCGCAAGGACAGCAAGCGTGCCGTCGGACCCCAGGAAGCAACCCGACCAGCCCGAAGCAGCACCACCAGGCCGACGGAGGCACCGCCGAGAACCAGTAGAGCTCCGACCAGCTACAGCGTCATACCGGTCGGAGCTCTGTTCTCACCGCGCAGACTGACCTGCGCGGCCCATGTTCACCTGGTCAGATGCGGGCCTTCATGCTGTGTGGTGGAAGCGCCAGCGGCCGGTGCGTCGAGGGTGCGCAACTCGGCCAGTCGCCTTTGGTAGAGCGGACCCGCGACGTGCGCCGCGCGCGCCGGAGTGGGAGCAGCTTGTTCGATGAGGTGGTGGGCGGCAGCCTTCACAGCCGCCGACCAGACCAGCACATGCTGTTGAGCGCTGCGCCCGCATTCCTGTGGTTCGCCCGGAAGGCAGTGCGGAAGCGCGGGACCGATCTTATTCGCCACCTGGCGTACGTACCGGGCGATCTGCGCCCACTGTTCCTCGGTCCGCTGCACAGCTTCGGGGTGCCCCTCTTCCAGCCACCTGCCGAAGTCGTCGCCGTGATCAACCATGTGGACACTCCTACGAATTCACTCAGCGCTTACGCGGGTGCGCCGATCGTAGCTTCGGCGGACGAGGCTTCCTGCGGATCGCAGTGCCCCACCGAGGGGACGCAGGGGCCGCACGGCTGGCAACTCGGAAGGAACTGCGGGGGCGTGCAAGCCTGCGCCGGCCTCAAGCCCTGTGCAGCTGCGATCTCTGCGCGTGCTTCCGTCGTGCGCGGGCTGTTCCAGATCTCGGCGAGCGGGGTCTCGTGGATGTTGCCAAGGGTGATGAAGCGCCCCAGGACGCACGGCCAGACGCTGCCGTCCGGGCCGATGGCGCATTGCCCAAGGGCGCAATACCCGCACAGGTCGTCAACCGTTGAATTGGCCCCTCGGCTGGCTCGTCCGAACGCCCGTGTCCGGTCCCCGCCGACGTGCTGCACTCCAAGGGTCGTGAGGTCCTCCGCCGCTTCGTGCACGCGCTGTTGCGTATGAACCGCGACGACGCCGCCGCGAAGCGGGATGCCCAGGCTGAGCGCTTTCTTGATGTTCGCCCTGGTGCGTCGGTGGGAGCCCCGCAGGTTGGTCACCTTGTCGTGATCCTGCGCGCTGTCGGAGTAGTAGGACGTGGCGAGCTTGACCCCGCAACGGGTGAACACGTCCCACAGATGTTCACGCACGTACGTGAGGTTAGAGAACACTTCGATTGCCAACCCCGCCCCGTGGGCGTACGAGATCAGCTCGTGCAGGTACGGGTACAGGGTCGGCTCACCACCGATGAACTGCACATCGCGCGCGCCGATGTCCGCTAACTGGTCGATGGCGCTCTTCCAGTCATCAACAGTCATGGTCCCGTGGGTTCCCTGCGGGGACGAATCGGCGTAGCAGTGATCGCAGTGCTCGTTGCAGAAGCCCGTCACTTCCAACCACGCGAACTTCAACGGCTTTTGGGCCGCACTCATCGTGACACTCACTCCTTGGGATTCGCGGCAATCGGGCCTAGTGACCCGAGCGGGTACCGAAAGGCGCGCCAGCCTCAGAACGGTCCGTCGAAGGCAGGTACAGGCTGGTCGGTACGGGGTCCGTCCTGGTCGCAGCGGGGAGCTGGGAGCGACCAGGACGGGTACCTAGTGGCAGGGCGCCCCGTGGGGCATGCTGGCGGTTGGCTTACGCAGCAGCCAATGCGCCCACCAGATCGAACGCTTCGCCCTGATCGGCGCTTTCGTCGTCCGTGCTGGCGGGGTTGGGCATCTCGGTGTCGGTCGTGACGGTCTCAGGCTGTTCCGTATCGGACTGTTCCGTCTCAGGCTCCGTACTGACAGGCGTGCCCGTCTCCTCTCTCTTGTTGGTCCCGGCCCAGTTGGACCCGGAGATGTCCGTCCGTCACAGCGGGGCGGGCATCCGCCATCGGTGGACTACCGGCCGTGATGGGTACCGGCGCTCTCGGGAAGTCCCCGCCGATGGCGGAAGTCATAAGGGGCTACCGCTCCCGCGGTAGACGAGAAGTCGACGCTGCATCCGGCGCGAGAGTCTTTCCTTGCGGCAGGCAGCTCTGGGGGCCTAAGGGCTGCTGCGGGGAACGCAACGGCAGGGGTGCTGGGGGGCATGATGTGCCGTCGTGAAGGCGTCGGGGTCTACGTCCGGGGCGCTGGCCGGTACCGGCGCGCTACGGGCCTCACTGGCCCCGACGAGGACCACAGCAGGGCCACCTGCCCCGAGACGAGCGAGGGCAGCGATGGGCCGCCAAAACGGCCAACCGAATCGACGACTCTGGGCGCGGCCTAGCATGCGAGCCGCTCATTTGACCGCCTCGATTGCAGAGGGGTCTGTTGTCCACTCCAGGCCGCCGGCCTCTGGCGCGAGCCATGCCACAGGCGGAGTGTCCGGAACCCTGAGCACAGGGGCGAGATTGTTTTCCTTCACGTCCGGGGCGAGTGCCCGGAGGATGCCGCGTCGATCGCCGTGGGCGTGGTCGATGACCAGGCGACCCAGCAACGGGTGGTCCAAGTGGCCGAGCCCGAGGGTCTGCCTGCTCACGAAGCGCCCCCTCGGTCAGCAGGGAAGCCGCCCGGGGGCATGGCAGCCTCATCCAGAGTGAGGTCGTTGTCCGTCGGCCCGGGGTGCTCCTTCAGGCGAATGAGGGGAGCTGTCCAGCCGTCACCGCCGCCTTCCGGTCGCAGGTGATAGACGGTGGTCCCGGTGTCCTCAGGTAAGGCGACCACGACACCGGGGCGCCGCCGTTCGGTGTCGTATGCGAGATCGCCGCGATCGGGTGCCCATCCAGCAGCTGCATCGGCCAACGCGCGGCGGCGCTGGACGCTCTGTGGGGTGCGTCGTCCTTCCGTCATGCAACAGACAGTAAGGACGCAACTACCCACGAATATGAATCAGGGGAATAGCTCCTGGTCATCCAGGTGAAAACGGCTCGACATTCCCCGCAACTGCTCGCGAGTGGAGGCGCGTTCGGCATAGACGATCTTGCGGAGGGTGGCCCGTGCGATGGGGTGATTGCGGATCAGCTGAGGCGCTAGCCTCTCGGCTTCTCGCAGCTCCCCGAGAGCCTTGTGCCGGTCCCCGTCCCAGAGCCACGCTCGGGCGAGATCCATGCGGTGATGCCCTCGTCGGGAGTTGGGTAGTACTGCCAACTGCTCCGGGTCAGCCTCGTTGTTCAGCCGCAGGGCCTCGGTCTGGTTGCTCATCTCCAGGGCGACGTTGATCCCATGGATGGCCACATTGCCAGCGGAGAACGTGAGCGAATGGCGGTCGTCCACCGGCGGTCCGCTCCTGGCGTCGCCGCGTTCTGCGGCCTGCCGAGCAAGGCCGATGCGGTGATCCGCTTCGGCGGGATTGTTCGCCCGTGCCGCGGAAACAGCCGCACGGAGCTGGAGACTTCCCCAAGCCCGTACGGCGAGCGGCGCACCCTCCTCGTACTGCGATTCGATGCCGAGCAGCGCCTTGTCGGCGAGGGCGGACGCGTCGGCCCAGTCGGCGGTAGCCCACATGTCCCATACCCGCATCCAGTCCGCGACGGCGGGCATCACCGGGTCGCCGGACAACCTGGCCGCCCAGGATGCGCGCTCGCACGAGGTGGCAATCAGCTCGGGATGGCCCAGCGCATGGGCAGCCGTGTGCGCGAACTTGCAGCACACGGCGTAGACGCCGAAGGCTTCTTCCTGCTCGTGGCCGGCCGAGACTTCGGCCAGAGCGTGAGCTTCGCGCAGCAGGTCAGGGAGGCTCCGCAGAATCGCGATGTTCGCCGCTGCATCCCGGAGCCGGTGCAGACGCTTCATCTCCTGCCAGAGTGCGCCCGAGGGGCGGGGAGTCCCGTCAAAGACCGGCGTCAGGTCGTAGCGGCGCAGCTCACGCAGGATGGAAGCCGCAGCGGGCTGCCACTGGTTGTCTGGGGCGGTCCCGACGTAGGGGCGGTCGATCAAGTCGTTCGGGTGGCAGTGCAAAGCGGCAGCGATGCCGTTGATCAGCACAGCTCGGTCAAGCTCGATGTGCCCCTTCTCGACCTTGGACATCCAGCCTTGAGACTTTCCTACTGCCGCTCCTAGATCAGCCTGTGGCATTCCGAGACTGAGCCTACGGCGCTTGATGCGACGACCAATGGCCTCTTGCTCTTCCAACTCGTGCGCCATGCTGGACTCCTGGTTCCGTTCAGGGCTCGACAGTCGAACCGTACTTATCCCGCATGCGGTTGGTGAACGGCAAGTGGCCGATCACGTTCAAGGGGCGCGCCATCTCCACCACTACTCTCATTTCTGTGAACGACTTAACGATGCGGTGCGCAATTTACTACGCTCTAGAGCGTAGTCATCCGGAGTGGGATCATCGCTGCAGTAGGTTCGCGAATTCGCAGTATTGACCTCTTCTTTGTCGCATCTCAAAGGACAGACTCGACTTTGGCTAGTCGCGAAAAGTCGTCAGGGTGTCAAGCCTTGCCTTTCAATTCCAAAAGCCTCGTCGCCTCATCATGCAATCCAGCCTCCCTTAGGTCATTGGAGATGCTATCGACCATCTTCTTGTTGATTGCTGTGAGTAGGGAATTGAGTACGCGAGCAGGATTTATTTGCCCCACAGCAGTTTCATTCATGGCCTGAATGAACTTGACGAGGCGCTGGGAGCCTTCCTCGACTACGGAACGCAGGATCCTCTCTCGATCGCCGTAGAAGTCTTCAGGGAAGCTTCCGGCGGTTGAAAGAGCCATGGTGGGCAATGCGTATCTGCCGACACCTTCCGATAATCTGTCAGCATCCCTCTCTAGGCCCGCAGCGCGCATTGAATAGATTACTTTGGCAAGGTCCAGGCGACTTCCCATGGATTTATCTTTTCCAGAAAGAAGATCGATCGTTTGTTCTGCGTGGTAGTACGCTGCTTCAGAATTGTCCCTTCGGAGGGCTACGAGAAGTTTGGGTATGTCTTCGGGGGGCTGAGTTAGCAGGCAAAAGCGGAAATACCTGGTAGCAACCTCTTCGGCATCATGTGCTTCAATTTCTACGAGGATCTTCACCGCCTGACTTGGTGGCGCGAGAGCAGCTTTCTTTTGAAATTCTAGGTCATTCATGCCAGCTCTATTTATGGCTGTGAGTGTGGCTGGCATCCACTCGTTTAGCGGTTCGTCTTTGCTCTCTCGAATTAATTTTGCAATATCCGTCATCCCTGCATTCAGCAGTGGGGTGATCATCTGTTCCAGGTGCTTCTCCTCTGCTAGGTTCCTTTTTGGGGCGGCGGCAAGGGGAGGTGCGCCCTTTGTTTCCGTCGACATGTTCGCGGCATGGGGCGGTATGGATGCGTCTAGAGCGGTAATCCTTTTTAGCCAAGTGCGTTCACTGTATTCTTCTGGCGGAAGTGTGACTCCGATTGCAGCGGCATACTCGCCGCAGGCTCGAACCAGCGCCAATACCTGTACAATCTTCAGGCCGGAGTTTCCGGCGAACTTGTCGCGGATCGTCGACTTGCTCATTTGCCTATCGGGACCCTGGCGCTTGGTCAACTTTTCCAGCTCCCGTACTGACGGGTTGCCGGAAAGCATGCGCAGACGTTCAAGCTGCTCCACAAGAGACGCTTCACCCATTGACCCGCCCCACCCCTGTCCTGATAAGCCGGTTGATCATGTGTCCAGGACTGTCCGGCAGCGTCCGTGACTGTCCGGAGCCAGAAGGTTCAGGATAGGACTCGTACGGGCTGGGTGTCCGGGATCCAGTGGCAATGTCCGAGGTGGTGGTGGACAGCTCAATGCGAGGGCTTTGCTTGAGTTGTCAGCAACCGACGGGCAAATCACCCGACTTGAGGAGGAAACGAAACAGGTGGACTCGACCATCACACTCTTGGTCCTAGCCGTCTCAGGTGTTGTGAGCGTGGCGCTGCTTGCCGTCAAGGGCTTGCTTGACCAACTGCCAGCTATTTTCGACTCTTGGCACACCGCGCGTCGGGCTTGGCAAGGCTCGCGTCCAACTCCCGCCGCTGACTCCATGCTTCGGGGAAGCCGAAGCAGCAGCGATCAAGGGTAAGTGCAGGCCAGGTCAGTAGGTGTCGGCTCGCCCCAGCCATGCAACCCGAGCATCCTGCAGTTGACCGGCTGCGGGTGGTGACGTTCCGGGACCTCGCCAACGAGTCTCTGCCTCTCGGGCACCTGTGCGAAGTCAACCGGTGCGTGCGTCAATCTTCAGCTGCGGTGGCTGATGGTCCGAGTACGGCAGCATCATCGTCGCCATTTCTAGCGGGGCGTGGTGACGGCAACTCTGATGGCAACGACGCCACACGTGGGCTAACAGCAACGGTGCGCGGTACACACGGCGGACAACCAGGCATCGTCACGGCGCAGCCCCGCCCAAAGCTACGGATCAGAAGGTTGCAGGTTCGAATCCTGCCGAGCGCACAGCAGATCAAAGCCCCCGCCGGGTCATCCGGGCGGGGGTTTTGTCGTGCCGTGTGGCAGCGGAGTGCAGTTACCGGGGCAGCCGGGGCCACCCAGCACCTCGGCTTCGCGTGCCCGTTGTGTGCCCGGTCCAGGGGTAGCGGGGAATGCCAGGTCATGCCGGTGGCATGGCGGCAGCGTGGCTGCGGTGAGGGGCTCATGGAGGCGGGTGGCGCCCGGAGCTACTGCGGGGTGTGTGGTCGGCAGGGGCCCTTACAGCCCTGAGCCCGCTTTGGGGGGAGTGGGCTGGTAGTGGTTGATCAGGCCTGCGTGTTGGTTGGGGCGGGCGGTTCGGTGGGATTCAGCGTGGTCGAACCGGGGCCGCCGTCCGTGCAGCAGGAATGATGCGGTGCGGGAGGCCAGACGGCTGAGGGGGGTTTTCATCGGTCCTCCGTTCGTAGCGTTCGGTACTGCGACCGTACGGAACGCAGGGGGAGTGCGGAGCGATCTGAGTGAAAATTGAGGGTCCGCTTTCAGGTGACTGGTGCTCAAGTGTTGTGTCGTGGGGCGAGTTCTTGTGTGGTGAGGGGAGCTGCGATGGGGCGTTGCCAGGCTCGGGGTGGTGGTGGCCGGGCCTGGGGAAAACCCGGTGGGCGTGGGGGTGCGCTTCTATGATGTGGGCCGGGAGTGGTGGCGACGGAAGGGGCCGGCGGGTGGAGGTCAACCTGTCGTTCGGAGGGGGCGTGGCGGATGCCGAGGGGGCCGGGCTCGCGGAGTCGGCGGCGTCCTTATATCGCTGGCTGGTGGCCGAGCCCGAACTGCGTGGTCAGGCGGAGGTTTCCCTGGGGGCGGGGCAGCCGGAGCCGGGGCATATGGGCGGGGCGCTGGACCTCGTCAATGTCGTGCTCGCCAACAGCATTGCTCTGGGCAGTCTGATCACCGCAGTGGCCACCTGGCGGGGCTCGCGCCCCCGCCCGCCGCAGATCCGGCTGGAGCGGGACGGTGTGGTGGTGACCGTGCAGGACGGCTCTCCCGAGACGGTCGAGCGGATTCTGCGGGTCTGGAACGAGAGCGGTGCGCCCGCTCCGGCGCCGGCGGACGGAGACAGCGAGTAGCCGTGGCCGTTTTGTCGGACCCGGCCCGCTCGGAGGCCGTATTGGTGGGCGTGCATGACTACGCCCACCTGGAGGATCTGCCCGCGGTCGCCCGGAATCTGGTGGGGCTGCAGGAGGCGCTGACCGACTCCGCGGTGTGGGGGCTGGACCCCGACGCGTGCACGGTGCTCCTGCAACCCGGCAGTGCCGGGCAGGTGCTCGACACGGTGCGGGAGCGAGCACGCAGGGCCCGGGACACTCTGCTCGTCTACTACGCCGGGCACGGTCTCACGGACCCGCACACCGACGAGCTCTATCTCGCCCTGCCCGATTCGGACCGCAAACGCGAGTACACCTCGCTGCGGTACGAGTATCTGCGCCGGGCGGTGCTGGGTCCGCAGGCGGGTGCCCGGCGGACCGTGGTGATCCTCGACTGCTGTTACAGCGGACGTGCCCTGCTCGGGCAGATGAGCGCCAGCGAGCACATCGCGGACCAGGCCATCGTCAAGGGGACCTTCCTGCTGACGGCCTGCGCCGAGAACCGGCTCGCGCTGTCCCCGCCCGGGGAGACCTACACGGCGTTCACCGGTGAGCTGATCACGACCCTGACCGAGGGTGTTCCGGACCGGCCCGATCCGCTCGACATGGACACCCTTTACCGGCATCTTCTCGGGACGCTGGTGAGCAGATCCCGGCCGGTGCCCCAGCAGCGCAATCGCAACACCGGAGGCCGTATCGCGATCGCCCGCAACCGCGCCGTTCCGGACGGTGCCGCACCGTACGGGACCGTGCCGCCGTCTGGGCCCTACCCGGCGAGCCTGGCTTCCCGGCAGAGCGAAGCCGAGAAGCGGCTCGCGGAGATGGAACGGCGCGCGGAGCAGTTACGCGTGGAGACCGAGGTGCTGCGCGCGGAGGCGGAGCGCCGGGCCCTGCAGACGGTGGAGACCGCGCGGAGAGTGGCGAACGCCCTGGCCGCCTCCCCGGAACGGGATGTCCAGCCGTTCTGGTTCGCCGTGCGGGTATCCCGTCCGCTCATGGGGCAGGACGGTTCCCTGGAGCCGATGGGGGAACTGGTGCCGGGGATCTGGTACCTCGCCGTCGAGCAGCGGGGCAAGGCCCTCGTCGTGCAGACCGAGGACGGTCGCAGAGGACTGCTGCTCGACGCGGATGGGATCGAGCGTGGGTATTGCGTGGACTACGGGGCAGCCGGGGAGCCGGGCTTCCAGCCGTTCTGGTTCGCCGTGCCGGCGGCCCGCGAGATGGTGCGTGAGGACGGTTCCCTGGAGCCGGTGGCGGAGCTGGTGCCGGGGACCTGGTACCTCGCCGTCGAGCAGCGGGGACCGGCGATCCTCGCACAGTCCGCGGACGGCCGCCGCGGGTTGTTGCTCGACACCGAAGGAATCCAGCGGGGCTGAGCGCCGGTACCGCCCGGCCGGCCGGGCCCGACCCCCTGAGCGCGGCGGGACGCTTGGTTGTGGTTGTGGCTGCGCGGCCGCGACCACGACTGCGGCTGCGGCTGTGATCGCGACGTCTGGCTGGTGGGTGGTGGCTGGTGGCTGGTGGCTGAGGGGTGTGGTGTGCCGCGGCAGGGCCGGGGTGTCCGTGCGTCGTCAGGGGGTGACGTTCAGGAGGGGGGCCAGCTGGTGGCGGACGTGCTGGGCCGTTCGGAGGGCGTCGAGGCCGGCGACGTCCACCGTGAGGACGTTCCAGGGGGTGGCGGCGAGCAGGCGGTGGGTCAGGGCGGTTTCGTGGCGCACGTGGGCGGCGGCCGAGGGGAGGTCGTGGACGGAGCGGGTGCCGGGGGAGGCGGCGAGCTTGGTGAGATACCAGTTCTCCCAGTCGGGGCCCTCGCGGTCGATGGCGCGCCGGAGTGCGGTCGCGGGGTCGTCCTCCAGGTAGACCACGGTCACCCGGGTCGGTTCGACGGCGGTGGACACCTCGTCCAGGACCCGGGCGATGGCGGGCTCGTCATGGCCCCAGGCCACCAGGGACGGGACGAAGGGGATCAGGGCATCGGTGACCAGGACGTCGATACCGGCGGCGCGGGACTCGGTGACGTAGGCGCGGGTGGTGGTGATCAGGGTCTCGGGGCGCACGCTCTGGGCGCCGGCGGCGAACTCCTCGGCCACAGGGCGGAAGGCGGGACGGGTGAGGATGTCGGCCTCCTGGAAGTGGTCGACGGTGGCTCCGGTGTTCCTGATCCAGTCGGCCAGGGAGTGACAGAGGGTCGATTTGCCGACTCCCGGGCTGTTGCCGGCGACCGCAATCAGATGGGAGGCGCCGCCGCCCGTGGGGCGTGCCGGGCGGGTGGGGTCTGTGGGGTGTGTCGGCGTCATGGGGCCAGTTTTGCAAGCGGCGGGCCAACAGGGGGGCGTAGAAGGAAAGTTGGCTGGGGGCCGGGTGGTGGTCAGAGAAACGATTAGGCATTGGCGGGGGAGTCGCGTAGTGTTCATTTCACCGACGCGGGGTGGAGCAGCTCGGTAGCTCGCTGGGCTCATAACCCAGAGGTCGCAGGTTCAAATCCTGTCCCCGCTACTGACGCCGCAGGCCCAGTGGAATCACTTCCACTGGGCCTGCGGCTTTTTTGTGCGTGTGGTCATCCGTCTTTGTGGGTGTGGTCATCCGTCTTTGTGGGTGTGGTCATCCGTCTTTGTGGGTGTGGTCATCCGTCTTTGTGGGTGTGGTCATCCGTGGACCGGTGGTGGCGGGGCCGTGTAGTGGACGGCGGGGCCGGTGCGGGGCGGGGGCAGCTGGGCCAGGTCGGGGTGGAGGAGGAGCTCGTCGTCGTAGTCGCTGCTGTTCTGGTGGCGGAACGGGAGTGGCTCGGTGGTGGGGAGGGTGCGCAGGCGCTCGCGCAGGCGGGTCGCGGTGGTCGCGTAGGCGGTGGGGGTGGTGCGGTCCGCGCCGGGGATCAGGAGGGGCGGGACGACGGAGATCCCGGTGTACCAGAGGGTGCCGTGCTGGAGGGGGAAGAGGAGGTCGTTGAGGTCTCCGTTGACGCCGCGCGGGCCGAGGGTGGCGGCGCGGGCGCCGGCGGTGGTGATGACCATGGCGCGTTTGCCGGCGAGTTTGCCGTCGCCGTAGCGCTGGGGGCGGCCGGTGGCGGGGTCGGTGATGCCGAAGGCGAAGCCCTTGACGAAGACACGGTCGAACCAGCCCTTGAGGATGGCCGGCATTCCGTACCACCAGAGGGGGAACTGGACGATCAAGGTGTCGGCCCAGGCGAGCTTGTGCTGTTCGGCGCGGATGTCGGGGGCCAAGTGGCCGTCCGTGTAGGCGCGTTCCGAGGCCTCGCCCACCAGGAGGCGGTCGGCCGGATCGTGGGCGTAGTCGGCGGCGTCGACCACCGGGTTCCACTTCATGGCGTACAGGTCGGAGACGCGGTGCTGGTGGCCCTGGGCGTCGAGGGCGCGCAGGCCCTCGGTCTTGAGGGCGCCGCTCAGGGAGCGCTGGTCGGGGTGGGCGAACAGCCAGAGGACCTTCATACGGTCCACTCTCCGCGGGAGCGGGGCGCAGGACGAGTGGCCCGATGGTCATAGTGTGCAAGGATCGGGCCATGGGCAGTGGTGTGGAGAGCGGCAACGGTAGCGGGGGCGGCGGCAGTGGTGGGTCCGGGTGGGTGCGGGCCGTACCGGGGAGCGGGCGGCGGCATCGGGTGGCGGTGCTGGTGCGGGACGGGATGCTGCCGATCGAGGTGGGCATCGTGCACCGGATCTTCGGGGAGGCCAGGTCGGCGGACGGGGAAGGGCTGTACGAGCTGGTGACCTGTGCGTTGGAGCCCGGTGAGGTGCGGACGGACACGGACTTCACGGTGAACGTCGCGCACGGGCCGGAGGCGCTGGCGGAGGCTGACACCGTGGTCGTACCTGCCTCCGGGACGGACTACGGGCGGGCGGAGGAGCGGAGCGCGGGGCGGCTGGGGCCGGCGATGGCCGAGGCGCTGGGGCGGATCCGGCCCGGGGTCCGGATCGCCTCGATCTGCACGGGGGCGTTCGTGCTGGCCGCGGCGGGGCTGCTGGACGGGCGGCGGGCGACCACACACTGGCGGTCGGTGGACGACTTCCGCCGGCTGTTCCCGGCCGTCGAGCTGGATGCGGATGTGCTGTACACGGACGAGGGCGATGTGCTGACGGCGGCCGGGGTGGCCTCCGGGATCGATCTGTGTCTGCACATGGTCCGGTGCGACCACGGGGCGGCGGTGGCCAACGATGTGGCGCGGCGGACGGTCGTGCCGCCACACCGGGAGGGCGGGCAGGCGCAGTACATCCGGCGGCCGATGCCGGAGCCGCAGATCTCGTCCACGGGGGTGGCGCGGGCCTGGGCGCTGGAGCATCTGGACCGGCC
Source organism: Streptomyces sp. NPDC048637 (assembly GCF_040650675.1). Taxonomy (NCBI): domain Bacteria; kingdom Bacillati; phylum Actinomycetota; class Actinomycetes; order Kitasatosporales; family Streptomycetaceae; genus Streptomyces; species Streptomyces sp. NPDC048637. The sequence continues at coordinate 227,501 of NZ_JBEZHQ010000002.1, forward strand.
GCTGAGCCTGCGGGAGCTGGCGGCGCGGGAGTCGATGAGCGTACGGACCTTCACCCGGCGGTTCCGGGAGGAGGTCGGCATTTCGCCGCTCCAGTGGCTGACGCAGCAACGGATCGAGCGGGCCCGGCAGTTGCTGGAGGAGACGGAGCTGACGGTGGACCGGATCGCGGCGGAGGCGGGCTTCGGGACGGCGGCCTCGCTGCGGCAGCATCTGCAGTCGGCGTTGGGGGTGTCGCCGCGGGCGTATCGGAGCACGTTCCGGGGGCCGGGGGGTGGGGGCGGGCTGGTGGCTTGAGGGGAGTTGGTGGGCGGGGGAGTTGATTGCCGGGGAGTTGGTTGCCGGGGGAGCGGTGGCCTGGGGGCGGTGGACTTAGCGGTGGACTTAGGGGCGCGGCGGGTGGGGCCGGTGGGGGTGGTGGTGGCTGCGGGCGGCTGGGGACGGGGGCGGCCGGGGATGGGCGGTGGTGGGCTCGTTGGTCGGGGTCGGGGTCGGGGTCGGGGTCGGCGTCGGGGACGGGGACGGGGCGTGGGGGTGCGGGGCCCCGGGCGAGTGCGGGGTGCGGGGCTGTGCGGGGCTTCAGTGCCGGGTGTGGGCGGGTGGCGTTGTCAGTGGGCGGTCGTACGCTGGCGGTGTGTGGCGATGTACGGGACCGCGCTGGTCAGGCGGCGGGCCGGGGTCGGGGCCGGAGGAGCGGTTCGGGCAGCGGCTCGGCTGGTATTGCGCCGAGCGGGGCGAGGCGCGGGTGAGCATGCTCCCCGCGGGGAAGGCGCTGGCCTTCGCCGCGCAGGGGGAGCGGCTGTGTCTGGGGGTGTGGCGGGCCGGCCGCTGGATTGTGTGCCCGTATGGTGCGGTGCTCGACGGTGCGAGTGCCAGGGATCAGTGTGCGCGGTGCGCCCAGTTGGACCGGTCGCGTTCGGTGGCCGCGGACACCATGGCCGACGATCCGCGTCCGTACGGCGTCTATCTCGCGTACTTCGGTCCCGGTCTCCTCAAGGTGGGGATCACGGCCGTCGAGCGCGGTCCGGCCCGGCTCGTGGAGCAGGGGGCGGTGGCGTACACCTGGCTGGGGCGGGGGCCCCTGATGGCGGCGCGGCGGGCGGAGGCGTTGCTCGGGAGTGCGCTGGCGGTGCCCGACCGGTTTGCGAAGGCGGCCAAACGGGCGGCGCGCGGGGCGCTGCCCCCGGTGCCGGACCGGGCCGCCGAGCTGGCTCAACTGCATCGCACCGCACGGAAATTGGCGGGCTGGCCGGAGACGCTGGAGCCGGTGGAGTTCGCCTGTGCCGACCATACGGAACTGTTCGGGCTCGACCGGATTCCGGGTGAGGTGGCGGAGCTGGGCGGGATGACGTCCGGGGCGGAGATCGTGGGGGAGGTGCTGACCGGGGTGGGGTCCGATGTGTATCTGCGGTTGGCCGGGGTTGGGGACGGGGCCGGGGCTGGGGAGCGGGAGGGGGCTGCTGGGGTTGGTGGGTCGGGTGGGGATTCGGGTGTGGTGGCGGTGATGGATGCGCGGCTGCTGTCGGGGTGGGTGTTGGGGGCGGCTGCGGGAGAGGCGACGACGGTGCCGGTGCGGGCCGCGGCGCGCGGGGCGGGAGAACGGGAGCGGGCGGGGGCGGGGAACGGCGGGCAGGAGGGGTTGTTCTGAGGTGGCTGCCTGGGGCCGTCGGCCGGCCCGGGGCTGTCCGGAGCTGTCCGGGCTCGCTCGCCGGGAACTTCGGGGTCGGTGGTGGCCCTTCCCGCACGGTGGTGGCCCTTTCGGATCGGTGGTAGCCCTTCCGGCTTGGCGCTGCCCCGTCCGGCTCAGTGGTGCGCTGGAGTTGATCGGAAGCGGCTGAGGGGGTTGTTCCGGGCCGGGTGGGGGCGTTTAGATGCTGTGTGCAGGTAGGTGGCGGGGGGTTGGTGGCTCAGCGGGCCGCTACGTGGGCTGCACGGGTGCCGGCCGCTACGTGGGCTGCACGGGTGCCGGCCGCTACCTGGGCTGCACGGGTGCGCTGGCCATACGGGCCGGGTGGGTTCAGGGGCCCAGGGGCCCAGGGGCCCAGGGGCCCAGGGGCCCAGGGGCCTACCTGGGATGCCCGGGGCGCCGGATGCCGGTCGTCGGTCGTCGGGTCGCGTGGATTCCGGGCTTGGCAGTGCCGGGGTGCCGCTTGCCGGAGGTGTTCGGCTGGGAGGCGTCGGAACGGCTGTCGGCGAGTGGTCGGGCCGTGCTGGTCGGGGCCGTAGGGGCGCGGCCGTAGGGGCGAGGCCGTAGTGGTCGAACCGTAAGGGAGGGGCCCGGCGTGGCGGACGGTGATGAGCGGGTCGGCGCGTTCTGGCGGGAGTTGGGGCTGCCGGGGCTGATCGATGTGCATACGCACTTCATGCCCGAGCGGGTGATGGCGAAGGTCTGGGCGTACTTCGACTCGGCCGGGCCGCTGGTGGGCCGGGCGTGGCCGATCACGTACCGGTTCGAGGAGGACGAGCGGCTGGCGGTGCTGCGCGGCTTCGGCGTACGCGCCTTCACCTCGATGATCTACCCGCACAAGCCGGGGATGGCGCAGTGGCTGAACGGCTGGGCGGCCGACTTCGCATCCCGTACGCCTGACTGTCTGCGGACCGCGACGTTTTTCCCGGAGGACGGCGCCGGGGAGTATGTGCGCGCCGAACTTGCCGACGGGGCGCGGGTCTTCAAGGCGCATGTGCAGGTGGGCGGGTACGACCCGGCCGATGCGCTGCTCGACCCCGTGTGGGGAGCCCTCGCGGAGGCCGGGGTGCCGGTCGTCATCCACTGCGGCTCGGGCCCGGCTCCGGGCAAGCACACCGGGCCCGAGCCGATCGCACGGTTGCTGGCCCGCCACCCCCGGCTGCGGTTGATCATCGCGCACATGGGGATGCCGGAGTACGCCGACTTCCTGGACCTCGCGCAGCGCTATCCGGGCGTGCACCTCGATACGACCATGTCGTTCACCGACTTCGCCGAGCGGATCGCGCCGTTCCCGCGGGCGGAACGGAGCCGGCTCGCAGACCTCGGCGAACGCGTGTTGTTCGGCAGCGACTTCCCCAACATCCCCTACGGCTACGCGCATGCGCTGGAGGTGCTCACCGCGCTGGAGTTGGGGGAGGACTGGCTGCGGAGGGTCTGTTACGGGAACGCGGCGCGGCTGTTCGACATGTGAGCGGGGGGAGAGAGGGCTGTGCGGGCCGCCTTCATCATGGTGTCGTGAGGGGTGCGTGGGGGGCTGTGCGGGGCCCTTTCAAGGTGCCGTGGGCGGGATGGAGTTGAGGGCGCTCAGTGGCTTCAGGGCCAGGTCTTCAAAGCCAGGGCTTCACGGCGGGGGTTTCTGGGCGGGGGCTCTCAGGGCGTGCGTGAGGCGGCGGCCGTGGCCAGCTGAGACAGGGCCACACCCAGATCGGCGAGGGTGGCCTCGTCCGCCACGCGTTCCGTAGTGCGGTCGACCTTCGGGCTGATGGCGGGGATTTCGAGGCAGGCAGCCGTCACGACCTCGCCGGTCATCATCCGCAGGACCTCGCGCAACTGGGCGTTGGCGTGGTCACCGCCGGTGGGGAACGGTGAGGCGGTGATCACCGCGACCGGTTTGTTGACGCATTCGCCGCTGCTGACCAGCCAATCGAGGGCGTCCGAGGGAGTCTGCCGTGCGGTCAGGGGCAGGGGAAAGTGCTGGTCAGGGCGATTGTCAGTGGCAGGTGCGATGCTTAAGAAGTGGTGATCGACCTGGACCGCGCGGGGGGCGGCCCAGGTCGGTCCACGGCCGCTCGGCCGCTCGGCCGGGCACGGGGGAACGGGGGAGCGGGCCAGGCCGAGCGGGGGCAGGCCAGGTCCGGCGCCGGGGACGACAGGTCGGCTCGGACGGGGGCGAAGTACGGCACGGGGCGGGTCGGCTTGGGGCCCCGACCCGGCGTTGGAAGGGTGCGGCTGACCGCTGACGGTCGACCGCTGACCGCTGACGGTCGACCGCTGACCGCTGGTGGGCGGGGGCCCGGGGAGGGGGGAGAGACATGGGGGTTTCTCAGGAGATTCACAGAAAGGCGCAAGAGAGCTCTCACGGGGGCGGGCCAGGCTCCAGGGCATGACCGTGACTTCCTCGTCCTCAGTGTCGTTTCGTATGCCGGCTCCGACGTCGTCCTCCAGGGGCGCGCCGGGGAAGCAGCCGGAGCTGTTGCGGGCCGACGGCAGCCCCGTGCGGGTGCTGGTCGTGGACGATGAGTCTTCGCTCGCCGACCTGCTGTCGCTCGCGCTGCGCTACGAGGGCTGGGACATCCGCGCGGAGGGGGACGGCGCCGGTGCGCTGCGCTGCGCCCGTAGTTGGCGGCCGGATGCGGTGCTGCTCGATGTGATGCTGCCGGACATGGACGGGCTGACGGTGCTCGGCCGGCTGCGACGTGAACTGCCGGATGTGCCCGTGCTGTTCCTGACCGCCAAGGACGCGGTCGAGGACCGGATCGCCGGACTGACGGCGGGCGGTGACGACTACGTCACCAAGCCGTTCAGCCTGGAAGAGGTGGTGGCCAGGCTGCGGGGGCTGCTGCGCAGGGCCGGGGCGGCCGCCGCGCGGAGCGCCTCGCGGCTGACGGTGGGTGATCTGGTGCTCGACGAGGACAGTCACGAGGTGTGGCGGGACGGTCAGGAGATCCATCTGACGGCCACCGAGTTCGAGCTGCTGCGTTATCTGATGCGAAATCCGCGGCGGGTGCTGAGCAAGACCCAGATCCTCGACCGGGTCTGGAGCTATGACTTCGGCGGGCAGGCCAATGTCGTGGAGCTGTACATCTCGTATCTGCGGCGGAAGATCGACGCGGGACGGGAGCCGATGATCCATACCCGCCGGGGCGCGGGCTATTTGATCAAGCCCGGTGGGTAACCGGCCGTGAGCGGGAAGTTCTCTGCGGGGGCCGAGCGGCCCGAGTGGCCCGAGTGGCCCGAGCGGCCGGAGCAGCCGGAACAGCCTGAGCCCGAGCCCGAGCGGCCCGAGCAGTCGGAACCGGGCAGATCCCGGCAGGCCCTGCCCTCCGACCAGGGCCGACCCCAGCAGCCCGCCACGCCGGTACCCGCCACACCGGCACCCCCCTCCCCAGCCCCCGCCCCCCGTCGCCGCTGGTCGCTCCGGACCCGGCTCGTGGTGTCCGCGGTGGCGCTGATCGCCGTCGTCGGGGCCGTCATCGGGACGGTGACGACCATCGCGCTGCACTCCTATATGCAGGGGCAGTTGGACCGGCAGGTGCGCGATTTCGTGGTACGCGCCCAGATGCCGCGCCCCCATGAACCGGGGCATACGCAGGACGGTCTGGAGTTTGTGGCGATGGGCGGGCAGCCCCTTGGCGCGGTGGGCGCGCGGGTCGGGCCCGAGGGGACCGTCAAGGAGGGGGCGAAGCTGGACCACCCGACCGGCCGGCTCCCCGAGCAGCGGCTGACGGAGCTGACCGGTGTGCAGGTCGCGGCGCTGAACACGGTGCCGCGGGACGGCCGCTCGCACACCGCCGAGCTGCCCGGACTCGGTGACTACCGGGTGGCATCCGCCAAGGACGGCTCTCTGGTGCTGGGTCTGCCGCTCGGCTATGTGCAGAGGACGGTCGGCACGCTCGTCCTCATCGAGGCGTGTGTGACGGTCGCCGGGCTGGTCGCGGCCGGGATCGCGGGATCCGCCATGGTCGGGATCGCGCTGCGGCCGCTGCGCCGGGTTGCCGCGACCGCCACCCGGGTCTCCGAACTCCCGCTCCACCAGGGCGAGGTGGCGCTGCACGTCCGGGTCCCGGCGTCCGAGTCGGACGGGCGGACGGAAGTGGGGCAGGTCGGGGCGGCACTGAACCGGATGCTGGGGCATGTCGGTTCGGCGCTCGCGGTCCGTCAGGAGAGCGAGACGCGGGTACGGCGGTTCGTCGCCGACGCCAGCCATGAGCTGCGTACCCCGCTCGCGTCGATCCGCGGCTATGCCGAGCTGACCCGCCGCGGGCGGGAGCAGCCCGGACCGGAGACCCGGCACGCCCTGGGGCGCATCGAGTCGGAGGCGGAGCGGATGACGGGGCTGGTGGAGGACCTGCTGCTGCTCGCCCGGCTCGACTCCGGGCGCCCGCTCGCGTACGAGCACATCGATCTGTCGCCGCTGGTGGTCGATGCGGTGAGCGATGCGCGGGTGGCCGGGCCCGCCCACCGGTGGCGGCTGGAGCTGCCCGACGAGCCGGCGATGGTGTGCGGGGATGCGGGGCGGCTGCACCAGATCCTGGTGAATCTGCTGGCCAACGCCCGTACGCATACGCCGGAGGGGACCACGGTGACCGCCAGGGTGCAGGCCGCCGCAGACGCTGCCGGCGCTCGCGACGGGGCCGTTCAGCTGGCGGTGGAGGACGACGGGCCGGGGATTCCGGCGGGTCTTCTCCCGCATGTCTTCGAGCGCTTCGCCCGGGGTGATGCCTCGCGATCGCGCGGCGCCGGCAGCACGGGGCTCGGTCTCGCCATTGTGCAGGCGGTGGTGGCCGCGCACGGCGGCACGGTCCGGGTCGGCAGTGTGCCGGGGCGGACGGTCTTCACGGTGACCCTGCCGACGGCGGCGGCCACCTCGACGGCATGGGATGCGGCGGGATCGACGGCATGGGATGCGGCGGGACGGAACGCACCTGCCATGGGACGAAGCGCACCTGCCACGGGCCGGAACGCACCGGCCACGGGGCGGGAGGCACCGCCCGCGGGCCCGGCCGTACCGCCCGCGGGCCCGGCCGTACCGCCCGCAGGCTCGGCCGTACCGCCCGCAGGCTCGGCCGTACCGCCCGCAGGCTCGGCCGTACCGCCCGCGAGTCCGGCCGTACCGCCCGCGGGCCCGCCCGTCCCGCCCGCGGGCCCGCCCGTCCCGCCCACGGGCCCGCCCGCACCCTCGACCGCCGCCACGCATCTCCAGATCACACCCTCGCCCGCACCCACGAAACCCCACGTCACGCCGCCCGCTGCGGACTCATAGCCCGGACACAGGCTCAGCACACGGCCGTAACAGCGGGGTTGGCGAATGTCGTCGCATGACGACGAAACAGCCGCCCGGCACACCGCTGGGCTCCCTGCCGGCGCGCGAGCATCTGCGGCTCGGCCAGATCGCGATCGTCCTCGATGTGGTGCTCCCCGTTTACAACGAGGAGCGCGACCTGGAGCCCTGTGTGCGGCGGCTGCGCGAGCACCTCGCCCGCACCTTCCCGTACGGCTTCCGGATCACCATCGCCGACAACGCGAGCACGGACCGGACCCCGGAGGTCGCCGCCCGGCTCGACGATGCGCTCGACGAGGTCACCGCGGTACGGCTGGAGCAGAAGGGGCGCGGGCGGGCGCTGCGCACCGTGTGGTCGCTCTCCGAAGCGCCGGTGCTGGCCTATATGGACGTCGATCTGTCCACCGACCTCAACGCGCTGCTGCCGCTGGTGGCGCCGCTGATCTCCGGGCACTCGGATCTGGCGATCGGCACCCGGCTCAGCCGTGGCGCACGGGTGGTGCGCGGGCCGAAGCGGGAGTTCCTCTCGCGTGGGTACAACCTCATCCTGCGTGGTTCGCTCGCCGCACGGTTCTCCGATGCGCAGTGCGGGTTCAAGGCCGTCCGCGGCGATGTCGCCGAGCGGCTGCTGCCGATGATCGAGGACCCCGGATGGTTCTTCGACACCGAGCTGCTGGTGCTCGCGGAGCGGGCCGGGCTGCGGATCCACGAGGTGCCGGTGGACTGGGTCGACGACCCCCACAGCACCGTGCAGCTGCTGCGGACGGCCACCGACGACCTCAAGGGCGTATGGCGGGTGGGGCGGGCGCTGGCGGCCGGCGGGCTGCCGCTGGACCGGCTCGCCCGGCCGTTCGGGGACGATCCGCGGGACCGTGAGCTGGCCGGTGTGCCCGGCGGGCTGGCCCGTCAGCTGGTCGGCTTCTGTGCCATCGGCGGGCTGAGCACGCTGTTCTATCTCGCCCTCTATTCCCTGTTCCGCCTCGGAGTGGGCGCCCAACTGGCCAATGCGGCAGCGTTGTTGGTGTCGGCGCTCGCCAATACGGCCGCCAACCGGCGGCTGACCTTCGGGGTTCGGGGCCGGGACCGGGCGGTCCGCCATCAGGCCCAGGGGCTGGTGGTTTTCGCCGTCGGGCTGGTGCTGACCAGCGGCTCGCTCGCCGCGCTCGACGCGGCCAGCGGCACACCGTCGCACGGCACCGAACTCGCGGTGCTGGTGTCCGCCAACCTCGCGGCGACGGTGCTGCGGTTCCTGCTGTTCCGCGCCTGGGTCTTCCCGGACCGCGAGCGACGGGACGACCTCGCCACCCCGCCGCACCTCGCCACCCCGCCGCATCCCTCCTCCGACCGGAACGATCTCACCAGGAGCACCCGATGACCCCGCAGTACCGGCCCGGCCCGCCGGCCCAGCCGCCGTCCACCTCACAGGAGGGCGCGCCGGCGTCGGTCACCGATCCCCGGGCGCCCGCGGCACCGGAGCCGACAGCGCGCTGGGCGCGGCCCGCACTTCTGGTGTTGTTGCTGGTCACGGCGGTGCTCTACCTCTGGAGCCTGTCCGCCTCCGGGTATGCCAACCAGTTCTACTCGGCCGCCGTACAGGCCGGCAGCGAGAGCTGGAAGGCGTTCTTCTTCGGCTCGTCCGACGCGGCGAACTCCATCACTGTCGACAAGCCGCCGGCCGCGCTGTGGCCGATGGCGCTGTCCGTACGGCTCTTCGGGCTCGGCTCCTGGGCGATCCTGGCGCCCGAGGTGCTGATGGGTGTGGCGACGGTCGCGGTGCTCTACGGGGCCGTCCGGCGACGGTTCGGCGCGGGCGCGGGGCTGCTCGCGGGCGCGGCGCTGGCGGTGACGCCGGTCGCGGCGCTGATGTTCCGGTTCAACAACCCCGATGCGCTGCTGTGCCTGTTGATGGTCTGTGCGGTCGCCGCCGTACTGCGTGCTCTGGAGGGCGGCCGGACGGCATGGCTGGTGCTGGCCGGGGTCTGCTTCGGGCTCGGGTTCCTCACCAAGACGCTCCAGGCGTGGCTGATCCTGCCGCCGCTCGCCGTGGTCTATGCGTGCTGTGCGCCGGTCGCGCTGCGCAGGCGGTTCGGCCAGCTGCTGCTCGCCGGGGTGGCGATCGTGGTGTCCGGTGGCTGGTGGGTGGCGATCGTCGAGCTGTGGCCGGCGTCCTCGCGCCCGTACATCGGCGGCTCGCAGCACAACAGCTTTCTGGAGCTGACCTTCGGCTACAACGGCTTCGGGCGGATCAGCGGCAACGAGACCGGGAGTGTCGGCGGGGGCGGTGGCCGTCCCGGTGACGGTGCTGGCGGCGGTGGCGGCTGGGGGGAGACCGGGATCACCCGGCTGTTCTCGTCCGACATGGGCGGGCAGATCTCGTGGCTGCTGCCCGCGGCGCTGATCCTGCTGGTCGCGGGGGTGGCGGTGCTGTGGCGGGCGCGGCGGGCGGTCGCCACTGAACAGGACGGTCAGCCGGTGTCGGCCGCCGAACGAGCAGGTCAGCCGGTGTCGGCTGCCGAACGGTCAGGTCAGCGGGTTTCGCCCGCCGAACGGTCAGGTCAGCGGGTTTCGGCCGCCGAACAGGCCGGGCAGCGGGCGGAGTTCCTGGTGTGGGGCGGCGCGCTGCTGATGACCTTCGTGACCTTCAGCTTCATGTCCGGGATCTTCCATCAGTACTACAACATCGCGCTGGCCCCGTACATCGCGGCGCTGGTCGGGATGGGTGCGGCGCTGCTGTGGCGGCGCGGCGGACGGCTCGCCGCGTACGTACTGGCCGGGACGGTCGCGGTGACCGCCGGATGGTCGTTCGTGCTGCTGAACCGGTCGCCCGACTGGCTGCCGTGGCTGCGCTGGACGGTGGTGGCGCTCGGTCTGCTGGCGGCGCTGGGTCTGCTGCTGCCGGTACGGGCGGGAGCGACAGCACGGAAGAAGGAGGATGCAGCGACGGCGGACGGAGCACCCGTAGGGGAGGGAGCGCGGGTACGGGACGGAGCGGCCGTACGGGATGGAGCGCCCGTACGGGATGGAACGCCGGTACGGGCGCGCCGGCGGTGCGCGGTGCTCGCGGCCGGGCTCGGGGTGGTGACGGCGCTGGCGGGTCCGGTCGCGTACACGCTCAATACGGTCAACACGGCCAAGAGCGGCTCGATCATCACGGCCGGCCCCTCGGTACGGGGCGGTATGGGCGGCCCCGGTGGCGGCTTCCCGGGCGGCCGGATGAGGGCCGGCAGCCAGGCCCGGGGGTTCCCCTCCCCGGGCACCCAGGGGAGGCCGGGCGCCCGGCCGGGTTTCACCGGTGGCAAGGGCGGTTTCGGTGTGGGCGGTACCGGCCGGATGCGCGGTATGGGCGGTCTGCTCAACGGCGCCAAGGTGAGCGAGCAGGCCAAGGCGCTGCTGTCGAAGGACGCGGACGACTACACCTGGGCCGCCGCGGCCATCGGCTCCCAGAACGCCGCAAGCTACCAACTCGCCACCGGGAAGCCGGTGATGGCGATCGGCGGCTTCAACGGGAGCGACCCGTCGCCGACCCTGGCCCGGTTCAAGGAGTATGTCGCGGACGGGAAGATCCACTACTTCCTCGCGGGCGGGCAGGGCGGCCCCGGCGGCGGCCGGGGCGGCTCGTCGGAGATCACGTCCTGGGTGGCGAAGACCTTCTCGAAGGTCACCGTCGGCAGCGCCACCTTCTACGACCTGACCCGGAAGGCGTGACCGGGCAGCCGTGACCAGGGGGCGCGCCCCGGACCGGCAGGCGCGCCCCCGAAGTCACCCCCGAAGCCACCCCCGAAGCCGCTCCGAAGCCCCCGCCCCGCCGGTCGACCGAAAAGAAATGTACGGCGTATAACGCTCCCTGTACGGTGTAAGTCATCCGCTTGCGACCGTACAGGGAGCCCGTATGTCCCCCGTGGCCTCCGACGCCACCACCACCCTTCAGCCACCGGGCCGGACCGCCGCCCGCTGGCTGATCCTGGCCGTCATCTGCATCGCCCAGCTGACGGTCATCCTCGACAACACCGTCCTCAATGTCGCCATCCCGTCCCTCACCGCCGACCTGGGCGCCACCACCGCCGACGTCCAGTGGATGATCAACGCGTATTCGCTGGTCCAGTCGGGTCTGCTGCTCACCGCGGGCAATTCCGCGGACCGCTACGGACGCAAGAAGATGCTCGCCGTCGGCCTGGTGCTGTTCGGCCTGGCCTCTCTCGGCGCCGCCCTCGCGCAGTCACCCGGCCAGCTCATCGCCGCCCGCGCCGGCATGGGCGTCGGTGGCGCCCTGCTGATGACCACCACCCTCGCCGTCGTCATGCAGATCTTCGACGACGAGGAGCGGCCCCGGGCGATCGGTATCTGGAGTTCGGTCAACTCCCTCGGCTTCGCGGCCGGGCCGCTGATCGGCGGGGTGCTGCTCGACCACTACTGGTGGGGTTCGCTGTTCCTGGTCAACCTCCCCGTCGCGGTGGCGGCGCTGGCCGCCGTCATCACCCTCGTCCCGGAGTCCAAGAGCCGCGCGGGCGAGCGCCCCGACCTGCTGGGTGCCCTGCTGTCCATGATCGGCATGGTCGGAGTGGTCTTCGCGATCATCTCCGGGCCGGTCACCGGCTGGCTGTCCGGCCGGGTGCTGGTCTCCGCCGCCCTCGGCATCGTCGGCCTCGCGGTCTTCGCGCTGTGGGAGCTGCGCGTCCCGTATCCGATGCTGGACATGCACTTCTTCCGCAACCGCCGCTTCATCGGGGCCGTCTCCGGCGGCATCCTCGTCGCCTTCGGGATGGGCGGCTCGATGTTCCTGCTCACCCAGCATCTGCAACTGGTCCTCGGCTACGGCCCGTTGGACGCCGGGCTGCGGATGGCACCGCTCGCCGTCACCGTCATACTGATCAACTTCACCGGTCTGAGCGCCCGCCTGCTGCCGAAGCTCGGCACCCCCGGAATGATCGTCTCGGGGATGTCGCTGCTCGCGGCCGGTCTCGCCGCGATCTCGCTGCTCGGCGGCGACAGCTATGGCGGCATGCTGGCCGGTCTGATCGTGATGGGTTTCGGTGTCGCGCTCGCCATGCCGACGATGGCCAACGCCATCATGTCTGCGATCCCGCCGGCCAAGGCCGGAGTGGGGGCGGGCGTCAACGGCACGCTGATGGAGTTCGGCCAGGGGCTCGGTGTCGCCGTCCTCGGCGCGGTCCTCAACTCCCGCTTCGTCGCGCTCCTGCCGCTGGTCGCCGCGGGCGCCGGCTCGCTGCCCGCAGCGCTCGCCAGGACCCGTACGGACGCCGAACGCACCGCTGTGCACGACGCCTTCGCCACCGGTATCGGCACCAGCCAGCTGGTCGGCGCGGCCGCGGTGTTCCTCGGCGGGCTGGTCGCCGCCGTACTCCTGCGCCGGGCGGAGCGCACCGGCCAGGACACGGAGGCACCTGCCACGCCCTCCGGTGCGGAACCGGCGGCCGCCTCGGCGGAATAGCATCGGCGGGTACGTGATCGTGAACGGCACGTACGGACGGCACGTATGACACCCGTACGTGCCGTGCACCGACGATGACACCGACGACGACACGTCTTCGACGACACCATGACGTCGAAGACGCTCAGGGCAGGGAGGGGCGCCATGGCAGCGACGGACGGCCGCGCCAGGAAGCGGCCGAACAGCGTCTGGCTGGCCGAACGCCCCCCGCTCAAACGGCGGGCGGACCAGCCGGCCGGACTCGACCTCGACAAGATCGTCGCGGCGACGGTCCGGCTGCTGGACGCCGAGGGCCTGTCAAAATTCTCGATGCGCAGGCTCGCGGCCGAGCTCGGCGTCACCGCGATGTCCGTCTACTGGTACGTCGACACCAAGGACGACCTGCTGGAACTCGCCCTGGACAGCGTCATGGGCGAGATGCAGCTGCCGGACGAGGCCGACACCGACCGGGACTGGCGGGACCATCTGCGCTCACTGGCCGGCGAATACCGCACCCTGCTGACCGGCCACGCCTGGGTGGCCCGGTTGCTGGGCACGTACATCAACGTCGGCCCGCACTCGATCGCCTTCTCCAACGCCAGCTTGCGGGTGATGAAGGAGAGCGGGCTGTCGCTGCAGCAGATCACCGGCGGGCTGTCCGCCGTCTTCCAGTTCGTGTACGGCTTCGCCACCATCGAGGGCCTGTTCAACGACCGTTGCGCGGAGGCGGGGCTGCCCGTCGACGAGTACTTCCAACAGGTGATGACCGCGGTCTCCAGCCGTCCGGAGTTCGCGGAGACGCTGGAGAACACCACCAGGGTCATGGAGGCCCGCGGCGGGACCACCGTACGGGAGATGCGCGACCGCGACTTTGCGTTCGCGCTCGACCTGCAGATCGCAGGCATCGAGGCGATGCGCGACCGGCCGGCGGACTGACGCGACCGGCCGGGGGACCGACCCGCACGACGACGCCCCGGGCCCTTGGGCTCCCGGACTGACGCGACCGGCGGGGGGGCGGGGGGACTGACGCGACCGGTCAGGGGGCCGACGTGACCGGCCGGGGGACCGACCGGCGTGGGCTGCCCGGGTGAGGCCGGACGGCCTCACCCCATCGGCAGGCTCTCCCCTTGCACGGCCTGGATGTCCAGCTCGACCTTCAGGGTGGTCCCGATGGCCGCGATACCGGCCGCCACGACCTGGTTGTAGTTCATCTTGAAGTCCTCGCGGCGCAGTTCGGCGGTGGCGCGGAAGGCCGCGCGCACCCCGCCCCAGGGGTCCGGGCCGGTGCCGAGGTAGCTCAGATCGAGGTCCACCGGCCGGACGACACCGTGCAGCGACAGCTCACCGTGCACCGTCCAGCGGTCCGGGCCGTCCGCCGACAGGCCCGAACTGCGGTAGGTGATCTCCGGGTACTCCTCGACGTTCAGGAAGTCCTCGGAGCGCAGATGGCCGTCGCGCATCCCGTTGCCGGTGTCGATGGAGGCAGCCTTGATGGCCGCCTCGACCCGCGAGGTGTGCAGGTCCTCGGCGATCTCGATCCGGCCGCTGAACTCGGTGAACCGGCCGTGCACGCTGGAGATCCCCAGGTGCTGGGCGACCGCGGCCACCGTCGAGTGCATCGGGTCGATGGTCCAGACACCGGGCGGCGGCAGCTCCGCCCCGCCCTGTCGCGCCAGGACGACACTGCCCACGTCCATCCGGCCGCTGGCCGTCACGATCGCGCTGGCGGCGACCGGTGCGTAGCCGACGGCCGTCACGATGACCGTGTACGGGCCGGCCGGCAGCGGCTGCGCGCTGCGGATGGTGCCTTCGCCGTCCGCCGCGGCCCGCAGCACCTGCGCGCCGGTCATGTCGGTGACGGTCAGTACGGCGTGCTGGACCGCCCAGCCGTCCCGTGTGCGGACCTGCGCCCTCAGTCCCGCAGCTCCCGCGCCCGTCGAAGTCATTGCCTCTCCCGTTTGTTGCCTGGTGGGTGTCCCCTGCTCGCGGGGGTTCTCCCGCCCGGCCGGAGCCGGGCGCGGGGGAGAAACCGAGAGCGTGGGAAGTGCTCGGGCTCCGGACGGCGGCGTGCAGGCCGTCCCCTGCCTGTGCGCAGCGCCGCCGCCGGAGCCCTTGGGTCCGGTCCGGGGCGCGTCTCCGCTCAACACGCGCCCCGGACCGGGGTATTGCTCCCGGGTGAGATCCCCGGGCCCGGGGGTTTTCAGTCCCCGGGGTGGGCGAGCTCGACGTCGTAGCCGTCGACCCCGCGTGCCTCGACCGCGAGGCCGGTGGCGACGGGCGGGTAGCCGCTCGCGATGACGGTGTAGTCGCCGGCGTCCAGGTCGGTGAAGGCGTAGGCGCCGTCCTCCCCGGTCGTCGAGGTGGCCACGACATTGCCCGCCGCGTCCACCAGCGTGACCCGTGCGTCGGGCAGCGGCCGGCGGTGCGCACCGGCCCGCACGATGCCCTGCACCCGCGCGCCGGACAGCAGCTCGACCTCGATCCGGGTGGTGCCCTGGCCGCCGATCTCGACGGGCAGTGCGGCCGGACGGTGGTTCGGGGCGTTCACGGCGACGGTGAAGGTGCCGGGCGCCAGCTCGTCGAAGGTGAAGTGCCCCTCGGCGCCGGTCTTTCCGGTGGCCAGCACCTCGCCGCGGACGTCGGTGACGACGACCATCGCCCCGTCGACCGGCGCGCCGGTGGCGGCGCTGCGGACCTGGCCGCCGAGGCCGCTGGTGCCGCTGAGCAGGATGTCGTAGGCGTGCGGCTGGTCGCCGATGACGACCGTGGACGCCTGCGGCTGGTGGCCGTCGGCCGCCGCGATCAGGACGTACGAACCGGCGCCTGGGGCGTCGAGCGCGTACGAGCCGTTGGCCTGGGCGACCGCGCGGCCCAGCTGCCGCCCGCTCAGCGAGATCAGCGTCACCGCGGAGCGCGGTACGGGGCTGCCCTCGGCGTTACGGACGAAGCCGTGGACCGCGGACCCGGCCGGGGTGGTGTCCCCGCCGCCGGCCGAGGCGTACGCCGCCAGCGGCTGGGTGGCCGTGGCTGCGGCCGGCTGCGCCCAGGAGGGCGTGTGCGCCTCGTCGTCCGAGGGCACCGGTGCGGCGCCCACCAGGGCGGGCTCCCGCTCCTCGGCCTGCGCCGGGATGACGGCCGCGCTGCGCCCGGCCTCCGACGAGGCGGCCGACGGGGCGGCCACGGCCGGTGCGTCCTGCGAGCTCTGGGCCAGTCCGCCACGCGTCTTCAACGCGACCTCCTTGATGAACAGGGTGAAGAGGAAGGCGAGCAGCGCGCAGGGCGCCGCGTACAGGAAGACATCGGCGACACCGTGGCCGTAGGCGCTCTCCATGACGGTGCGCAGCGGCGCCGGGAGGGCGTCCAGGTCGGGGATGCCGCCGCCGCTGTTGCCGGCGCCGTGGGCGGCGGCCTTGGCGGCCTTGGGGCCGAGGTCGGCCAGGCCGTCCTTGACGTAGTGGGTGACGCGGTTGGCGAGCACCGCACCGAGGGCCGAGACGCCCACCGCACCACCGAGGGAGCGGAAGAAGGTCACGACGGACGAGGCGGAGCCGAGGTCCTCGGGAGCCACCTGGTTCTGCGTGGCGAGCACCAGGTTCTGCATCATCATGCCGATGCCCAGACCCATCAGGGCCATGAAGATCGCGATGTGCCAGTACTCGGTGTCGTAGCGGATGGTGCCCAGCAGGCCGAGTCCCGCGGTCACCAGCACACCGCCACTGACCAGCCACGCCTTCCACTTGCCGGTCTTGGTGATGATCTGGCCCGAGACGGTCGACGAGACGAACAGGCCGCCGATCATCGGAATCGTCAGGACCCCGGACATCGTCGGCGACTCGCCGCGTGCCAGCTGGAAGTACTGGCTGAAGAAGACGGTGCCCGCGAACATCGCGATACCGACGAACAGCGAGGCCAGCGAGGCCAGAGTGATCGTCTTGTTGCGGAACAGCCGCAACGGGATGATCGGCTCCTTGGCCTTGGTCTCGACGAAGACGAAGACCGCGCCGAGCACGACCGCGCCGCCGACCATCGCGGCGGTCTGCCACGACATCCAGTCGTACTTGTCACCGGCCAGCGTCACCCACACCAGCAGCAGCGAGACCGCCGCGCTGATGAAGAACGCGCCCGCCCAGTCGACCTTGACGCCCTCGCGCTTCACCACGGGGAGCTTCAGGGTCTTCTGCAGTACGATCAGCGCGATGACGGCGAACGGGACGCCGACGTAGAAGCACCAGCGCCAGCCGAGCCAGTCGGTGTCGGTGATGACGCCGCCGAGCAGCGGGCCGCCGACGGTGGCGACGGCGAAGGTGGCACCGAGGTAGCCGCTGTAACGGCCGCGCTCCCGCGGCGAGATCATGGCGGCCATGACGATCTGGGCCAGGGCGGACAGACCGCCCACGCCTATGCCCTGCACCACACGGCAGGCGATCAGCATGGCGGTGTTCTGCGAGAGACCGGCGACGACCGAGCCCGCGACATAGATGACCAGCGCGAACTGCACCAGCAGCTTCTTGCTGAACAGATCGGAGAGCTTGCCCCACAGCGGGGTGGTCGCGGTCATCGCGAGCAGCGAAGCGGTGACGACCCAGGTGTAGGCGCTCTGGCCGCCGTCGAGGTCATGAATGATCTCGGGCAGCGCGTTGGACACGATCGTCGACGACAGAATGGCGACGAACATACCGAGCAGCAGCCCGGACAGCGCCTCCATGATCTGACGGTGCGTCATCGGGGCCCCGTCGGAGGCGTGCTGTCCGCCTCCATGCTTGGCGTGGCCGCCCCGCACACCGGCTGGTGTGGTCGTAGCCATGTAGTTCCTTTTCATCCTGCGGGTGTACGGGTGGTGGAGTCGTGATGCGCCCGGGTGCGGCAGTCGCCGAAGCTCGTGCGGAGCCTGGCGAGGAGTTCGATGAGGTGCCCGACGTCGGCGTCGCTCCAGTCGTCCAAGTACCGGGCGAGCGCGGCCGTGTAGCGCTCGGCGAGCTCCGCCAGGAGCGCGGTGCCGCTCGGGGTCAGGCGCAGCAGCCGCGACCGCTTGTCCGCCGGATCGGGCTTCCGCTCGATCCAGCCGCGCTCGGCGGCATGGGCGACATGCCGGCTGGTCACCGACATGTCGATCGCGAGCAGCTCGGCGAGCTGACTCATCCGCATCTCACCGTGCCGGTCGAGAAGGGTGAGCACACCCGCCGACGCGGGCGGGCAGTCCTGGGGCAGCATCCGCCCCATCTCGCGCTTGACGGCACCGATGGCACTGAGTTGCCTGGCCAGCTCCTCGTACTGACGCTGAGCGGCCACCGACTCCTCCAAGCGATCGTTCGCACTCTTCGCACTCTTCGCATCTTTTGTTGCTTGGGGCAACCATAAGCAATGTTGGTTGCTGAAGGCAAACGATTCGTCCAGGCTTGAAGTAAAGGGAGCCAAAAGTCTGGGCAGGGGATTGGTCAATGGCCTCGGCGTGACCGTAAAGCCGCAGGTCGGGGAGGTGTGGCAGCCACCGGGTCGATACCGGCCGGTAGCGGGTCACCCCCAGACGACCCGCCCGCACCCTCGCCCACACCCCGTACGCGGCCGATGCCCGCTCCGTAGGCGCCCCCCGGGGCGCTGCGCACGCGCCCCAAGGGTGCCGCTCCGCGCCCGGTTCGCTAGGGTCCTTCCCCATGGCGACCAACCCGCAGAACCAGGCCGGCGGCAACTACGACCCGGCGGGCAGCACGCAGATGTTCCGCGCCTTCGTGGACGAGGGCGGCACCCCGCAGACCGGCGGCCGCCGCGCCCCGGCCCCGCAGCAGTCGTCCGGCCCCCGCGTGGGCGTCATCGTCGGCGTGATCGTCGCCCTCCTGGTCGTCGCGGGCGCGGCGTGGCTGGCGCTCTCCTGAACATCTCCGCAACGCACGGGGCCCGGCATCACGATGCCGGGCCCTTGATCTTTCTGCCCGCCGGTTACGTCATGCGTCGGGCCTCTGATCCTTCTTCCTGCTGGTTACGTCACCCGCCCGCCCCTGCTCTCCGCGATCCGCAGCGCGTCCCGAAGCGCTTCACACGGCCTGTGGACGCAGAACCGGAGTTCCCGGGCGGTCGCCTCCGCTGGCCCGTTCAGCAGCGCAGCCGTGTGCTGGAGCAGCTCCTCGCCGGTGCCGAGCTGAGCCTCTTCCATGTCATCAGCGAGCTGCGACAGATACCCGCCGCTCTCATCGCTGGAGAGGTAACAACGCTGCCCGTCCGGCCCGTTCCAGGGCAGCAGCCGCATCCCGCCGCTCATGAGGCGACCGCCATCCCACGCAGGAACGCCCCCTCGCGCCGCGCCTCTTGGCGCTCGTGCGCCAGGAGGTAGGGACGCACGAGGCGGGTGGCCTCGCCGTCGAGGGGGGATTCGGGGCGGTGGGGGAGGAGGGGCTGGCGGGGCAGCCGTTGTGGCCGGCATGTGACGGTGGGGGCGGGGCGAGTCCGGCGCTGCCTTAACCGGGCGAGGAGGCTGCGCATAGGGTTTTGCATGTCGACGCTCCTTGAACGGCGTTGGCCGTGCCCCGGGGGTGTTGGCGCACCCGCCGGGGTCTTTGCGGCATCGAGTCTCGTGCAGCCTGGTACCCCATGGCACCTCTTAGCGCCCCTTAGTACCTCTCGCCTGCCATGGTGTGGCGTGCCTACCTTGTTCACGTGATCGAATTTGCACCGGACCGGCCTCGGTGGCGGCAGGTCGCCGACGTGATCCGCCAGCGCATTGCCGACGGCACCTACCCGCCCGGAACGCGCGTCCCGTCTGTGGTCGAGATGCTGGAGGAGTTCGGCATCGCCACGACCACGGGCCAAAAGGTCCACCGCGGACTGCGTTCCGAGGGGCTGATCTACACCGAACCCGGCATGGGTTCGTTCGTCTCGCGGAACGCCGCCGAAATCCTCAAAGCGGCGGCCCGGTCCTCCGACGACTCCTGAGGCACGGAGCGGCGACCGGGCGCCTGACGCGATCCATCTTTCGCGCCCCTCGTGGCTTCCAGCGCCATGACGGGGCCGCCACGGTGCACCTGCGACACCCTGCTAGACGCAGCTGATGGGCCCACCGGGCGACGGCTGGTACAGGTACCAGACCGCGATGAACTGCAGTGCCACCAGTGGGACGTCAACGACGAGGGCGGCAATCGCGAGCTTGCCCGGCCAGCTGTCGCCCACCCATGTGTCGCGCCGCCCGGCGCGCCTGGCAAGCCACCAGAACAGTGCGAAAGCGAGCATCCCGCAGGCCAGCGCGCCGTAGGCGCTGAGGTAGATCTGCCAGGTCAGCGGGAGGTCACCGCAGTGTGCCCACTCCGCGGCGATATGCGCGTCGTCAGCCTTGCTGTACGCACTGAGACCGCCCACGCCGAGTAGCGCGAACAGCGGGACCAGCAGTAGGGAGCGCCGGGTGCTGGTTGAGGTGTCAGTCATCAGTACCGATCCGGGTGTGGGCGGACGATACGCACCCGCTGCCTGTCCCTCGCCCTTCTCCACTGCCGGGAGACGGCCTTGCAAACTCGCGTTCTGATTCCAGGGGCGCGTCAGGTCCTAGCCCTCACACAGCGTCTTCCCGATGTTCGCGGCTGCCTCGGCGGCGTCCATATGGGCCACGACCACCATTCCGGCCGTCAGCAGGACCATGAGGCAGGCGATAGCGAAGAAGAGCGTCGAAACCATGCTCTGCCAGCCACGACTGGGGTCCTGCCCGGCACGTCGTGCGGACCGGAACATCAGCAGGTGGACGGTCACCGCGAGGGCGGCCGCCACCAGGCCGCCGTAAGCGGCGGCGAAGTTCGTCCACGGCAGCAATGTGTAACGGCAGGCCGCCGACTGGAATTCATGGTGTCCGTTGGAGAGTGACACCGACGCAAAGAAGCCGACGATTGCCGCCGCCGAGAGCAACGGCACGGAGAGGATCATCATCGCCCAGCGTCCCGAGGGACGTGGTGCCGGCGTCGCGGGTTGCGGTCTCGCTTCGGTCGTCACTGTCAGTACCAATCCGGGTGCGGGCGAACGATGCGGATGTTCTGCTGCCCTTCGGCCTTCTCCGTTGCCGGGACCCGGCCCTGCAGACTCACGTTCTGGTAAGAGTCTTGGTGCTGGGTGTACTTGACCTCGCCGTCCGGCATCACGGCCGTGACGACGGCGGCGTGGTGGGTGTTGCCACGCTCGTTCTCGGCGTCGGGCCCCTGCTGCTCGTAGTAGATGATGTCGCCGGGCCGCGCCTGGGACTGGGGGACTTCCTCCCCACCGTGCTTGAGCATGATGTTCTGCTGGTTCTCGGCTCCGGCCCAGGTCTTGGAGTAGTACAGCTTCGTGTCGATCGAGTCGATGCCGATGCCGCCGGTATTTCCCCATGTGTCGTCGCCCCGGGCCCCTGACCAAGGGTCGATCTTTTTCTGCATGCCCGCGTGGTCCAGCGCCTGGGAGACGAAGTTGGTGCAGTTGTTGTCGAACTGGATCGGATCCTGCTTGTTCCAGTTCTCCAGCGCGTACTCCACCATCTTCACCCGGTCGAACTTCCCATCCGTTCCGCGCATTTCACGCTTCGTGCTCTCGGGAATGCCGTCCAGCTGCGCGAGTTTTACGGGCTCGGCGCGCATCATGTCGTACTGCTGCTTCTCGCTCAGGCTGTTCCACCAGGCACGTACCGCGGCCGGGTCGGTGTTCGCCTTCGGGATGTCGGCGGCGAGCATGTCCATCTCGACATGCGAGGCGCGGTTCTGCTCTTTGAGGGCCTTGTCCGGGTCGCTGATGCCGACCGTGCCTGCCAGCCGGTACAGCTCGGCCGCTGTCTTTTCGTCCGCTTCCGTCGCCTGCCGCAGGGCCTGTTCGCGCAGGGCGACGATGTCGTTGTACGCCTGCTGCTTGTCCGCGCCCGCGTTCGGGGCGGGGCACTCCAGCGGCATGCCGTCATCGCCCACGGGAAGGTCGTGGGCCCGGGAGAGGTCGGTGATCTGGCATGCGAGGCTCATCGCCGTGTCCAGGCTGGTGTGCATGCCTTCCATGACCATTTTGACGCTGAGCAACAAGTCGTACGCCGACTCCAGTTGATTCGCCAGCTTCACGAAGTCGCCGGCCGCCGCCGCGCCGAGCTCGTCGGCCCAGTTGTCGGCGAGGGGCTTGGCTCCCTGCTCGCGTACGTCGTTCGCGGCGTTCAGCGCGTACTTCGCCAGCGCCGCCCAGTCGTCCGCGGCGTCCTTCCACTTCCGGGGGTGGGCGCTGATGAGGTCCGAATACGTGACCACGGTCAGTGCCTCCCCAGGTCCTTCACACCGGCCCTCAGCCGTGCGACCGCTTCCTGGTCCGCGGCGTCGTAGCCGTCGGCGGAGTCCTGCAGCCGCTGCCCCAGTTCGCCCATCCTCTTGGCGAGCTCGATCATGTGGTCCTGCCAGGCGGTGCGGCACGACTCCACAGCGTTTCCGGACTTCCAGAACATGGCGTCGAAGTAGACGTCCTGAGAGCTGTCGAGGCTGTGTGACAGTCGCCGTTGGGTGTCGCTCGACAGCGCCTTCATGTCATCGCCGGTGCTGCGGACCTTCGCCGTGTCCACCCGTATGTCACCCACTGGTGCCCCCCGTTGTGTTCGATCCCTCTCCGCGCATGGCCATGCGCATGACCAGTGCGCCGTACATGCATACCGTAGGAGGGGTGGACAGGAGGGCGTTGGAGGGGATCTCACCAGGCGGTTCTGCCTGAAATTGGGTCAGATCTGTAAGGGGTGCGCGAGTGGCCCACCGAAGCCGAGGGGCGCCGGCCTCGCCGTGCGGCTCCCCGTATGGGGCCCGGCGCTCCGGGCCCCCAAACGGGCGGCGGGCTCAGCCCGCGCCCACCAGTCGCTCCGCCGTCCGGTGTGCCGTGGCCAGTACGTCGCCCAGCTGCCCGTGGACCAGCTGTCCCGCGCGCTTGACCGGGCGTCCGTCCACGAGGACCGTGTCGACGTTCCCGGGATGGGCGGCGGTCACCACGGCTCCGATCGGATCGTGGGCGACCGGGGCGAGGTTGAGGGCGTCGGCGCGCAGCAGCACGAGGTCGGCGCGCTTGCCGACGCCCAGGGAGCCCACCTCGTCGGCCAGGCCGAGGGCCTCGGCTCCCTCCGCGGTGGCCATCCGGAGTACATCGGCCGCCTTGATCGTGGGGGTCCCCGTCTCGCCGTCACCGTCGAAGTGGCTGCTCATCAGCGTGGCCCGCATCAGCGAGAACATGTCGCCCGGCGCCGAGGTCACCGCGTCCGCGCCCAGTCCCGTGGGGATGCCCGCCCGGCGCAGCCGGCCCGCCATCGGCGCGCCGAAGCGCATCGAGGCCTCGATCGCCGGCGTGATCGCCACCGCGCCGCCGGACTCGGCGATCAGCCGCAACTCGGAGTCGGGCAGTGCGTTGCCGTGCACGTACAGGGTCTCGGAGCGGAGCAGGCCCTGCTCCTGCAGCGCGGCGATCGGCCACTGTGCCACCGGCCCGGCGTTCACGTGGACGGCGAGCGGCAGCTCCAGCTCGCGGGCGAGCAGCCAGTCCTCCCGTACGGTCTCCGGCGGGGTGAAGGAGGGGCCGACCGGGGCCAGCGCCATGGTGACCAGGCCGTCGCCTGCGGCGAAGTGGTCGGTGCGGGCCCGCCGTACCCAGTCGGCCTGCCGGGCGGTGTCGTCGAAGACGGGGTAGCCGTAGCCGAAGACGGCGCGGATGCCCGCCTCCCGCAGCGCCTCCACGGCTGCCGTGCAGTGCTCCGGGGAGTACTGCACATGGGAGAAGTCCTGCACGGTGGTGATCCCCGCGTCCAGGCACTCCAGCGCGCCGAGGAGATTGCCGGTGTACACATCGGCCGGTGTGAAGCGGCCGGAGAGGTCGCCGAGGATCCGGCCGAGATAGCTGTCGAGGCTCTCGTCGACCGCGGCGGAGCGCAGTACGGCCTGCCACAGGTGCCGGTGGGTGTCGACGAAGCCGGGCAGCACGATCAGATCGCGGGCGTCGACCACTTCCAGGCCGGCGTCGGTCTCGTCGAAGGGCAGCCCGCGGCCCACGGCGGCGATCCGGCCCTCCTCGACGAGTACATCGGTGTGCGGGTGGACGACGGGGTGGGGGGCGGTGTCGATGACCAGGCCGCCGCGCAGAAGCAGGCGCGGTGAGTGGTGGCGCTCGATTCCCATGGCAAGTCACCCTCTACACGTTCGGAAGAAAGCTTTATAGAAAGCTATCATGGTGCTGATCTATCCTGCCGACGTGACTGCACCACCCGGACCGCGACCTGACCCCGTCGACGCGCTGATGGACGCCTGGCACACCGAGCTGCCGGACGTGCTCCGCCCGACCACGGAGCTCTCGAAACGCATAGCCCAGCTCGCCCGCGCCCTGGACCAGGCCACCCGTGGTGTGCTGCCCGAACTCGGCCTGACCGTCGCCGAGTTCGACATCCTGGTCGCCCTGCGCCGGGCGGGCGAGCCGTACCGTATGAAGCCGAACGAACTGGCCCGTGCCCTGCTGCTCTCCTCCGGCGGCATCAGCAACGTCGTCAACCACCTCGCCGACCGTGGCCTCGTCCGCCGCGAGCCTTCACCGGACGACGGCCGGAGCACCATGATCCGGCTGACCCCGGACGGGGTGCGGACGGCCGAGCGCGCCGTCCGCGCCAACGCCGACGCCCACGAGGCCGTCTTCGCCGAGGCCTCCCCCGCGGCCGTGAACGCGGCCACCCGGGCCCTGCGCGAGGTGGACATGCGCCACAGCCCCGCCCCGCGCCCGATACGGACCGGACGGAATCCCAGCCGGTCCTGATTCCCTCGGGCCTGCGGTGGCAGTGGGCCGCGGATGGTGGGCCGCGGGTCGTGGGCCCGGGGCGCGGTAGTCGTGGGCCCGCTAGTCCGGGGAGCGCCGACGAGTCCCGGGCCACGATCGGTCCGGGACTCCCGTGACGCGCGGGTAGTCGCCGGAAGGCGGCCGCCTAGGCCTCGTCGGCGGCTGCCTGGAGCGCGGCGATATCGATCTTCTTCATGCCGAACATGGCCTTCATGGCGCGGGCTGCGCGCTCCTGGTCCGGGTCGTTGAGCAGCTCCGCCATACCGCCGGGGGCCACCTGCCAGGACAGCCCGTACTTGTCCTTCAGCCAGCCGCAGGGGCCCTCTTCGCCGCCCTCGGAGAGCTTGGCCCAGTAGTAGTCGATCTCGTCCTGGTCGGCGCAGTTGATCATCAGTGAGATCGCCTCACTGAAGGTGAACTCCGGGCCGCCGTTGATCGCGAGGTACTCCTGGCCGTCGAGCTCGAACTCCACCGTCAGCACGGTGCCGACCGGCCGCGGGCCCGCCTCGTTGTAAAAGGTGACGGTCTTGATCTTCGAGTTCGGGAACACCGAGCAGTAGAAGTCGGCGGCTTCCTTGCCTTGGGTGTCGAACCAGAGGTTGGGGATGATCTTGGGCATGGTCTGCTCCCTGAGACGGTTCGCGGCCGGTGGCTGCGTTTGTGCCTCTATAGACCGTCGCACCGCTCGGAAGTCATCGCTATTCAGGGACGGTGTTTTCGCGGCCCGGCCGCGGGCCCCGGTCGCGAGCCCAGGGGCCCCGGCGGCCCGTCCCGGCGGCCTCACTTCCAGGTGAAGGTCACGTCCTTGGTGTCGATGTGCATGCCCGCCGGCACCCGCCAGCCGTCCACGCACACCCGCCAGCTGCCGGCCTTCTTCCTCCCCGGGGCGAGCGGCAGCGGAAGCTTGTGGGTGGACGTGACCGTGGCCCAGTCGATGCCGAGGGCGCCGATGATGTGGGTCCCGAAGGTGACCGTGCCGGCGGTGACGGGCCGGTCACCGGTGTTGAGGAAGTCGAGGGTGACCCGCTCGCACCAGCGGACGTCGGTGCCGAACCGGCCGGGCGTGCCGATCAGCAGGCCGTCGGGGGTGTCCGGGCCGGACGGGAGGGTGGGAGAGGGCGGTTCGGGGGCGGGGGAGCCGTGCGGCGGGCTGGGATCGCCGGGGTGCGAGGGGGCATCGGGCGAGCCCGGTGATGACGGGGGCGTGGTGCCGCCGCCGTGGCCGGGGTGCGCTCCCGCGGGGGACGCGGAGGAGCCGGGCCGGGCACCGGATGCGCCGGGCCTGCCGGACGTCCGTACCCCGTCGGCCGCGTTCCCCTTGCCGGAGCCGGTGGCCGCCCCAGCACCGGGCCGGCCGCTCTCCCTGCCACTGCCACTGTCGCTACCACTGCCGCCGACACTTCCGTCTCGGCCGCTGCTGTGCCGTCCACGGTCCCCGTCACCGTCCAGCGGCGTCAGCTCGACGCCGTTCTTGGGCGGTACGGCATGGTTCGGCACCCGGCCGTCGGCGGGGCCTGCCGCGCCCACCGCGGCATGGCCGGTGTCTGCCGCGCTCCCGCAGCCGGTCAGCAGGACACCCAGACACAGCACGGCCGCGGAGGCGGAGGCAACAGTCGTTGTCCGTCGCATCGGGCCAGTGTTGCTGACGGTGCGTCAGGTGTACAGAGGCCGGACGAGGCCGGACGAGGCCGGGCGCGGCCGGGCGCGCGGCTCGGGTGTGGCCGGATGATGACCCTGGTGTGACCGGTGTGACCGGTGTGACCGGTGTGACCGGTGTGACCGGTGCGACCCCCGCGACCCGTGCAGCGACGGGCCCTTGAGCTCACCTTCGGCCGAGCTTCCAGCGTCGGCCGGTTGACGCTCACAGGCGACAGGCGACAGGCGACAGGCGACAGGCGACAGGCGACAGGCGACAGGCGACAGGTGACAGGTAGCGGCCAACGGACGACGGGCACGGACGGACGTCCGGCAAGGCCCGCATCAAGTCCCTGTTCGCCGGGCTGCGTTCGGAGATCCACGAGGACGGCACGGACGAGGGGTGCGTCGCTGGGCGCTGACCGTTGTCCCGCGCATGAGCCGCGATGTCGGCCGAACCCGGGGGCGCGGTATGCGGTATTCCGCATGCGGCGGCACCCATGCTGAGGCCGCGAGGGCGGCGGGGCTACGGATCCATGGACGGGGCGCACGAGCCTCGTACGGCCCGTGTAGGCCCTTCGGGCAGCCGGGGCGCGCATCTCCCGCGCGGCACCCCCGCTTTCCTCCTGCTCCTCCTGCTCCTCTTACAACTGTCCGCCGAGCGGCACGAAGCGCCGTACAGCCCCTCGGCGGACCGTTCCTCAGTCGGAGATGA
The DNA here is from genome assembly GCF_040650675.1 of Streptomyces sp. NPDC048637. NCBI lineage: Bacteria > Bacillati > Actinomycetota > Actinomycetes > Kitasatosporales > Streptomycetaceae > Streptomyces > Streptomyces sp. NPDC048637. Next base: position 254,011 of record NZ_JBEZHQ010000002.1, read on the forward strand.
GGCCCTCGCGCAGCTGCGCCAGAGTGCGGGTGAGCAACCGGGAGACATGCATCTGGGAGATGCCGACCTCCTCGCCGATCTGGGACTGTGTCATGTTGGCGAAGAAGCGCAGCATGATGATCTGGCGCTCACGGGCCGGGAGTTTGGCCAGCAGGGGCTTGAGGGACTCGCGGTACTCCACGCCTTCCAGGGCGCTGTCCTCGTAGCCGAGGCGGTCCGCGAGGGAGCCCTCGCCGCCGTCGTCCTCGGGGGAGGGGGAGTCGAGCGAGGAGGCGGTGTACGCGTTGCCGACGGCCAGCCCGTCGACGACATCCTCCTCCGACACCCCCAGGCACAGGGCCAGTTCGGGAACGGTCGGGGAGCGGTCCAGCTTCTGGGAGAGCTCGTCACTGGCCTTGGTGAGGGCGAGCCGGAGCTCCTGGAGCCGGCGCGGGACCCGCACCGACCACGAGGTGTCGCGGAAGAAGCGCTTGATCTCACCGACCACGGTAGGCATCGCGAACGTCGGGAATTCCACGCCGCGTTCGCAGTCGAAACGGTCGATCGCCTTGATCAGACCGATCGTGCCGACCTGGACGATGTCCTCCATCGGCTCGTTGCGGCTGCGGAAACGGGCGGCCGCATAGCGGACGAGCGGGAGGTTCAGCTCGATGAGCGTGTCGCGGACGTACGTACGCTCCGCGCAGTCCTTGTCGAGCGAGGCCAGCCGCAGGAACAGGGAGCGGGAGAGCGTGCGGGTATTGATGGCGTCGTCGTCATGCACGTGCGGTGCGGGCGCGGGAATCGCGGGAAGCACCTTCGAGCTGCCCAGTTCTACGGACATGCCACCCCCTTGAGGTCGCGGTCGGGTCGCTGCGGCGTCCTCGGACCGGGGTGGACCGAGGAGTGATACCTCCACCTGAATACCGGAGGCAGCGCCGCGGCAAACGCGGTTCCTGCAGAATGTCACATGTCGGCAACACGCTGTAGCGCCATGTCGACATATCTGTGCAGGATCGGGTCGCCCGTCCCGGCTATGCGTCGATCCTGTTTGCGGATCGCAGCCGAGCGAAGCTCCGCGACAGTAGCCGCGAGACATGCATCTGCGACACCCCTAGCTCCGCACTGATCTGTGACTGCGTCAGATTGCTGTAGTAACGCAGCAGAAGGATCCGCTGCTCGCGCTCGGGCAGCTGGACCAGGAGGTGCCGTACGAGGTCGCGGTGCTCGACGCCGGCCAGCTCCGGGTCCTCGTATCCGAGGCGGTCGAGCAGGCCGGGCAGACCGTCGCCCTCCTGCGCGGCCTCCAGCGAGGTGGCGTGATACGAGCGGCCCGCCTCCAGGCAGGCCAGTACCTCGTCCTCGCCGATCTTCAGTCGCTCGGCGATCTCGGCGGTGGTGGGGGAGCGGCCGTGCAGCACCGTCAGGTCCTCGGTCGCGCCGTTGACCTGGACCCACAGCTCGTGGAGACGGCGTGGCACATGGACCGTGCGGACATTGTCTCGAAAGTAGCGTTTGATCTCGCCGACGACAGTGGGCATCGCGAAGGTGGGGAACTGGACGCCCCGGTCCGGATCGAACCGGTCGATCGCATTGATCAGGCCGATGGTGCCGACCTGGATGACGTCCTCCATCGGCTCATTGCGGCTGCGGAAACGCGCCGCGGCATAGCGGACCAGCGGGAGATTGGCCTCGATCAGTGCGGCGCGGACCCGGGTGTGCTCGGGGGTACCGGGCTCCAGGTCCGTCAGCTCCGCGAACAGCACCTGCGTGAGCGCCCGCGTGTCCGCGCTTCGGCTCTCGCGGGATGGAGCCTTGGGCGCAGTACGGGCCGTCACGGTCACGCCACCCTTCACAGTGCATGTATCCGGCAAAAGCGGTCATAGCATCACAAGACATGTGCACTGTGTGCAAGCACCCCATAACGCCGTGTTGAACAGAGAGTTGAGTGGGTGTGGGGCGCCATGCCGGCGGCTGGGTGGCGGCGGGGGCCCGGGGGTACGACAAAGCCCCCCACCCACGGGGGGCGAGGGGCTCGGCGGGACGGGCCGGGGGAGTGCCGCGGCTCAGAATGCGTAATCGGCGATCACCCAGGTGGCGAATTCACGCCACTGGGCAGCGGCCGCCTGGTGGGCCGGGTGCTCGATGTACCGCTTGAGAGCGTCCTGGTCGGCCACGGCCGAGTTGATCGCGAAGTCGTAGGCGATCGGGCGGTCGGTGATGTTCCAGGCGCACTCCCAGAACGCCAGCTCCGGAATCTCGCCCTCCAGTGCCGCGAACGCGCGGACGCCGGCCTGCACCCGCTCCTCGTCGCGGGAGACACCTTCGTTGAGCTTGAACAGGACCAGGTGGCGGATCACGGGAGCCTCCGTGCGGCGGACGAGGCGCAGCCGGTCCGGTCGGGCGGCTGGGCCGGGGCTGGGGCGCCGGCCGACCACGGGCCGGTCCGGTCGCCGGGCGGCCCCCAGGTCCTGCCGGCCGGGGCGGGCGGTCCCTAGTTGATCAGCTGGGTCATGAACTCGCCGACGCCCTGAGCGGCGGACGAGATGCCCTCGAAGCCTATCTGCACCATTTCGGCGGCCCGCTGCGGGGAGGTGATGATCGTGTACAGCACGAAGACAATGATCATGTACAACGCGATCTTCTTCGCCTGCGCCATCAGTCCCGTCTCCCCTACGCAGTCCCCTACGGCTGTGCCTGCAGTTCCCGGTTGCAGTCGGGCGAGTGTAACCACACGTGTTCGATCTCGGGAGTCGAGGCTGCGGGCCGCCCGCCGGGTACGTCCTCCACCGCCCGGCACTGATCCGGACTTTATGGACCAAAGACCCACCAAAGGGGGTCCTTCGCCTGCCTGTTGGGACGGCTCCCAGGAGGCACCCTGAAAGAGGTGGGCCGGTGGATCTGGCAGGAATCCACGGCCCCCGGGACCGGAGCCTCGCTGCGGGGTCCGCGCCAGTACCGTCCCCTGACGGCGGCGTGGGCTTGAGGCGCGGTCCTCCTCGGGGGGAGCGCCGTCCTCTGACGCCGCCTCCCCAGCCGAGCAGGAGCTCCGCCTCCGAGCCGTCCCTGGCCACCAAGGGGGACGCCAGGAAACGGCCCGGCGGCGGGGCTCCGTCGTGTGCGGCGACAGGCGCCGGGCCGCGGCACATAATGGCGGGACGCTCGTCCCAAGGGGGAACCGAAGGATGCCCATGAACTCCGCATCACCCGCGCCCGATTCGTCCCACCGAGCCGCCCGGCCGGCCCGCGGCGGCCTCCGGCTGCCCCTGACGCGGCGGCCGGCCGTCGTGCTGGCGCTGCTGGCCGGTCTGCTGGCCGCGGCCGTCGCACCGGCAGCGGCAGCGGGCCGCAGCGCGGGGGACACCGCACGGGCGGTGGCCACCGCGAGCGCTCCGGGCCGGGGCGCCGATGCCTCCGTACGGCTCGCCGCCGCTCCCGCGCAGCCCGTCTCGCACCGCCCTCACCGTGCGCATCACGCGCCGCACTTCTCGACGGTCGCCAAGTCCAAGGCGTCGAAGTGGAAGTCGAAGGCGAAGAAGAAGGGCAGCTTCTTCAAGAAGCTCGGCATCGTCCTGATCGTGCTGTTCGTCCTCTTCCTGGCACTGGTGATCGTGGCGGTCTGGCTGCTCGTGCGCTTCTTCCGCCGCTCGCGCAACAGGCGCAGCGCCCAGTAGACACCTGCGGGCCACCCCGGCCCCGCGGCGGGCCCGTCCCGGCGGGCGCGCCGTTTTTCGTGTGCGCTGTCCACGGCTCCCACCAGGTCCGGTGGTCCCGGTACCACGTGATCTTCTCGGGGAATTGGTACGGACATCGGTGCGGACGAAGGCGTCTGTCGGTCGTCGCGGCCCCCGGACATGACGAGGGCCCCGATCCTGGTGTGGATCGGGGCCCTCGCCCTCTGAGCGGTAGCGGTGGGATTTGAACCCACGGAGGAGTTGCCCCCTCACGCGCTTTCGAGGCGCGCTCCTTCGGCCGCTCGGACACGCTACCGAGAGAGAGCTTAGCCCAAGGGTGGCCGTGCGCCGAAATCGGATTCCGGAGGGCGGCTACCGGGGGCTCCGGCCGCCGGTCAGCGCTCGCGGAAGAAGGCGGTGAGCAGGGCCGCGCAGTCGGCTTCGAGGACGCCGGTGATGACTTCGGGGCGGTGGTTGAGGCGCCGGTCACGGATCACGTCCCAGAGGGAGCCGGCCGCGCCGGCCTTGGCGTCGCGGGCGCCGTAGACGACGCGGTCGATCCGGGAGAGCACGATCGCGCCGGCGCACATCGTGCACGGTTCAAGGGTGACGACGAGTGTGCAGTCGGTCAGCCGCCACTCTCCGACCGCTTGGGCCGCCGCGCGCAGCGCGAGGATCTCGGCGTGGGCGGTCGGGTCGCCGGTGGCCTCGCGTTCGTTGTGGCCGGTGCCGAGGACCGTGCCGTCCGCGGACAGCACGACGGCGCCCACCGGGACGTCGCCGGTCCCGGGGGCGCGGGCGGCCTCGCCCAGCGCCTGCCGCATCGGCGCGATCCACGGATCGCGCAGCGGGTCGGGGGCGGGGGAGGGAAGAGAGGCGGATGGGGGGACGGTCATGTCCCCAGTGTCGGGGACGTGACCGGGGCAGGGCCGGCAGCCCCGGGGGCAGGAGCCCGGCCGGGCGGCTCAGCGCACGGCTTCCAGGACCTCCGTGCAGCCCAGCGAGTCCGCGATGGTGCTCAGCGCATCACCGTCGAGGGCCAGCAGCTCCTTCTCGCTGACCCCCAGGTCGGCCAGCAGGGCGGCATCGCCGAGCGGGCCGTGCGGCGGGCCGTCCGAGCCGTTCACCGCCTCCAGAGGGTTGTCGTCCTCCACTGTGTTGTCGGATTCGGGTTCGCCGTCCTCCGTGCCGTCCAGGTCGAGGCTGTCGAGGTCGTCGGTCGCGTCGTCCTCGTCGCGGCCGAGCAGCTCGTCGGTCAGCATCGCGCCGTACGAGCTTCTGGCGGCGATGGCGGCGTTGGAGAGGAAGACCCGTGGGTCGTCCTCGCCGTCCACGCGGATGACGCCGAACCAGGCGTCCTCCTGCTCGATGAAGGCCACCACCGTGTCGTCGTCGACCGCCGCCTCTCGGGCCAGATCGGCCAGATCGGTCAGCGTCTCCACATCGTCGAGCTCCGTATCGCTCGCTTCCCACCCGTCTTCGGTGCGCGCGAGCAGTGCGGCGAAGTACACCGTGACTCTCCCACTGGTCATAGGCGTGCCGGGCCGGGCGGGGCGGCGCTGCACGCCGTTGGTCCCGCCCCTTCGGAATCGTGGCAGAAACAACGCGTCCGCGCGGGGTCTTCGGCGCTGCGTCGTGCGGAGGTTGTGAGAGATGTCGCTCACGTGCCGCAGCGCGAGCGGGGGCGCGAAGGTGTTCCGCTACCGGCGCAAGGGGCTCCGCTACCAGCGGAATGTGCGCATCCGCATGGCCTGGCGCATCCGCTCGGCCCGTGCGCGGCGCGGCTGGACGCGGTCCCGCAGCTCCTTGGCCTCGTGCAGTTCCCGCAGAAATTGTGCGCGGCGCCGTCGGCGCGCCGCTTCGGTCCCGGCGTCCGGGGACGGGTCCTGCTTGCCGGAGACGGCGTCATTCGTGTCATCGGTCCGCTGACGGTCGGGCACACGCACACCACCTTGGGCGAGCTCTTCGCCCGATGACGGAACGGCCAATCGGGCGTACGTGCCCACATTCCCTCCTTTCAGTGGTTTGATGCCGGCCACCTCGCGCTGTCGCGCTCGCCCGCCGGGAGGTGCACGGCGGGCGCCGGGGCCTTCCGGCTCGGTTACTGTCGATGTCATGCGGATCCACGTCGTCGACCACCCGCTGGTGGCGCACAAACTCACCACTCTGCGCGACAAGCGCACCGACTCCCCCACCTTCCGGCGGCTCGCCGACGAGCTGGTCACCCTGCTCGCGTACGAGGCCACCCGCGATGTGCGTACCGAACGGGTCGACATCGAGACCCCGGTGACGGCGACCACCGGTGTGCGGCTGTCGCACCCGCGCCCCCTGGTCGTCCCGATCCTGCGGGCCGGTCTGGGCATGCTGGACGGCATGGTCCGGCTGCTGCCCACCGCCGAGGTCGGCTTCATGGGGATGGTCCGCAACGAGGAGACGTACGAGGCGCACACGTACGCCACGCGGATGCCGGACGACCTCTCGGGCCGTCAGGTGTATGTCGTCGACCCGATGCTCGCCACCGGCGGCACGCTGGTCGCGGCGATCCGTGAGCTGATCAAGCGCGGTGCGGACGATGTCACCGCGATCTGTCTGCTGGCCGCGCCGGAAGGCGTCGAGGTCATGGAGAAGGAGCTGGCCGGGACGCCGGTGACGGTGGTCACCGCGGCGGTCGACGAGCGGCTGAACGAGGCCCGCTACATCGTGCCGGGCCTCGGCGACGCGGGCGACCGGATGTACGGCACCGCCGGCTGAGCGGGCCCCGCCTTTCCCACCTGATCATTGTTCGGGCCCTGCACCACGGGTTGGTGCAGGGCCCGTCCGTGTGCGGTCAGCACTTGGCGTCGGCGGCCGGGACCGGGGACGGATGGGTCAGCAGGGACAGGGACTTGGCGGCGGCCTGCTGAGGGGCCAGCGCCTTGAAGGAGTCGCCGATGATCAGGTCGAGCTCGGCGCCCTTGCGGTCGTCGGTCTTCTGCTGGGCGCCGGTGAGCTGGGTGGCGAGCACCTTCAGCGGGCCGTCGACCGCCGCTTTGGGGCCGAGCAGCATCCCGATGCCCTTGACCTTCTTGTCGTAGGCGGCGGGAGCGTTGCCCACCTTGCCGATCTTGAAGCCGCGCTTCTGCAGATCGTCGGCGGTGCGCTTGGCGAGTCCGGAGCGCGGGGTGGCGTTGAGGACGTTGACGGTCAGCGTGCCGGGCGCGGGCAGCTTCCGGGCGGCGGTCTTCGCCTGGGCGGCGTCCGCCTCGGCGCCGTCCGGGCACTTCTGTTTGTCCTGGGCGGCGTGGGCGGTGCGGGTCCGGCCGCCGAAGACGTCGATGAGCTGCAGGGTCCCCCAGCCGGCCAGACCGAGGGCGCAGGCGGCGGCGACGAGGGAAAGAACGATCCGGCGACGGTGGCGGGGACGGCGCATCCGCGGATACCTGTCGCCCGTGATGCGGTACTTCTTACCGCCCATGCCTGGGGGCGTCAGCATGCTCATGGGCGCAGCGTAGTGCGGGCGGAGGTCCGTGCCTACTAGATGATCAACGCGTGGCGCGAGACCCAACCCAAAAGGGTCAATTCGGGCAGGGTGGGTTGGGCGGTGCCGGGCGGTAAGAGGTGATTTCCGGCCTGTTGGCCAGGGAGGTTCGGGGCGTCAGTCGAGTTCGAGCACGCGGGCGTGCAGAACCTGGCGCTGCTGAAGGGCCGCGCGTACCGCGCGGTGCAGCCCGTCCTCCAGATAGAGGTCGCCCTCCCACTTCACGACATGCGCGAAGAGGTCGCCGTAGAACGTCGAGTCCTCGGCGAGCAGCGTTTCGAGGTCGAGCTGCTGCTTGGTCGTCACCAACTGGTCGAGGCGTACCGGGCGCGGGGCGACGTCCGCCCACTGGCGGGTGCTCTCCCGGCCGTGGTCCGGGTACGGCCGGCCGTTTCCGATGCGCTTGAAGATCACACGGAAAGCCTACCGGGCGAGCGGCACCGGGCGCAGCCATGCCGCAGCAGTGCAAAAGGATCATTGGCGGCAAATTTGGATCATTGGGGAGTGGAGGCCCGGCAGATATGGCCGGATGCGACCCGAACGGCCTAGGGAATGTCCTGTCGCGGCGGGCGCCGGCCCGCCTGTCGCGTCCGGGCGTCACCACTTCCGGGTGGCCGCCAGGCTCGGCTGCCAGTACGTGACCGTGGCGGTGTGCGGGTCGACACGGACCGGGAAGCGGCCGTCCAGGCCGACCTGGGTGGGGGTGGCACGGGCCGTCAGGGCGACGCCGAACTGGGAGACCTTTCTGCCCCGGTGGTGCTTGCCGTCCGGCCCGGCGGCGGAGGTGGTGATCAGGGCGTACGCGGTCCTGTTGGGCGGCAGGGAGACCACGGCCGGCGGTTCGCTGGCCGCGATCTCCGGGAGGGGGGCCTGCCGGTCGTCGCCGAACCGCAGCAAGGGGTAGGGCTGGGCGGCGAAGGTGCAGGGCCGGTCGGAGAAGTTGGTGACCGTCAGCAGCATGCGGTGGTTCCGCCGCGGCATCGCGCCGGCATGGAAGGTGAGCATCTCGGGGGTACAGGCGACCAGGCCGTCCGGGCCGGCGGGGGGCGGGTTGCCGCCGCCGTTCGCGGACGGCGGGGTGGGGGCCGGCGATACGGCCGTGGCGGCGCCGTCGGCCTTGTGGCCGACGTCGTCGTGGCAGCCGGTGGTCAGGGCCAGCGTGCTGGTGACGAGGAGAGCTGCTGCGGCGGCGGCCCGGCGGGCGGTGGTGGCAGTGATGGGCATAGGGGCTCCCCGGACGGTGGCGTGTACCGACCTTCGGTGCGGGTGCTGGCGATCGGCTAACGCCTGGCTAACGCACCCCGGCGTGCGGTCCGCCGCACCCGGGACTGGACGAAAGTCGGGGGTCGTTCCTGCCGAATGGCAGCGGTGACGAGGGGCCGTGGCCCCTAGCGTCCCGGTACGCGTCGAGCGATGCGTACGCGGAGGGCGAGAGGGGAGCGGCGTGCTCGGAATACGGGAGCGCAGGAGAGAGGGCGGGGGAGAGGGAGAGAGGAAGGCCCGGGGGAGCGGGGTGGGGCGGGCGGTGCGGGTCCGGCCGGGCGGGCGGTGGCTGTGGGGGGCGGGCACTGTGCTGCTGATCCTCGCCGTGCACAGCAACTGGCATATGGCGTCGGCTGCCTGGCTGTTTCCGGTCTTTCTGCTGCGCTATGCCGGGCTGCGGCCGGCCCGTCACGGGCTGCTGCGCGTCGGATGTGCCCTGGGCCTTGCCCAGTTGGTGTGGCTGGTCTCGACGGGGATGGCGTTCGTGCCGTCCGTACTGGCGCTGTTCGCGGTGCTCGCCGTGGTGCAGACGCTGTCCTTCGCCGCCGACCGGCTGGTCGCGGCGCGCTCCGGCTCGATGCGCTCGACGCTGGTCTTTCCGGTGGTCCTGGTCTGCGGTGAGTATCTCTTCACGCAGCTGGCCGGCTTCGGCGACTACGGGGTGCTCGGCTTCACCCAGCACGGCTTTCTGCCGCTGGTCCAACTCGCCTCCGTCACCGGTGTGTACGGGGTCAGCTTCCTGGTGGCGTGGACGGCCTCGGTCGCGCACTGGGCCTGGCGGCGCGGCTTCCGGTGGCGGGAGATCCGGCGCGGCGCGGTGGTGTGGGCCGGGGTCTCGGCCCTGGTGCTGGGCGCCGGTGGCGTACGGCTGGTGTGCTTCGCGCCGACGACGGACACCGTTCGGGTCGCCGGCATCAGCGCCGGCCGTGCCGCGGAGCGGGCCACCGAACGGGCGCTGCACGCGGCCGGGCAGGAGCTGTGGCGGCCGCGGAACCTGGTGCGGGCCGATCCGCGCCGGGTCCGCGCGGCGCTGGCGCCGGTGGCCGACGATCTGGTGGCGGCCACCGACGGGGAGGCGCGGGCCGGTGCGCGGATCGTGGTGTGGCCGGAGACCCAGGCCGGTGTGTTGGCCGACGGCCGGCAGCGGCTGCTCGGCCGGGTCGCCGAGATCGCCCGGAAGCGCCAGGTCTACGTGAACACCGCCTTCGCCCTCTACACCCCGCAGCCGCCCTACGTGCGCAATGTCGCCGCCCTGGTGACACCGGAGGGGAAGGTCGCCTGGACCTACGACAAGACGCACCCCACCCCGATGGAGCCGATGACGCCCGGCAAGGGGGCCGTACCCGTCGCCGGTTCGCCGTACGGGCGGCTGGCCACGGTGATCTGTTACGACACCGACTTCCCCAGGCTGATGCGGCAGGCGGCGGACAAGGGCACCGCCCTGATCATGGTGCCCGCCAACGACTGGGCAGGGTTCGAGTCGCTGCATGCGCAGCGGGCCGTCTTCCGGTCCGTCGAGTACGGCTATGCCATGGTCCGGCAGTCCGTGCACGGCGTCGCCACCGCGGTGGACCATCAGGGCCGCACCCGGGGCATGGCGGACTACTTCACCGCGGACCGGCAGACGCTGGTCGCCCAGGTGCCGGTGCAGCCGCGGACGGACACCCTCTACAGCCGGACCGGTGATCTGTTCGCGCTGCTGTGCCTGGGCGGGACGCTGCTCGTGGTGGCGCTCGGGGTGTGGGGGCGGCGGCCCCGTGCCGGTGTCCCCGGAGCAGGTGAAGACTGTCCGTAGCATCCTCAACTCGACGATGTTGTAGGGGAGTTGTTCTTCTCGCCGCCTTGTGGTGCGGGGGTGGTGGCGGACGGGGTCGCGGAGGACGGCGGGGCGGTGCCGGAGGGACGGCCGTCCGGCTGCCCCGACGGCCGGGCCGTGGGGGGCTCCGTGGGGAGGTTCCGCGGCGGCCGTGCCGAGCCGGTGGCGGGGGGCGGCGAGCCGGAGGGCGTGGCGCTGCGCCCGCCGCCCGCCGACGGCTCGCCCCGCGACGGCGCGGGGGTCGGTTCCGTGGGCGTCGACTCCGGTGACGGGGTGACGGAGTGCGGCGGCCGCGCGGGCAACGGCCGGTCCGGCGGGCCGTCGGGGGCGGTCGCCAGATAGCCGAGCGCGACGGCTGCGCCCGCGGCGGCCGCGGCCAGCGGCAGCCCGAAACGGCGCAGCCAGGGCTGGCGTAGACCGGGCAGCCGGCCGCGGCGCAGTGCGGGCCCCGGGGGCGCGGCGGGCCGCAGATCCCGGATGCCGATGCTCTCGGCGCGCGCGGTGAAGGCCCGTCGCAGCCGGTCCTCCACGGGGCGTTCGGCCACGCTGCCGAAATCGGGGCCGGACCCGATGCCACCCCCACCGCCTCCCGGGCTGTCTCCCGGGCCGTCTCCGGTGCGGCCGATACCCGTGCCGGGGCCGTTCATGACCGCGCCTCCAAGATCTTCTCCAGCGAGTCCAGGGCGCGGCTGGCGAGGGATTTCACCGAGCCGCGGCTGATGCCCAGCGTCGTCGCGATCTGCGCCTCCGTCAGATCGCCCCAGTAGCGCAGCACGAGCACCTCCCGGCGGCGGGCGGTCAGTCCGCTCAGTGCGGCGAACACCTCCCGGTGCTCCTCGTCCAGCACGATCCGCTCCTCGGCGGACGGCGCGTCCGCCTCGTACGGCGGGGTGTACGCACGCGCGGTCCGCCGGCGCCGCAGCACCGAGCGTGCGGCGTTGACCACCGCGGTGCGCAGATAGGCGAGCGCGTTGTCGACCTCGTCGAGCTGCTCGCCGTGCCGCTTGTAGAGCGCGGTGAACGCGTCCTGGACGACGTCCTCCGCGGTGGCGCGGTCGTCGACGAGCAGGACGGCCAGCCGGACCATGTTCAGCCGGTGTGCGTGGTACAGCTCGCTGATCGTGGGGGCGGGATCGGGCGGCGCGGTGCCCTCGGCGTCGGGCAACCGGAGCTGGGAGCCGGCCGGTTGGCCGTACGCGGCAGGCCGGGCCGGGTGCCCGGGGCGTGGCGTCTCACGGTGGGCGGCGGCCGGGCGGGCGGTGCGCAGCAGCCACCGCCACAGGGCAGGCCGGAGCCCCGGCAGGGCGAACCGTACCGGGGCGTGGTGCGGGGCGGCGGAGTACTCCATCGCTTCCTCGGGCGAGCGGTGGGGAGCGGCTCAGCCGCGGCGGCGGCGGACCGCGTAGACGGTGCCGCCACCCGCGGCGATCAGGGCAGCGGCGACGCCGCCGAGCGCCATGGTGGTCGCGGAGGAGGCCCCGGTGCGGGCGAGTTCCTTGTCGCTGCCCTGTCCGTTGGCGGGGGTGGGGCTGGGTTTGCCGGGGGAGGACGGCGTGGCGCTGGGCGGCTGCGTTCCCGGGTGGGTGGGGCTGGCGCTGGGCCGCGGGGCGCCGGGGGAGGAGGGCGGGGCGGTGGCCGCCGGCGGGGTGCTGGTGTCCGGCACGGGCCGCGCACTGCCGTCGGTCGGCTGCGGGACGGGCGACGCGGACGCATGGCCGGTGGACGGGCGCGGCGATGCGGCCGTGTGGTCCTCGGCGTGCGCGGTGCCGGCCGACAGCGCGGCCAGGGCGAGCGCCGCGACCAGCCCGGCGCCGGCCGCACCGCGCAGACGGGGGCGGGCGGCGTACGGCCGGGCGGCGGAGGTGGTGCGGAAGGTACGGGTGGACTTCACGGTCGGCTGCTCCACGTTCATCGACGGGGCGGCGCCGGATGGCGCCCTCACCCCTGACGACGTGCGGCGGGGGCGGGGGTTGCCGGGCGGAGCAAGAATTCTTCCGCCGGGCCGCGCCCGCCCGCCGACGGGCCTCAGCCCACGCTCTGCAGCAGCTTCTCCACGGCCTTGACCCGGTCGCCCAGCTCGGCCAACTGGGCGCTCATCGTCTCCTGCTGGGCGGCGACCCGCTCCGCGAGCCGGCGGTACTCGGCGAGCGCCGCGGCATCCGCGCGATGCCGCTGCAGCTTGAAGTCCGTGGCCCGGTCACCCGGCGAGCGGCACGGCCGGCTCCTCCGTCGCGCTCTCGTGGGCGCACAGGTCCTCGGCGCCGTGGACGCCCCAGGCCGGGAACGGGTCATCGGCCGCCGTGGGCGCGGGTTCGTCGGGGGCGAGGAGGCAGGAGGTCAGGGCGGTGTGCAGCGGCCCGGCGCGCAGACCGGTGCCGATGAAGACCAGCTCCTGGCCGGCCGGGCCCGGCTCCGCACCGCTCGCCGTGGCGGGCTCCGTACGCGCGTCGTCCACGCCCGACGGCTCGAAGCGGGCGACCGAACCGGCCTGGGACCACAGCCCGGTGAGGCCGGGGCGGGTGGCGAGCCGGAAGAAGCCCTTGGAGCGGAGGATGTCGCCGAAGGCGCCGCTGTCGAGCTGTTCGGTGACGAAGTGCCAGAGGCGGGCCGGGTGGAAGGGGCGGCCGGCGCGGAAGACGGTGCTGGAGATGCCGTACTCCTCGGTCTCCGGGACATGGTCACCGTTGAGTTCGCGGACCCAGCCCGGCGCCTGCTGGGCGCGCTCCAGGTCGAAGAGGCCGGTGCCCAGTACCTCGGTCGGCGCCACCGTGCCGTAGCGCGCCGGGGCGATGCGGGCGGCCGGGTTGAGCCGGGCCAGCGTCGCCTGCAGGCGTACGGCGGCCTCGGCGTCGACCAGATCGGTCTTGTTGAGCACGATGACGTCGGCGAACTCGATCTGGTCGATGAGCAGATCGCTGACCGTGCGCTCGTCGTCCTCGTACTGGTCGAGCCCGCGCTCGGCGAGGCCGTCGCCGCCGGCGAGTTCGGGGAGGAAGCCGGCCGCGTCGACGACGGTGACCATGGTGTCCAGGCGCGCGAGGTCGCCGAGCGTGGCGCCGTCGTCGCGGGGAAAGGCGAAGGTCGCGGCGACCGGCATCGGTTCGGAGATGCCGCTGGACTCGATCAGCAGATGGTCGAAGCGCCCCTCCCGGGCCAGCCGGTCGACCTCCTCCAGCAGATCGTCGCGCAGGGTGCAGCAGATGCACCCGTTGGTCATCTCGACGAGCCGCTCCTCGGTGCGGGACAGCGCCGCATCGCCACCGCGCACCAGCGCGGCGTCGATGTTGATCTCGCTCATGTCATTGACGATGACGGCGACGCGCAGGCCCTCCCGGTTGCCCAGGATGTGGTTGAGCAGGGTGGTCTTGCCGGCGCCGAGGAAGCCGGAGAGGACGGTGACCGGCAGCCGGGAGTGCGTCATGGCCGGTCAGCCCTTCGGGTCGATCAGGCCGAGCCGGTAGGCCTTCGCCAGACGGCGCGGCACCTGGTACACGGAGCCGTCGACGGTGACGGGCACCAGCTGGGGAGTGGTGGCCTTCCACTGGGCCCGGCGGTGGCGGGTGTTGCTGCGGGAGAGCTTGCGCTTGGGTACGGCCATGGGACGGGCCTCCTACGGGACGGGTGGGTGCCGGCGCGGTGCACCGGGGCGTCGTCGGGAGGCTATATGGAAATGGGTGCCATTTTCAATAATGCGGTGTGGGGTGTGGGGTGTGGGGTGTGCGGTGTGCGGTGTGCGACCTCCGGGGTGCGGGGTGCGGGGTGCGGCGTCCGGGAGCGCGGGGCGGCCCCGTTCGCCGACTGCCGCGTACGCATCCGCCCGGGGCGGCCCGCAACAGGCCACCCCGGGCGGCATCGCGCAGGGGGAGGAGACCCCCGGAGGGATCAGATCGTGGCGGTGTCGATCACGAAGCGGTAGCGCACATCGCTCGCCATGACCCGCTCGTACGCCTCGTTGATCCGGTCCGCGCTGATCACCTCGATGTCCGCGGCCAGCCCGTGCCCACCGCAGAAGTCGAGCATCTCCTGGGTCTCCGGGATGCCGCCGATCATCGAGCCGGCGATCGACTTGCGCTGCGGGAGCAGTGCGAACGGCGCGACCGGCAGCGGATTCTCCGGGGCGCCGACCTGGACCAGGGTGCCGTCGGTGCGCAGCAGCCCGAGGTAGGCGTTCACGTCCAGGTTGGCCGAAACGGTGTTGATGATCAGGTCGAAGGTGCCCGCCAGTTCTTCGAAGGTGGCCGGGTCGGACGTCGCGTAGTAGTGGTCCGCACCCAGCCGCAGACCGTCGTCCTTCTTGCGCAGCGACTGGCTCAGCACGGTGACCTCCGCGCCCATCGCATGCGCGATCTTCACGCCCATGTGGCCGAGGCCGCCCAGGCCGACGACCGCGACCTTCTTGCCGGGGCCGGCCTTCCAGTGGGCGAGCGGCGAGTAGAGGGTGATACCGGCGCAGAGCAGCGGGGCCGCGGCGTCCAGCGGGATGCTCTCGGGTATCCGCAGTGCGTAGTTCTCGTCGACGACGATATGGGTGGAGTAGCCGCCGTGGGTGGTCTCGCCGTCCCGGCCGGTGGCGTTGTACGTGCCGACGTTGCCGAGCTCGCCGGTGCAGTACTGCTGCAGCCCGGCCCGGCAGTTGTCGCACTCCCGGCAGGAGTCGACGAAGCAGCCGACGCCGACCCGGTCGCCTGCCCGGTAGCGGGTGACCTCGGCGCCGACCTCGGCGACCACACCGGCGATCTCATGGCCGGGGACGATCGGGAAGGCCCCGCCGTCGCCCCACTCGGCGCGCACGGTGTGGATGTCGGAGTGGCAGATACCGGCGTACTTGATGTCGATCAGGACGTCGTGGGCACCCAACTCGCGGCGCGGAATCGTGATCCGCTCCAGCGGTGCCTTCGGGGCGGGCGCGGCGTACGCGGAGACAGAGGTGTGTGTCATGCCACCGAGAATGCGTCCTTCCGCCTGCCCTGACCAGTGCCCCTTCAGCCTATGCGGGGCGTGCCTAGTACTGGCCGAACCCCCCTCGGGCCCGGGGGCCCGCAAGGTCCTCCGCCCTCCGCCATCTGCCCTCCGCCATCTGCCATCCGTCGGCCGGCCGTCGGCCCGTGGCCCATGAGAGCTGGCCCTGCCCGCCGACCCCGGCCAGTAGGCGGTCACCTACCCCGCCGGACCGGGGTCGCGGCCGGCCGTAGCGCTCCGGTGGCCGGTGGCCGGCGGCCGGCGTCGGATCAGGAGAAGACCACCGAGCGGACCTTCAGCCGCTCCGAGCCATGACCGCCGTTCGGCCGGAGGCTGAAGTAGTCGCCCGTGCAGTCGGCGCCCGCGAACACCGTCGCGACGGACGAGGTGTAGTTCTTCGGGGTGTGCGCGGGCGGCACGGCCGGGTCGGCCACTTCGGGGAGGGTGATGCACACCTGGCTCACCGGGTCCGGCAGCAGTCCCACGTGCGGCGTGCCGGTCTGGTCGGTGTAGATGTAGGTGAAGGGGCCGGTGGCCGCGCCGGCCGGGGCGGCGGGCAGGGACAGGGCGAGCGCGAGCGTGCTGACGGCGATGGCGGCGGTGTGACGAAGACGCATACGGATATTCCTTCCATTCCGGTTCCGTGCGGAATGTGTGCTTCCCGGCCTTCCGCCCGGTGATGTGCGTCGTCACACGAAGGAGTTGCGGCGAAACGATCCCTCGGCCGTTGTTCGGGCCCGGGGTCTGTCGCTGAATGCCGGGCCGCCCTACGGCTCTTCGTGCCCGCCATGCCGCGCCCGCAGGATGCCGGCGCTCCGCTCGCACCAGTCGCGGGTCTCCCGTTCGAAGGCGAGACCGCGCAGACAGGTCAGATACGGGCCGAGCCGCGCGCCGTGGGCCAGGAACTCCGCCTCGTCCCGCCCGTCGCGCAGCCGCACCGCCAGCTGTTCGAGGATCTCGACCTTGGCGGCGGCGGTCCGCGCCCGCGCGTCCAGCTGCTCGATCACCGGCGCGGCGTCGATCCGGTCCACGGCCTGCACCTTGACCAGCAGATCGTCGCGGATGAACGACGGCTTGGCGGTGGTCGCCGCGAACCGCTCCAGCTCGGCCAGGCCCTCCTCGGTGACATGGAACAGCCGCTTGTTCGGCCGGGTCTCCTGGATCACCTGGCGGCCGGCGACCAGCCCGTCCGCCTCCAGTTTGGTCAGCTCCGCGTAGAGCTGCTGCGGCAGTGCGTGCCAGAAGTTGGCGACCCCGGCGTCGAACGCCTTGGCCAGCTGATAGCCGCTGTACTCGCCGTCCAGCAGTGCCGCCAGCACCGCGTGCCTGAGAGCCATGGCCCGGCCACCCCTTCCCATACTCAAGAATATGACTAATCATAGTCACGACTATGAGAGGGCGGGGACCGAACCGCGGCCGGGGTGCGCCCGCGGCTGTTCGGACGGCTGCCCGGCCGAGGCGAGGAGGAAGAGTCATGGGGACGACCGCGGACCGCTTCAAGGCGGCGGTGGAGGCACAGGAACTCGATGCGCTGGACGGGCTGTTCACCGAGGACGTCCGCCTCTACAGCCCGGTGAAGTTCACGCCCTTCGAGGGGCGGCCGATGGTGCTCGGGCTCTTCGGGGTGCTGGTGCGCACCTTCGAGGACTTCCACTACGTGGGCGAGCTGACGGGCAGTGCGCAGACGGCGGCGGGAGCGGACGGCGGCTCCGCCGACTCCACGGTCCTGATCTTCCGGGCCACCGTGAACGGCAAGGAGATCCATGGCATCGATCTGCTGCAGTTCGACGAGGCGGGCCGGATCAAGGAGTTCACGGTGATGGTGCGGCCGCAGTCCGCGGTGCATGCGCTGGGCGAGGCGGTGCTGGCCGGGCTGGTCGAGGACGGGCTGGTCGAGGACGGGCTGGTGCCGCAGGGGTAGGGGCGCCCGGCCGGGGCGGCTCTTCCGGGGCGGGCCGGGTCACTGCCCCCGTGAACGTCGCCGTCAGGAGGAATCCGTCCCTCTGACGGCGACCGCACGTGCCCCGCGGGCCAGGCCCGAAGGAATCGGCTACACCCGCTCCGCCTGTTCTACCGTGATGGCCGCGGCCGGGCAGATGGCCGCCGCCTCGTGCACGGCTTCGTGCAGTGCGGCCGGCGGTTCGGCGTCGAGCAGCAGGACGATGCCGTCCTCCTCGCGCTGGTCGAACACCTCCGGCGCGGACAGCACACAGCTTCCGGCGCCGCAGCACTTGTCCTGGTCAATGTGTACGCGCATGGTTCTCTCCATGATGGGCCGCCCGGCTTCCTGAGGCCGTGGGCGGACGGGCCGGAACGGGATGACGGGAACTGCCGGGGCAGCGGTGCCGGGCGCGGGGGCTCACCACGCGACCGGCAGGGCGTGCACCCCGTAGATCCCCATGTCGTGACGGAACGGGACGTCCTCGAAGGGGATGTCGAGCCGCAGGCCGGGCAGCCGGCGCAGCAGTGTCTCCAGGGCGATCTGCAGTTCCACGCGGGCGAGGGGCTGGCCCAGGCACTGGTGGACGCCGAAGCCGAAGGCGACATGACGGCGGGCATCGCGGCTGACGTCGAGCGCGGCGGCCCCGGGGAAGATCTCCTCGTCGCGGTTGGCGGCGTTGAGTGCGCACAGCACGCCCTCGCCGGCGCGGATGGTGTGGCCGCCGATGGTGACGTCCTCGTCGGCGATCCGCGGGAGACCGTTGTGGACGATCGTCAGATAGCGCAGCAGTTCCTCGACGGCCCCCTTGATGAGCGAGGGGTCCGCGCGCAGCCGCGCGAGCTGGTCGGGGTTGCGCAGCAGGGTGAGGGTGGACAGGGCGGTCATGTTGGCGGTGGTCTCATGACCCGCGACCAGTAACAGCCGTCCCATGGAGGCGATGGCGTCGTCGTCGAGTTCGCCGCGGGCGACCAGCCGGCTGACGATGCCGTCGTCGGGTTCGCGCCGCTTGGACTCGGCGAGCCGGCGCAGAAAGTCCTGCAGCTCCTCCTGCGCGGTGCGCACCTCCTCGGCCGTCGAGCGGAGGCTGAGCAGGACGCTGCTGCACTTCTGGAAGAACCCATGGTCGTCGTAGGGGACGCCGAGCAGCAGGCAGATCACCAGGGACGGCAGCGGCAGCGCGAACTCCGCGACGAGGTCGGCCGCCCGGCGCCCCTCGGTCATCCGGTCCAGCAGCTCGTCGGCGAGGCGCTGCACCTCGGGGCGCATCGCCTCCATCTTCTTCACCATGAAGTCGGCGGTGAGCATCCGGCGCAGCCGCGCATGCTCGGGGTCGTCCTGGCGGATGAACGACGGGGTGCCGGTGGCGAATTGACGTGCGCCGGCGGTCAGGAACGGGAATCCCGGGCGGGTGCCATCCGCGCTGAACCGCGGATCGCCGAGCACCTCCCGTACGTCCTCATGCCGGGTCACCAGCCAACAGGAGGAGCCGTCCCACAGCGTCGCCCGGGTGATCGGCTCCTCCCGCTGGGCGCGTTCGAGCTCGGGTGCCGGATCGAAAGGGCAGCCGGTGGCCCGTGCGGCCGGGACGGCGACGGGGGCGAGGAGAGCGCCCGGTCCGGTGTCCTGCTCCTGCTCCTTCTCGATGCGTTCTGCAGTCGTCATTCGGCTGGTCCTTCCACGATCGGGACACGGCACTGCCGTGGCGAACGGTGCGGGTAGCGCCACTCCTTGACGGGACATGCGAACTCGGTAGCCGGCTCGGGCGGCCGCGGTGACCAGCGGCGATCACGGTCGGCGACAACTAGTTACCTAACTTAAGCAACTAAGTTGTTCTACGCTAACTCAATGCCGGAGGGGGAGGGAAGGGGAGAACGCAGCGCGCACGAGGTTGGCTCAAACCGGGCGGACGCCCGTACGGAACGGGCAGGTCACGGGTCGGATCGCGGCGTTGCGCGGGCCGCTAAAGTGCCTGCATGCCGGACCCCGGAAGAGACCAGGACCCCACCGTCGCACTGCAAAGAGTGCTGGCCACGCTGTCCTACCTGCTCACCCGCTCCCGGGCGCACGAACGCCAGGCGGCCGAGGCGGGCGTCACCGCGGCACGCTCCGATCTCTGGCTGCTGATGGCCCTGGAGGACAGCGGAGGCATCAGCAGGGTCGGTGATCTGGCCGCCCTGCTGATGGTCGAACCGCCGCATGTCACCCGTCAGATCGGCCAGTTGGAGGCCCAGGACCTGGTCGAACGGACCCCGGACTCAGCCGACCGCCGCGCCCGCAAAGTGGCGATCACCCCGCATGGCAAGGCCGTCCTCAACCGTCTTCAGCAAACCAGCCACGCCGGTCTCCATGAGGCGCTCGCCGGATTCGACGACGCCGATATCGCCGCCACCGTCGCGGTGCTCAACCATCTGGTGGCCTACGCCCGGGAGAAGTTCACGGCCGAAGAGCGGTAGTGAGGGCGGGGAGGTGAGCGGGGGAGGGGAAGGGTGGGGCCTGGGGCGGAGTGGGGTGCTGTGCGGGGCCCGGGGCGGAGTGAGGTGCCGTGCGGGGGCCGGGGCGGAGTGAGGTGCCGTGCGGGGGCCCTGGGCGGAGTGAGGTGCCGTGCGGGCGCCCGGGGCGGGGGCGTCGTGGGCCCGGCCTGATCCGTGTGTACGGCCTCGGCCGGGCCCCGTTCTGCCGGTGCTACTCGATCTCGACGCGGCCGCTGGAGCCGTTGGCCGCTCCGGAGCCGCCGTTCTTGTCGGCGTGGGGGTTCTGCCCGTCGGCGGTGCCGAGGTTGCGGCGGACCGAGTCGAGGATGGTCAGGCCCTGGCCGACCAGGCCGGCGGCGATCTCGCCGAGGCCGTCGGTGCCGTTGAGGACGTTGACGTTGGCGTTGGCCAGGCCCGCGGAGGCCTCCTTGACGATCTCCGGAAGCTGGTCGATGAGCATCCGGTCCAGGGCCACCCGGTCGTGCGAGGCGGCGGCCTCGGCCTGGATCTTCATCCGCTCGGCCTCGGCCAGGGCCAGCAGCCGGATGCGCTCGGCCTCCGCCTCGGCGGGCTTGACGATCTCGGCCACCAGCTCCTGCTGGCGCAACTGGGCGGCGCGCTCGGCGAGTTCGGTCTGGGCGGCGAGGACTTCCTGCTGTGCGTGGGCCTGGGCGAGCGGGCCGGCCTGGGCGGCGCGGGCCTGGGCGCGGTCCACCTCGGCGGAGTACTCGGCCTGCACCACGGCGGTCTGCCGGGAGTACTCGGCCTGATTACGTGCGGCCTCCTGCTGCGCCTCGACCGATGCCTGGGTGGCCTGGGCCTGGGCGATCTGTGCCTGCCGCTGGATGGCGGCCTTGTGCGGGGCGGACATCGCCTCGATGTAGCCGGTCTCACCGTCGTCGATCGACTGGATCTGCAGCGAGTCGACGATCAGACCGATCTTCGCCATCTCGGTCTTGGACGTCTCCAGTACCTCGGTGGCCAGCTTCTGCCGCTCGGTGACGATCTCCTCGACCGTCATCGAACCGATGATGGAGCGCAGATGACCGGCGAAGATCCGGCCGGTCAGTACCGACATCTGGTCCTGCTCGGACAGGAATCGCTGACCGGCGTTGACCACGCTCTCGGTGTCGTTGCCGACCTTGAACGCGATCACGGCGCGCACCGTCAGCGCAATGCCCTGCCGGGTCACACAGGTCTCGGCGACCTCCGCCTCACACATCGCCAGCGTCAGAAAACGGACCTTGCGGAAGACCGGCAGCACGAACTTGCCGTGCCCGGTCACCACTCGGAATGGCGCGCCCCCTTGTCCACGCCTGCCGCCCGAAATCAGCATGGCTTGATCGGGGGCAGGAACGCGGTAACCGAACATCTTTTGTCTCCTCAGCCTGCGTTGCCGGCACCGCCGGTCAACGCGTCCAACGGATCGGCCCATTCCATGACGTCGACCTGGCGACTGCCACGGGAGTCGATGACGAGCACGGTCGCCCCTACCGGAAGGGGCTCGGTGGACCAGGCGAGAAAGGCTTCGGAGCCACCCCTGATCCGCACCAGGACCTCACCGGGACCGGCAGCCCCACGAGTGCCGATCAGAAGCACTCCCGTACAGCCGACTACGGCATCGTCCTGCGCCATCGGCGGCTGCCCTCCCCCGTTTACGTTCCTGGAAATCCGACCTTAGCGCTACGGTGCGCGGCGGCCTATGGGGGGATGCTGGCGAGTTGGGACGCCGGTTCGCGCCCGGTCATTTTTCTCGTGAAGAGGGCCCTGAATGCGGTGCGGAATTTCCGTTGGGCCGGTCTGCCGCAGATTCGGTGCGGAGGTCGGTGCCCCGGCATCGGCGGGGAATTCAGTGTGCCGAGGGCAGGGCGTCGAGAGCGGCGAGGATGTCGGAGGGTTCGGCGCGTGCGGTGTAGTCGGTGTCGAGGAAGGACCAGCGGATGGTGGCGTCCCGGTCGATGACGTAGGTGGCGGGGAGCGGCAGGGTGCGCGGATGTCCGCCGTTGACCCGCTGCAGGTCAAAGCCGAAGGACTCGTACACGACGGCCAGGTCGTCGGGCAGGTCGAAGCTGATGCCGAACTGCTGGGCGGTGTGCGAGCCGAGGTCGCTGAGGACCTCGAAGGCGAGTGAGTGCTTTTCGGTGAGGGTGAGGGACTCATCCGGGATCTGCGGCGATATGGCGACCAACTGAGCGCCGCGGGCGGTGATATCGGCGTGCTGCTGCTGGAGGGCGCGCAGCGCGAAGTTGCAGTAGGGGCACCAGGCGCCGCGGTAGAAGGTGAGCACGACCGGGCCCGCGGACAGCAGTGCGTCCAGGGTGACGGTGGCGCCGGTCGCGGTGGGGAGGCTGAAGCGCGGCGCCGTGTCTCCGGTCTGCAGGGCCTGCGCGGCCAGGCCGGAGTCGGTGAGCTCGCGGCCGGCCCGCTCCATCACCTCACGGGCGGATGCGGGGAGTTCGGGGTAGCGGGTGCGGAAGAAGGTGGTGAGTTCGTCGTGGAGGCTCATTGCGGTGGGTGCTCCTGAGGTGGGAAGGGGGCGCGCAGCGGCGCGAGGGCAGCGGTCACCGTGTCGGTCAGCGCCTGGGCGTCGGCACCGGCGCGGGAGCGCAGATTGACGCCGTACGCGAGGGTCGCCAGCACCGCGGCGGAGGCGTCGAGATCGCAGGACGGCTGGAGGTGCCCCAGGCCGGCGGCGTTGCCCAGGGCCGCGCGCATGGCCGACTGGAGCATGTGGTGGTGGTCTTCGAGCAGGGTGCGGATGCCGGTGTCGGCGCACTCCGGGCCGGCGTGGGCGTTGGTGACCATGCAGCCCCAGCCGGCGACCGGGCCGGAGCAGCGCACCTCGATCAGTCCGGCGAAGAACTCCTCGATCGAGGTCAGCCCCGAGGACGCCTGCGACAGCCGGGCGAAGGCCGGTGTCGAGTGCTGCGCTATATAGCGGCCCAGCGCCGCGGCGTAGAGACCGTCCTTGTTGCCGAAGGTCGCATAGAGGCTGGAGCGGCTCACGCCGGTGGCGGTCACCAGCGCCTGGACGCCGGTCGTCGGCAGGCCGTCGCGCCAGAAGACCTGGATCGCTTCGTCGAGCACGAGGTCGGGATGGAAGTGCTTGATGTCGGGCATGGCCGGGCTGCTCGTTTCGTTGTCACGAGAAGTCATGCAGGGTCGTCGATCCCGCCCCCTATCTCGGAACGGTCATTCCAAGATAGGTCGAGAGCCCTTTCCTGACAAGGAGTTGGGGAAATCGGCTGAGGACAGGATCTGGAACCTGCCCTTCCGGCAAGGGGGTTGGGGAAGGGCAGGGTCTACACCTGGAGCAGGCTGAGTGCCTGCATCGCCTCGCGTTCGATGCGCGAGAGCTCGTGGAGGACGGAGCCGGCCTGCATGAGGTGCTTCGCATCGCCGGATTCGCCTGCGGTCGCGAGGAGTGCGGCCACCTGTGTCCAGAGGGTGGCGGCCTCGGTATACAGGGTGTGGCCGGTGCGCAGGTGGCTGCTGTCGATCAGCTGGGCGCACTCGGCGAGGAAGTCCCGGTAGAGATTGCGGAACAGGGCACCGCCGGTGCCGGCCCGCTCCATGAGGACGGCGGTCCGTGGCAGGTCTTCCTTCGGACTGTCGCTGCGCTGCAGCCACTTCGGCACCTGCTTGGCGGCCTTCTCGATGCCCCGGTGGCCCAGGTTCGCGATGGGCGGGTTCAGGAAGGCGTCGGCGCAGGTCTTGATCGCGGGGATGAGGCAGTCCGGTGGGGGCGTCGGGCTGCTGGGCGCTGTGATGGTGAAGGAGCGGTGCTTGGCGGTCATGGGGCCGCGCTCGGCCCTGGCTCTGGCCAGGCCGGCGAGGCTGGTGGAGACGGCTCCGCCCTGCGGGGCGGTGTCCACCAAGTAGGCGTCGTGTTCGTCGTAGCCGTACATGGCCACGATGTGCCCGCCGAAGTGCACCTTGGTGGTGAAGTAGTCCAGGTGGTAGCTGTCGAGTTGCAGGCCGACCGGCCGACCGGCGTCAAGGGGGGCCGCCACGTTCTGCCATGCCTTGCGCGGGGAGACGGTCTCCCCGGTCAGCAGCTCAAGCCCGAGGGCGGCGGCCAGGTTCCTGGTGAGCTCGAACGGCTTGACCCGGCCTCCCAGGAAGGGAAAACCCATGGCTTTGCTGTCCCAGTAGATGAAGGACAGCCCGGAGCCGAGCCCGAACAGCATGGGCTCGGACAAGTCGATTCCCTCATGCCGCAGAAGCACGCCCAGCGCCGTCGTCTCGCAGTGCTGCATGCCGCGGACATCGATGTCTTTCACCATGGCCATGCCGCTCATTCTCCTCCCCTCACCTGACGACAACCCTGCAGATGAGGGTGCCTGGCCGCCATGTTCCAGGCGTGATCCGCCGGGCAGGCCCTTAAGCGCGGCGGTCCGCGGCCGGGTCCGGGAGGAGCGGCAGCAGTGCCGAGATCGCCGCGGACAGCACGATGTTGAGGACCACCGCGGCCGCCAGCGCATGTCCGTACGCGCCGGGAGCAGGGTGCGCGGCGCCGCCCAGCGCGCCGTAGTAGAGGATGCCGACGACGGCCACGCCGACCGCGCCGCCGACCTGCTGGCCGGTGGAGAGCACTCCGGAGGCCATGCCCACCTCCTCCGGACCGACATTGCCGAGCACCGCGTTCAGCAGCGGGGTGACCAGCAGACCGTTGCCCGCACCCACCAGGACCAGGGCCGGCGCCAGTTCCCAGGCGGTCAGTGCGGCACCGGCGTGGACGGCCAGGAAGAGGGTGCCGAGGAAGCCCACCGCGCCGAGCAGGGCGCCGAGTTGCAGCACCCGCCGCCCGAAGCGGGCCAGCCGCCCGGCGAGCAGGCTGGCGGCGAAGAAGGCGACGGCGAGCGGGGTGTAGACCAGGCCCGCGCCGAGCGCGTCCAGTCCCAGACCGTCCTGCAGCGTCAACGACAGGATCAGGAAGAAGGAGTTGATGCCCGCGTACGTGAGGACGACCAGGGCCATCCCGACCGCGAACGCCCGCTCGCCGAACAGCCGCAGCCGCACGAGCGGGGCGCCGCCCCGGGCGTCCACCCGCCGCTCCACCAGGCCGAACACGGCGAACGCGGGCACGCAGGCGGCCAGCCCGAGCCAGGCCCACAGCGGCCAGCCGTACGCCCGGCCCTCGACCAGCGGCACCACCAGCAGAAAGAGGGCCACGGTCAGCGCCACGGCGCCGGGCAGATCGAGCCGCCTGGCCCGGGGCGCCCGCGACTCGGGCACGAACCGGCCCGCGAGCAGCAGCGTCACCACTCCCACGGGCACATTGACCCAGAAGACCGGCCGCCACGACGAGCCGAAGAGGTCGGCGGCGATCAGCAGACCGCCGGCCAACTGCCCGGACATCGTGGCGATACCGATGACCGCGCCGAGCGCTCCGAAGGCCTTGGGGCGCTTGTCTTCCGGGATCAGCACCTGGATCACCGCGAAGACCTGCGGGAACATCGCGGCCGCGCCGACGCCCTGGACCAGCCGCGCGGCGATCAGGCTGCCGGAGCCGGGCGCGAGCGCACAGCCCACGGAGGACAGGGTGAACAGCGCCATCCCGGTCATGAACAGCCGCTTGCGGCCGAAGCGGTCGCCGAGCCGCGCGCCGGTGATCAGGGCGAGGGCGTAGGTGAGCTGATAGCCCGCCAGGATGAGCTGGACATCGGCGGTGGAGGAGTGCAGATCGGCCTGGATGGCGGGGGCGGCGACCAGCACGATGAAGGTGTCGAGCACGGCCATGAACGCCCCGACCAGCACGATGGTCAGGGCCCGCCACGGCGCCGCACCGGCCTGCCGGGCGGGCGGCCGGACCGGCGCGGCAGGCCGTGCGGTGGCGTCTGCGGGTGGGGTCTGGGTCATGCCGCCAGCGTCGGACAGCCCCGGCCGGACATACAGAGACCACTTATGCTGGTGCCCCCACCACCCCCATCCGTGCTGCGCCCGGAGACGCGTGCAGCGGGCCCCATCCGGCCGGCACCGTGCGAGCTGCGGCGAACGGGAGTCTCGATGGCTGACCAGCAACGGCGGCGAAGCCTGGCGGAGTTCCTGCGCGCGCGCCGGGAACGGCTCTCGCCCCAGGAGGCGGGCATCCTCGCCGGTCCCCGGCGGCGCACCCCGGGGCTGCGGCGGGAAGAGGTCGCCCAGCTCTCCGGCGTCAGCGTGACCTGGTACACCTGGCTGGAGCAGGCACGCGACATCACCGTCAGCGGACAGGTCCTCACGGGCCTGGCGCGCGCCCTGATGCTGAGCTCGGTCGAGCGCCGGCATCTGTTCGCGCTGGCCGGGGTGCCGCTGCCGGAGCGGCCGCCGGGCCGCGGCCCCGGGCCCGCCCTGCAGCGGCTGGTGGACGCGCTCGAACCGAACCCCGCCTACCTCCTCGACGCCAACTGGGACCTGGTGGGCTGGAACCGCGCCGAGGCGGGCCTGATCGGTGACCCGGGCGAGCTGGAGCCGGCCGAACGCAATCTGCTGTGGCTGGTGTTCATGGACCCGGCGATGCGCGCCCTGCTCGCCGACTGGGACGGACAGGCGCGGGATCTGGTCGCCCAGTTCCGGGCCGATGCCCGGCAGCGCGTGGGGGACCCGCGCCACGAGCAGCTCACGGGCGGCCTGCGGGCGGCGAGCGAGGAGTTCCGGGCCTGGTGGGAGGCGCATGACATCGCGGAGTTCGGCAGCAGCCGCCGGACCTTCCACCATCCGCGCGTCGGGGCGCTGACCTTCGACTATGTGAAGCTGGCAGCGCTGGACGCGCCCGGCATCAAGCTGTTCGCCTGTATGCCGGCCGATGCCGGGACGGCGGAGAAGCTGCCCGCGTTGCAGCGGTGTGCGGGGGGCGGGGCGTCGCCGGGTGCGGAAGTGACGGACGTGGAAGCGGCGGACGCGGAAGCGGCGTACGGGGGAACGGTGGACGCGGGAACGGCGGACGCGGACGCGGGAACGGTGGACGGGCCGGCCGTCTCGCCTGCGTGAGGAGACCGGCCGCCCGTCTCAGGCGTCCTGGCGGGCTCCTGAAACGGGCCGCCCGTCACTGGCGCGCCGGCGGGCTCCGGCCCCTCTACGGCTCTACGGCTCTACGCCTGCGGGTTGACGGCCACGGCCTTGAAGAAGGTGTAGTGGAAGGTCCCGCCGTCGTCCGCGGCCAACCGGAGATCGGCGATGCCACGGTCCCAGTCGGCGGCGGTGGTCAGACCGGTGCTCAGCGCCTCGTCGCGGACCGCTTCGACCATGGCGATGAAGGTCTTCCGGGTGAGGCCGTTCATCAGCGCGGGCCGGGTGGCGTCGGCGTAGGCCGTCCGCGGCCGGACCACCACCTGATCGAAGCCCGCGCCACTGAGCAGCGGCTGCAACGCCCGTCCGAGCAGCGCATTTCCGCCGGCCGCGGCCTGTAGCCGTACCTGGTGGCTGATCACCTCATGGGCGTGGACGCTGTCGGGGTGGAGGACCACCGAACCGTGGTCGCCCTCGATCACGGTGAGGGTGCCGCCGGGCCGCAGCACACGCCGCAGCCCGGCCAGCGCGCGCTGCGGATCCGGGAGGTGCTCCAGCACGAAACAGGCGAAGACATGGTCGAACTGTGCCGCGCGGAACGGGAGGTGGTGCAGGTCGGCGGTCCACCACTCCACGTCGGCGGTCGGTTCCTGCGCCGTCACATACGCGCGGGCCTGCGCCAGCGACTCCGCGGAGCAGTCGATCGCGACGATCCGTGCCCCCGGACTGCTCCTGGCCAGATGCACGGTCTGCGCGCCCACCCCGCAGCCGACCTCCAGTACCAGGCTGTCGGCGGCGTACGCCGTCCCGGCATGCAGCAACGCGGCCAGGGTGTCCGCCTGGTCGCCGAGCCGACGTGCCTCCTGGGGTGAATAGCCGTGCACATACGCCGTGTTCGTGTTCATGCCTTCACCGTGCCGCGACAATGGCCCGGTGCACAGGTCCAAAGAGCGCCCTGCCAACCGGTCCATAACGCCGTCGTCCCCGGCACCGCCAGCTCCTTCGTCCCCGGCTCCTCCGTCCCCCTCGCCCCCGGCCGCCCCGTCCCGTTCGGCGGCCCCCGGTTCCTCCGACTTCCTGCAGCTGCATCTCGACGACGCGCCCGTGGGCGGCCGGTCGGACTGGCTGGCCCAGGAGTTGCGGCGGGCCATCGCGGACGGCCGGCTGCCGGTCGGGAGCAGACTGCCCGCGACCCGGACGCTCGCCGCTGACCTGCGGGTATCGCGGGGTGTGGTCACCGAGGCATATCAGCGGCTGACGGAGGACGGGCAGCTCGCCGGGCGGGGGAGGGGTGGCACGATCGTCGTCGCCGCGCCCGTGACGGCCGCCGCGACGAGCAGGGGAGCGACGCCCCGGGCCGGCCGGACCCCCGCTCCGTTCGCCGCACCGCCCGGCCCGGAGATCTTCGACGAGCTGCGCACCGCCCCCGCGCGGATCGACCTCTCGCCCGGCGTGCCGGACCTTGCCGCCTTCCCCCGCGCGGCCTGGCTGCGCGCCGAACGCGCGGTGCTGGCGGACCTCCCGTCGGCCGACTTCGGATACGGGGACCCGCGCGGCACCGCCGCACTGCGCTGGGCCGTCGCGAACTGGCTGGCCCGCAACCGCGGGATCAGGGCGGATCCGGACGAGGTGGTGATCGTCGTCGGCACCGTCCAGGCGCTCGGCCTGATCGCCCAGGTGCTGCACCGCGACGGGATTCCGGAGATCGCGGTGGAGGACCCCGGATCGCTCGGCGCGCGACAGCATCTCCACCACTGGCGGATGGCGACGCCGCCGGTCCCGGTGGACGACGACGGGATACGTGTCGACGCGCTGCGGGCGAGCGGTGCGCGGGCCGTTCTGCTCACTCCGGCGCACCAGTTCCCGATGGGGGTGGTGCTCGGTGGCGCGCGGCGCCGTGAGCTGATGCGCTGGGCGGCCGATGGCGGCCTGATCGTCGAGGACGACTACGACGCCGAGCACCGCTACGACCGCGCGCCGGTGCCTGCCCTGCGCTCGCTCCTCCCCGAGCAGGTCTGCTACGCCGGCAGCGTCTCCAAGCTGCTGGCCCCCGCCCTGCGGGTGGGCTGGTTGCTGCCGCCGCCGAAGTACCGGAAGGCGCTGGTCGACGCCAAGAGGTTCGCCGACCTCGGCAATGCCGCACTGCCCCAACTGGTCCTGGCCCGTTTGATGGAGTCCGGTGAACTGGAGCGTCGGCTAAGGCTGTTGCGGCGCCGCCACCGCCGCCGCCGGGACGCCATGATCGCGGCGATCCGCGACCGTCTGCCGGGCGCGACCGTGCACGGCGCCGCGGCGGGCCTGCATCTGACGCTCACCTTCGGACGGGACGGCTACCGGGGCTCCGACACGGATCTGGCCGCGGCCGCCCTCGCCCACGGCGTCAAGGTCCACCCCCTGTCCTGGCACAGCCAACGCCCGGCCCCGCCGGGCCTGGTCCTCGGCTACGCCGCCCGCACACCGGACGAGATCACGCAGGGCGTGGCCGTCGTCGGCGAGGTGTTGAGCGGGGGGTGACGGGGCCGCGCGCCACCCTGGGCAAAAGCGGACCCTTCCGTGCGCTCCTGTTCTCGAAGCGCACGGAAGGGTTGGGTGCGGGTGCTGCCCGGACCCGGCGGCGCTCGGGGCGCAGATGCTGCCGGGCCGGTCGGCCGGTGATCTGGCGGGGGTCAGGGTTCGATGACCTCCGCGTGGTCGCTGGACGGGGACAGGGTGGCCGACGGGGTGGTCGCGCCGGCGAAGCTGACGTCATATCCGCCGTTGAGGAGGATGAGCGTCAGCGTGAGGGTCTCGTTCACCCGGGCGACGCCCTGGGCGTCGGTGAGGGCGGTGCCCAGGACATGGGAGCCGGCAGTGAACGTGATGGGCTGGCCGGCCACCGGAAGGCCGGTGACCTGGTCGGTCAGCGTGGCGGTCAGGAACGGGAAGTACACGTGCGGCGGGAACAGCTTCGCCAGCGCCGGGGTCGCGGTCAGCGTGGTGGCGTGGACGGGCAGCACGTAGGTGAAGCCGTTCACCAGGGCGGCGCCGCCACTGGTGGTGATGACGGTGACGGTGGCCGGGCCGGCCGCTCCGGGCGGGGTGGTGGCGGTGATCTCAGTGCCGGCGGCATTGACGCTCACCCCGGTGGCGGGGTTCCCGCCGATCGTGACGCTCGCCCCGGTCAGGTTCTCGCCGGTGATCGTCACCACTGTGCCGCCCGTGGTGGGCCCTTGGGTGGGGGTGATGCTGGTCAGCTTGGGGGGAAGCTGGATGACGCTGACATCGGACGAGGCGAAGTTGGTGACGTAGATCTTGCCGTTGGCGGTGACCGCCACGGCGATCGGCTGGGTGCCGACGGGGATCGGGGTGCCGATGACGGTGTTGGTGACGGTGTCGATCACCGTCACGTCGTTCGACCCCCGGTTGGCGGTGTAGGCGTCGCCGTTGGGGCCGACCGCGATGCCCCACGGCTGGCTGCCGACGGGGATCGTGGCGATGACCAGGTCCGTGGTCGTGTCGATCACGGACACGTTGTTCGACGTGATGTTGGCGACGTAGGCGTTGCCGTTGGGCGCGATCGCCACGAAGTTCGGCTGGGTGCCGACGGGAATCGTGGTGATGACGGTGTTGGTGGTGGTGTCGATCACCGTCACGTTATTCGAAAAGCGGTTGGCGACGTAGGCCTTGCCATTGGGGGCGACCGCGATCCCGACCGGGCCGCTGCCGGTGGGGATCGGGGCGCCGATGACGGTGTTGGTGGTGGTGTCGATCACCGTCACGGTGCTCGCGGAGAAGTTGCTGACGTAGACGCGTCCGCCGGGGACGACCGCCACCACGGCCGGCTGGCCGCCGACGGGGATCGGGGCGCCGACGACGGTGTTGGTGGCAGTGTTGATCACCGACACGGTGTTCGACCCGCTGTTGGGGACGTAGGCGTTGCCGTTGGGGGCGACCGCCAGCCAGACCGGTGTACCGCCGACGCCGATGGGGCCGCCGATGACGGTGTCCGTGGTGGTGTTGATCACCGACACGCTGGCCGATCCGGAGTTGGCGACGTAGAGGTCGCTGTTGGGGGTGATGGCCACCCCGACCGGGTTGTTGCCGACGGGGATCGACGTGACGGCCAGGAAGGTGCGACCGGGGGCAGCCACCCGGCTCATCTGCGCCGCCTCGGCGGGCGCCACGGCCTGGCCGGGGAGCGCGGCTGTCTGTAGCAGCTCCGGCAACGGCGACTGAACATTCGTACTCATGTGGACCCCTTCTGTGGGGGCCGTCCAGAGATCCCGCTCCGGGGCACCACAACCACAGACCCACGCGTCACAACAGCACGGCGGGCTGCATATCCCCGAGGAGGGATGGGCAGCCCAGTGGTTCGGTGGCTTCTTCGTTCCCTGGCCGCGGGGAAGCGAAACGTCCACAGGCGACTGCCGACGGCCGGCGCCTTCACCTGTCGGCATCCAGATCGTCCGGTACCGGCAGTCGCCCACCCCTGCTGGCCGCGATGCGCAGTACGTCGCCGAGCGCCCGGGTGGTCTGCTGGAGCGTCACCCGGAGCGTGAGCGGCCCGGTCGTCGGGTCGTCCAACACCTCTTCCGCATCGGCGAGTACGGCGGCGCCGTCGCGCATCTGCTCCGCCTCCATCTCGTCCGCCTTGCGGGAGAGGTAGCCGCCGCTGTCGTCGGTGCTCAGGTAGCACGGGTTGCCCGCGGGGGTCTCCCACGGCAACAGGCGCAGTCCTGGGCCGGGACTACGGGGGGCGTCCGGGTCGATCTGCTCGGGCACGTCGTCAACTCCTGTGCGTCTTGGCGGCTTTCGCTCCTAGCGTTGTGTGACGGCGAGTAGCCTCGCCAGTGCACAGAGGGTGACGAATTTTCGGTCACAGGGGGGTTGACGACATGGGCAGCACCTACGGCGACTGGCTCAAGCAGCAGCGAGAAGAGGCCGGGCTGACGCAACAGCAGCTGGCCGACGCGGCGGTGATGACCCGCTCGCACATCGCGCACATCGAGGCGGGGCGCAGGGTCCCTTCGAAGGAGGATGCGCGGCGGTTGGACATGGCGCTGAATACGGGGAATGTGCTCAGCAGCTTTCTGCCGCAGGATGACACTACGGTCGCCGACCGCTTCGAGGATGCGCTGAGGCTTGAACAACAGGCAACGATGATCAGGGAGTTCGCAGCTTCCACTATCCCTGGAATCTTCCAGACGGACAGATACGCGCGGGCCATCTTGAGTACGGCTTTCCCTCCGTGGGGGGAAGAGAAATGTGACAGGCTCGCTGTATCACGGCTTGAGCGCTCGAAGATTCTCACGAACCCGTTGACGCCGATCGTGTGGGCGGTCCTGGACGAGATGGTGCTGCGTCGGCCAGTCGGCGGCCCTGGTGTCATGGCGGAACAGATCAATCACCTCGTCCGCCTGGTCGAGGACGAGCGGGTGCGGATGCATGTGTTGCCGCTCGGCCTGGGCGCTCATCCGCTCATGGCGGGGATGCTGACGCTGATGTGGTTCGAGGATCAGCCCCCGGTGGCCTATTCCGAGGGAGTGTCCGTCAGCAAGATCCACGACTCCCCGGCTGTGGTCCAACGACTGCAAGGTCTCTACGATCTCGCGATGGGCGATGCACTGCCGCTGAAAGAGTCCCTGGCCCTGATGAGAGCGACAGCGAAGGAATACGGATCCCATGACTGAGCACACCATTCCGAACGCCGCGACGCTGACCGGTTGGCGCAAGTCGTCCTACAGCGACAACGAAGGGGCCAGCTGCATCGAGGTCCTGGACGGCCACCCCTCCGCCGTCCCCGTCCGTGACAGCAAGACGCCCCACGGTCCGGCGCTCCTCGTCGGGATACCTGCGTGGTCGTTCTTCGTCGACGCCCTCAAGGACGGGGAGTTCCCAGGTTCCGGCTGATCAGCGGAAGGGGAGGGGGTGGCCCCGCTCCTCCTCCGGGCGGGTGCCGAAGATGCGGCGTTCGTCGCCGGTGATCGCGACATCGTGGATGCCGGCCTCCCGGCGCCGCATCAGGCCGTTCTCGTCGAACTCCCAGAGCTCGTTGCCGTAGCTGCGCCACCACTGGCCGGCCGCGTCATGGGACTCGTACTGGAAGCGCACCGCGATGCGGTTGCCGCTGTATGACCAGAGTTCCTTGCGCAGCGCGTAGTCCAGTTCGCGGGTCCACTTCTGGCGCAGGAAGTCGACGATCTCGGCGCGGCCGGTGACGAAGGAGTCGCGGTTCCGCCAGACCGAGTCCTCGGTGTAGGCGAGGGCGACGCGCTCAGGGTCGCGGGTGTTCCAGGCGTCCTCGGCCGCCTGCACTTTCTGGATCGCGCTCTGCTCGTCGAACGGCGGGAACGGGGGGCGTGGTTCCATTGCGGGCTCCATTTCGTTGCTGTGTGGGAGAACTCGGCGTGCGGGAGGCTGCGGCATCCAGGAGGTTCAGGCGCTTTCCCGTACGGGCGGGTTGGCGGGCGAGTATTCGGGGGCGGACCAGCGCAGCGGGCTGGCGTGCGGGGTCTCCACAGTTTCGGCCACCGTGAAGCGTGTGGTGCGTCCTGCCGCGCCGAACGCGGTGGTGGCGGTGCCGGTGAGCTGGAGCGTGGTGCCGGTGCTCCAGTCGACGAACAGCAGGCCGGCGCGCGGATCGCCTTCGAGGTTGCCCAGGGTCAGGAACATCGAGTTGCCCGGGTAGTCCTGCCAGCAGAGTTCGTTCGGCGAGATGACTTGGACGAATCCGGGGTTGCCGCCGCGGTGGCTGGCGTCGGTGCCGTCGGCGGCCGCGGTGGCGATGAAGAAGGTGTCGGCGGCGCGGACGAGCCGCTGCTGGCCGGGGGTGAGTTCCCGGCCCCGCCGCACGGCGCCGGCCCGGCCGGGGACCGGCGCCTGGAGCGTCCGCCGCTGCAGATACCGCGGGCAGTTGGCGAAGACCTGGTCGGCCGTCACCACGAATCCGCGGGGCGTCGGTGCGGCCGTGCCGTTGAGGCGCATACGGCGGCGGGTGCGGGGGTCGAGGGCGAGGGTGCCGAGGTCGGTTCCCTCGGTCGCGAGGGCCGCGGTGAGCGGGTCGCCGTCCGGCGGGCCGCCCGTGACCGCGATGTGGCGGGGGCCCGTGGCCCGGACGAACCCGGGGGTTCCGGTGAGCAGCGAACTCCACATCCGGCCGGCCTCGTCCGCCGCGCCGATCACCAGCATCGGCTGCAGTCCGAGGAAGGCCGCGGCCACCTCGCGGATGCCCGGCCCGATGGAGCGGCCGACGTGGTCGGCCACCGCGCGTACGCCGAGCCGGTCCTGCACGGCGCGTGAGCCCTCGTGGTACGGATCCACCACAGCCCTCAGCTCCTCAGAAGAATCCGCAGGTCGGCGCGTCCGTCACCGGGGTGGGTGCGCCGTCCGCGCCGGTGGGTACGCAGATCTCCAGCCGGGTGCCGTCCGGATCGTGGAAGAAGATCCCGCCGGAGCCGGCGCCCTCGCCGTGGGCGACGAATCCGTCGTACGCGAAGTCGATGCCCCGCTCGCGGAGCCGGGCCTCGAACGCCGTCACCTCGTCGACCGTCCCGGCCTCCCACGCCAGGTGGTGCAGCCCGGCCAGGCCCGGGGCGTAGGCGCCGTCGGCCTGCTGCCACAGCGTGAGCGTGAGCTGTCCGTCCTGGCCCAGGAAGGCGAAGCGCCGCCCGTCGTCGTTGCCCTCGCCGAGCACGTCGAAGCCGAGCACCTCCCCGTAGAAGGCGAGGGAGCGCGTGAGGTCGGTGACGTTCAGGCCGATGTGGCCGGTCCGGAGTGTGCTGGTCGCCGTCATGGCAGACCCCTCTCCGGCGGATCTGTCCATCCGCCGATCTAACTGGTAAAATTGACTTTAAGGGTTAGGGCGGGGGTGTGCAACCGATTCCGTACTCTTGGCTGGTTAGCCCCTAGGGGACATGGACGTCAGAAGGAGGCAGGGATGCCCGCGCCCGACCCCCGTCCCCTGACCGGAGAGCCCGTCTCGCTGGATCTGCTGAACACCCGCTGGGTGTCCGAGGCCGGACGCCAGGACCTGCTCACCGGAGTCGACGGGCTGCGTATCTGGCTCGCGAGCAACGGTCTGGACCGCCGCTTCCCCGCTGACGCCGCCGCACTGGAGCATGTGCTGCTCGCCCGCGAGGCCCTCGCTGCCGCCGTCGACGACCCCGGCGGCCCGGCCGGTATCGAGCGCCTCAACGCCGTGCTCGATCGGGGCCGGATCCGCGCCACCCTGACCCCCGAGGGTCCTGGTGAGGAGGCGGAGTTCGAGCATCCGTCCTGGGGTGCGGCCTGGACTGCGGCCCGGGACTACCTGGATCTGCTGCGCACCGCCCCGGACCGGATCCGCAGCTGCGCGCACGAGGCCTGCATCCTGCACTTCTTCGACACCTCGCGGAACGGCACCCGCCGCTGGTGCTCGATGGCGGCCTGCGGCAACCGCGCGAAGGCGTCCCGCCACTACGCGAAGACGCGCGAGGCCTGAGCCCGCCGGGCGGCACGGACCGCCGCCGGCCGTTCCTGCGCGAGCCGACAGCCGTGCCCTCCCGCGCGTGTATGCGGAAGGGCACGATCCCCAGGGGGGTGGGGGCTCAGGGGGCGTCAGAGGCCCTTGGCGATGCTGTGCAGGTAGTTGGCCAGGTCCTGGGGGTGGGCGTACATGGGGCCGTGGCCGGTGTCCCATTCGGTGGTCTGTGCGCCTATGCGGTCGGCCATTTCGCGCTGGGTGGCGGCGGGCAGTGCGCGGTCCTGTGTGGCGACCAGGTAGTGCGAGGGCTTCTCGCGCCAGGCCGGGATGCCGGACGGGGCGCCGTCGATGCCCAGGCGCGGGAACTTCTGGACGGCCGCGGCGAGCGCGATGCGTTCGGCGGCGGCGTCGGCGGCCACGACCTCCCCGTAAGCGGGCCGGTCGATGTAGGAGTGTCCGTCGTCGGTGACCCGGAGGTGCTCGGGGAGTGCGCTGCCGGGGCGGCGGTGCACGATGTCCCGGACCGACTCGCCCTGGTCGGGGGCGAACCCGGCGATGTAGGCCAGGGCCTTGACGTGGTCCTGGCCGACGGCCGCGCCGGTGACGACGGCGCCGCCGTAGGACCAGCCCACCAGCAGCACCGGCCCGTCGACGGTGGACAGCACCCGGCGTACGGCCGCGATATCGCCTTCCAGTGAGTCCACGGGGAGTTGGGCGGCGACCGGCTCGTGGCCCAGAGCGCGCAGTGCGGTGAGGGTCTCGCTCCAGGCGGAGCCGTCGGCCCACAGGCCGTGGACGAGAACGATGGCGGTCATGACGGGAGCCTCCGGGGGGTCGGGAGAGGTGCGCGGGACGCATGGCGGTGGCGGTGGCGACCAGGACGGCTTCGCCACCGCCCCGTCGCTATAACCACTGAATGCGACTTTAGAGGTTAGGGGTCGGGGCGGTCAACCGGCTACGTGTTTGTGAGTGGTTAGTCTCTGGGGGTGTGCCGGGGGTGTGCCGGGGTGCGTCGGGGGCGTACCCCCGGGGAGGGGTGCCCGGGGGTGTCGATCGCCGGAAGTCGGCGAAAGTCGCAGATCACCACCCCTCAGGCGCACATGCGTTCGAGGCGCCGACTAAGATCAACTACGACACCGCGTCCCCGCCACGCCCCATTCGTGGCGGGGCTGTTGTGTCTTCTGCACGTACACCGAGGAGAGGATTCCCCCCACACATGACCCGTTCGAAGCTGCTTCGCGCGCTGACCGTCGCCGGAACGATCGCGCTGAGCGCCGTCGCCACCACCCCGGCCGCGCACGCCGCCGCGTCCGCCTGCACCCATGACTGGTCGGGCCCGCAGATCTGCATCGAGACCGATGGCCAGGACGGGACGCCCCAACCCGGCACGGTCACCGCGACCTGGACCAACCCGCCCAAGAGCCGGAAGTCCGCGACCGTCTACATCTACGAGCCGGACGGCTTCAGCTACTCGTTCAAGGCGAAGCGCTCCGGCGGCCAGCTCGTCGGCCACACCGCCCCGGGGCTGCAGTCCAGCGGAGACCTTTGTGTCCGCTTCAAGGGCAGCTCGCACAAGGCCTGCCTGGAGATGATCAACCGCAACGGCTCCTTCTGAGCGGCTCCTTCTAGGGGACGAACCGCTCGACGCGGCCGCAGCTCACCCGAGTTGCGGCCGCGTCGGCGTTTCGGTGGCCGCGTCGGCGTTTCGGCTGGGGCGGAGGCGGGGCGGGGCAGCCCGGCACCCGCTCCAGGCTCGTGCGTGCCGATTCCCGCTCCTCGGCAGGGCGGGCGCCACCCCGGCCTGACGGCAGGCCGGGACATCTGCCGTTCGGTCGGTCTTCAGGTTGCCTTCAGGAAGGGTGCGTAAGGGTGGCCTTAGGTGCTCAGGGAGCACGCCCGGCACGGGGAACCGTCCTGCGCCGGGGCGCGCAGCCGTCTCACCGTCGAGGCCGCGGGCGCGCCACCCATGACCCGACCACACCACGCGCCCACGGGGGGCGAGTAGGAGGCAGGCCACCATGCAACAACTCACCGCGCACGCCCGTTCCTTCGAGAACCGCTGCGCCGAGCGCGGCGAGGAGTTCCGCAGGCTCGGAGCCGGGCAGTCGCCGCAGGCGCTGTTCATCACATGCTCCGACTCGCGGGTCGTGCCCGCGCTGATCACCGGGGCGGCGCCGGGCGATCTGTTCGAACTGCGCACCGCGGGCAACATCGTTCCCGAGTACCGCCCCGAGCGGCCCGCCGGGGAGGCCGCCACCATCGAGTACGCCGTACAGGTCCTGGGCGTGGCGCACATCGTGGTGTGCGGCCACTCACACTGCGGGGCGGTCGGTGCGCTGGTCCGCGGGGAGGATCTGACCGGGGTGCCCGCGGTCCAGGGCTGGCTGGAGAGCGCCGCACCGGAACTCTCGGGCGGCGCGGGGGCCGACGGCGGCACGCCGGAACTCGCCGACGCCGTCCAGCGGCACGCGCTGGCACAGGCGGAGCGGCTGCGGTCCTACCCGTGCGTGGCGGAGGGCCTCGACGCCGGGCGGCTGTCTTTGGACGTCTGGTTCTACGAGGTGCACACGGGGGCCGTGCGCAGGCACCGGCCGGAGACGGGGCGCTTTGAGGCGCTGTGAGCGGGCGTCGGCCCGACCCGCCGCCTGACAGGCCCGCCGCCTGACCGACCCGCCGCCCGTCCCGTCCCACGCACCCCACCGGAGAGATCTCCATGCTCACCGCGCTCAAGCGCACCACAGGCAAGCTCCCCGCACTCAGTCCCGGCACACTCCGCCGTGATGTCCTCGCCTCACTCGTCGTCTTCCTCGTCGCCGTCCCGCTGTGTGTCGGTGTCGCCGTCGCCTCCGGGGTGCCGGCCGAACTCGGGCTGATCACCGGCATCGTCGGCGGCCTGGTCGTCGGCTGTCTGCCGGGCAGTTCGTTCCAGGTCAGCGGTCCCGCGGCCGGGCTCACCGTGCTCGTCCACGAGGCCGTACAGCAATTCGGCCTGGCGGCCCTGGGCGCGATCGTGCTCGCTGCCGGCCTCCTGCAACTGGCCCTCGGCGCGCTGCGCTGCGGCCGGTGGTTCCGCGCGATCTCGGTCGCCGTCGTCCAGGGCATGCTGGCCGGGATCGGGCTGATCCTCATCCTCGGCCAGGTGTACGCCATGGCCGACACCGACCAGCCCGGCACCGGCCTCGCCAAGATCACCGGGCTGCCCGGCCTCGCCGCCGGGATCGCGAGCCGCCCCGAGGCCCTCACCGCGTTCGCGGTCGGCGTGGGCACCCTCGGCCTGCTCGTGCTGTGGCCGCGGCTGCCCGCGAAGGTCCGTCTGGTACCGGGGCCGCTGGCGGCCATCGCCGTCGCCACCGCGGTCACCGCGGGGTTCGCGCTGCCCATCAGCAAGGTGGAGGTGCACGGCCTGCTGGCGTCGATCCAGCCGCCCGGCCTCGGCGAACTCGGCGGACTGGCCCAGCTGTCCGTCCTCGGCACGGTGCTCGCCTTCGCCCTCATCGCCTCCGCGGAGAGCCTCTTCAGCGCCGCGGCGGTGGACCGGATGACCGGGGCCCGTACGGACTACGACAAGGAGCTGATGGCGCAGGGCGCGGGCAACACGGTCTGCGGACTGCTCGGTGCCCTGCCGATGACCGCCGTGATCGTCCGCAGCGCGGCGAATGTGCAGGCCGGGGCCCGGACGAAGGCCTCCCGGGTGCTGCACGGAGTCTGGCTGCTGGTCTTCGCCGCGCTCCTCCCGGCGGCCCTCGGCGTCGTCCCGATCGCCGCGCTCGCCGCCGTCCTGGTGCACGCCGGGGCGAAGCTGGTGCCCGTCCGGCAGCTGCCGCAGCTGTGGCGGGAGCACCGGGGCGAGGCGGTGATCCTCGGGGTGACCGCGGGCGCGATCGTCTTCACCAATATGTTCGAGGGCGTGCTGCTCGGCCTGCTGCTGGCCGTGGTGAAGACTGCCTGGGAGACCTCCCATGTCCAGATCGACGTACGGGAGTTGACCGGCGGACGGACCCTCGTCGCGCTCAGCGGCAATGCGACCTTCCTGCGGCTGCCCAAGATCCTGGACGCGCTGGAGGCGCTGCCCGGCGACCAGCCCGTCGAGCTGGACCTGACGGACCTGCGGCACCTGGACCACGCCTGCCGCACCGCGCTGGACGGCTGGACCACGCAGCACAACGCCGCGGCGGCCCCGTCCCCCGCGAACCGGCCGGCCACGGTGACGGCCGGGCGGGCCACGTCAGCGGCTGCGTCCACGGCCACCTCGGCCACGTCCAAGGCCACGTCCGCGGCCACGTCCTCGGACGGCTCGTCGCACCGCGGCTGATTCTGACGCACCTGCGCGCGGCCCCGGCAGTGAACCAACTGCCGGGGCCGCGCGCAGGCTTTGAGCGGCCGGCCCGCCGGTGCCGCGCAGGTCTTCAGGGACCGGCCCGCCGCCCCTACCCCAGCGACAGCGCCCGCTCCAGGCTGCCCAGTGCCGATTCCAGTTCCTCGGCGGTGATGGTCAGCGGCGGGGCCAGCCGGATCGTCGAGCCGTGGGTGTCCTTGACCAGGACGCCTTCCTTCAGCAGGCGTTCGCTGATCTCCCGGCCGGTGCCGAGGGCGGGGTCGATGTCGACACCGGCCCACAGGCCGCGGGCGCGGAAGCCGGTCACGCCCTTGCCGGTCAGTGCGGCCAGGCCGCTGCGCAGCTGGGCGCCGAGGTCGGCGGCGCGGCGCTGGAACTCCCCGGTGGCGAGCAGCTCGATCACCGCCGAACCGACCGCGGCGGCCAGGGGGTTGCCGCCGAAGGTCGAGCCGTGCTGGCCGGGGCCGAGCACGCCGAGCACCTCGCGGCGGGCGACGACGGCGGAGACCGGGACGATGCCGCCGCCGAGCGCCTTGCCGAGCAGCAGCATGTCCGGCACCACGGATTCGTGCTGGACCGCGAGGGTGGTGCCGGTGCGGCCCAGCCCGGACTGGATCTCGTCGGCGATGAACAGGCAGCCGTTGCGCCGGGTCAGTTCGCGTACGCCGGTGAGATAGCCGTCGTCGGGGATGAGGACGCCCGCCTCGCCCTGGATGGGCTCGATGAGTACGGCGGCCGTCGTCTCGTCCAGGGCCGCTTCGAGCGCGGCGAGGTCGTTGTACGGGACGGTGCGGAAGCCGGGGGCGAAGGGGCCGAAGCCGATGCGGGCCGTGTCGTCGTCGGAGAAGCCGACGATGGTGGTCGTCCGGCCGTGGAAGTTGCCGCCCGCCACCACGATCGTCGCCCGGTCCGCCGGGACACCCTTGACGTCGTAGGCCCACTTGCGGGCGACCTTGATGCCGCTCTCCACCGCCTCGGCGCCGGTGTTCATCGGCAGCACCATGTCCAGGCCGGTCAGCGCGGCGAGGCCCTCGGCGAAACCGGCGAGGCGGTCGTTGTGGAAGGCGCGCGAGGTGAGGGTGAGCTGGTCGAGCTGGCGGTGCGCGGCCTCGATCAGGGCCGGGTGACGGTGGCCGAAGTTGAGGGCCGAATATCCGGCCAGCATGTCGAGGTAGCGGTGCCCTTCGACGTCCTCGACCCAGACCCCTTCGGCGCGCGCCACCACCACGGGCAGCGGGTGGTAGTTGTGCGCGAGCACCGGGCTCTCGGCCTGGATGAGCTCCGCGGACGAACGGGGAGCAGCCTGCACGGGGACGGTACGGGTGGGAGCGGTCATCAGCGGATCTCCTGGGTGCAGCACTTGATGCCGCCGCCGGCCTTGTGGAACTCCGACAGGTCGACGGGGACGGGGACATAGCCGTGCGCGCCGAGCTGCGCGATCAGGCCGGTCGCCTGCGGGGCGACGAAGACATGGCGGCCGTCGGAGACGGAGTTGAGGCCGAAGGCCATGGCGTCCTCCCGGGTGGCGAGCACCGCCCCGGGGAACAGCCGCCGCAGCACTTCACGGCTGCCGGACGAGAACGCCTCGGGGTAGTAGGCGATATTCGCCTCGCCCGTCTCCGCCGTCTCCTCCAGGACGAAGAGCGCGGTGTCCAGGTGGTAGAAGTACGGGTCCACCAGCTGCAGGCCGATCGTCGGCACGCCGAAGAACTCCTGCACCTCGCGGTGCGCGGCCGGAGTGGTGCGAAAGCCCGTACCCGCGAGGATGTAGCGGCCGGCCGGGACGAGATCGCCCTCGCCCTCGCACCGCGACTCCGGCCGGTAGACGTCGTATCCGGCCGCCTTGAACCAGGTCTCGTACTCCGTGGACTCCGGCCGCCGCTGCGGCGCGTGGAAGTGCGAGCCGAAGACCCGGCCGTCCACGACGAGCGCGGAGTTCGCCGCGAACACCATGTCCGGCAGGCCGGCTACCGGGGCCACGGTCTCCACGGTGTGCCCGTGCGCGCGGTAGGTGCCCATCAGGGTCTCCCACTGGCGCCCCGCGAGGGCGGTGTCCACCGGGACGTCGGCACGCATCCATGGATTGATCGCGTACTGCACGGCGAAGTGTCTGGGCTCGCAGACCAGATAGCGCCGGGGGCGCGACACACGAGTCATCGGCACGGGACGATCCCTTCGCTTCCTCAGGGGCATGCGGGTGACCGGGTGTCACAGAGCGTTACCCGGAGTGCTTCCAAGGTAAGGAGCGAGGGATTCGGGCCACAAGCAACAAATGCTGCTCAGCGAAGCAGTAATGCTGCGTAGTGGCGGTGTCTCACGCAGCTTTGCTGCGCGATTCTGTGGCGCATTCCGCTTCCGCGGCCTGTGTGCCGGTCTCCCGGCGGCCGTGACGGGCCGCGCGATCCGGCCGCCTCAGCGGGCGGCCCCTCCGGAGGACTGCCGGGCGCCCGCCTCCGGGCTGTCCGGCAGCAGATGGGACAGCACCATGTAACTGATCGTCTTGCGGATGAAGGGCTCGGCCCGGATGCGTTCGAGTACCTCCTCGAAGTGCTCCACATCGGTGGCCCGTACGTGCAGCAGCGCATCGGCGCCACCGGTGACGGTCATCGCCGCCGCGATCTCCGGGTGGTTGCGCACCACCTCCGCGAGCCGGCGGGGCGGCGCCGCGCTGTCGCAGTACACCTCGACATACGCCTCGGTGAGCCAGCCCAGCGCGGCCGGGCGGACGGTGGCGGTGAACCCCGTGATCACGTTGTTCTCCCGCATCCGGTCCACCCGCCGCTTCACCGCGGTGGACGACAGCCCGATCGCGGCACCGATCTCCGCAAAGCTCGCCCGGCCGTTGTCGATCAGCGCCGCAACGATCTTGCGGTCGAGGTCGTCGAAGGGCACCGCCTTGTTGGTCACTGGGGCCTCCCGATTGATCCCGGTCCATCCCGGTCATGCTCCGTCGCGGTCGCCTCACGGTAGCGACACCGGGCGCCCGGCCGAGCGGGGCCGGGCCGGTGGCCGGGGTGCGGCGGGCGGACTGCGGCCACCCGCCGTCCGACGTGACACGGGCCGGGGCCGGGCGCGTGGGTCCACCGTCCCCGGCGGACGCCGCATGGGATCCTGGTGTGTCATGGATCTGCCGGACGGTCGGTGGACGTGCGGCGATGACGAGGGTGCCCGATGAGACTCTGCTTCCTGGTGGAGGAGCAGTACCGCCATGACGGCATGCCCCTGGAGGTGATCCACCAACTCCGCGCCTGGGACCACCAGGTGGACGTGCTGTGGCCCGGCCGCTCGCTGATCCGGATATCCGAGGCGATACAGGCGGGCAGCCACGATGCCTGGGTCCTCAAGACCGTCTCCGGCGGTCCGGGCCTGACCCTCCTGGAAGCGGCCGCTTCCGTCGGGCTGACGACGGTGAACGACGTCCGGGCCATCCGTGGCGTACGGGACAAGGCGCTGGCCGCGGTGATCGCCCGCAGCAAGGGGCTGCCCGTCCCCGTGACGTATGCGGCGGCCCGTCCGGAGGAGTTCGCGGAGATAGCCGAGGCGGAGTTCCCCCTCGTGGTCAAGCCCGCGGACGGCAGTTCCGGGCGTGCCGTCCGGCTGGTGGCGACACCGGACCGGCTGCTGGATCCGGTGGAGCCGGGCGGCCCGGCGGGCGCGGCGGGCGGGCTGCTCATCGCCCAGCCCTATGTCCCCAACTCCGGTACGGATCTGAAGGTGTACAGCGTCGCCGGTGAGCTGTACGCAACCGAGCGGTGCTCCCCGCTGCACCCCGCCCACGCCGTACGGGAACGGCAGGTGCCGCTCACCCCCGAAGTCGCCCGGATCACCGCCGAGATAGGCGCCGTCTTCGGCCTCGACCTCTACGGGGTCGACATCCTGCTCGGACCGGACGGCCCGGTGGTCGTCGACATCAATGACTTCCCCAGCTTCCGCCAGGTGCCGGACGCGGTCGCCCGGGTGTCCGCCGCCGTCCTGGACCTCGCCCGTAACGGGACGAGCGGGCGGGAGGAGTTTGTACGGGAGGCATCCGTACGGGAGGCGTCCGTACGGACGGCCGTAGGGGAGGCCGGCCCGGTGAACGGGAACGGGCAGGAGGCCGGGGCGGGACCGGTGCCGATGACCGGCCGGCCGGGCGCGGTGCCCGTGCCGGTGACCGGGAAGCCGGGTGCGGCTGTCCTGACCGCGACCGGGCAGCCC
The DNA here is from genome assembly GCF_040650675.1 of Streptomyces sp. NPDC048637. Taxonomy (NCBI): domain Bacteria; kingdom Bacillati; phylum Actinomycetota; class Actinomycetes; order Kitasatosporales; family Streptomycetaceae; genus Streptomyces; species Streptomyces sp. NPDC048637. Next base: position 297,595 of record NZ_JBEZHQ010000002.1, read on the forward strand.
GGTGCAGCGGCCCGGCCGGCCACCGGCCAGCCGGGCACGACGTCCGCCCCGGCAACCCCAGCACCCCCGGCACCCCCGTTCGCCGTGCCGTCCGTTCCCCGTCCCGCCCGGCCCGCGGCGTCCATCGGCGGCGGCCGGTGAGGATCTGTCTGGTCACCGCGGATCCCGGTCATCCGCTGCTCGCCGCGGTCACCGACCTGCTGACCCCGGAGCACCAGGTGGCGACCCTGGACCCGGGCGCCGAGGGGCCGGGCCCAGACCTCTCCTCGCTCGCCGACGTCTATCTCCTCAAGGCGCGGACGCCCCGGGCGCTGGCGCTCGCCGCGCTCCTGGAGGAGCACGGCGCCGTGGTGCTCAACTCGGCTGCGGCGACCGCCCGGTGCCAGGACCGGGTGGAGATGGCCGCAGTGGCCCGCGCGGCCGGGCTGCCGTTCGCCGGCACCCGCTCCGTGGCCACGCTCGGGGAGCTGGCCGCGGCCGGTGCCCCGGCGGGTCCACTGGTGATCAAGAGCCGGTTCAGCCGGCGCCGGGACCTGGTGGCCCGCGCCGACAGCGCCGTACGGCTGCGCGAGCTGGCCGCCGACTGGTCCGAAGAGCCGGTCGTGGTACAGGAGTTCACCGTGAACAGCGGCTGGGACCACAAGCTGTGGGTGGTCGACGGGCAGCTCTTCGCCGCGCTGCGCCGCTCGGAACTGGCCCCGGACGGCCGCGGGCCGACACTGCCGCTGCCGGTCGGCGAGCTGCCCGCGAGCTGGACGGCCGCCGCGCTCCGGGTCGGCGAGGTCTTCGGCCTGGAGGTCTACGGGGTGGATCTTCTCGACGCCGGGGGTGGTGTGCCCCTCATCGTGGACATCAACGCCTTCCCCGGTATCCGCGGCCAGGCCGGTGCCCCGGAGGCGCTGGCGGCACTCGCCCTGCGGACCGCGGTGAGCGGCCGGACGCGCGGCGCGGACGAACGAAAAGTGCCACAAGTCGGCGAGAAATGAAGCGACTTCCGACCGCTCCGAACCGAAGGGGAGCGGAGGCGGAAGCTCCTCCTCCATAGGGCCTAAGGCGCCGCCCCCTGGGGTAGCGCTGCCCCGTCAAGGGGGCGTGGTGCAGCGCGCCTTCCTTCCGTACGTATGGGGAGAGGCCAGCAACGGTGACACAGCCATTCGAATTGCCCCACTTCTACACGCCCCATCCGGCGCGGTTGAACCCGCATCTGGAGACGGCGCGCACCCACTCCACGCAGTGGGCCCGCGAGATGGGGATGCTGGAGGGCTCGGACATCTGGGAGGAGAAGGATCTCGCCGCCCACGATTACGCCCTGCTGTGCTCCTACACCCACCCGGACTGCGACGCCGACGCGCTCTCGCTGGTGACCGACTGGTATGTCTGGGTCTTCTTCTTCGACGACCACTTCCTGGAGAAGTTCAAGCGGACGCTGGACCGCAAGGGCGGCAAGGAGTACCTCGACCGGCTGCCCGCCTTCATGCCGATGGACCTGACCACGCCTCTTCCCGAGCCGGCCAATCCGGTCGAGGCCGGGCTCGCCGACCTGTGGGCGCGGACGGTGCCGCGGATGTCCATGGACTGGCGCCGGCGGTTCGCCGAGAGCACCGAGCATCTGCTCAACGAGTCGCTGTGGGAACTGTCCAATATCAACATCCACCGGGTGCCCAACCCCGTCGAGTACATCGAGATGCGCCGCAAGGTCGGTGGTGCGCCCTGGTCAGCGGGCCTGGTGGAGTACGCGACCGGTGCCGAGGTGCCCGCGGCCGTCGCCGCGTCCCGGCCGCTGCGGGTGCTGCGCGACACCTTCTCCGACGGCGTCCACCTGCGGAACGACCTGTTCTCCTACCAGCGGGAGACGGAGGAGGAGGGCGAGCTGAGCAATGGCGTCCTGGTGCTGGAGACCTTCCTGAACTGCACCACCCAGGAGGCGGCGGACACCGTCAACGACCTGATCACCTCCCGGCTGCAGCAGTTCGAGAACACCGTCGTCGCCGAACTGCCCGTGCTCTTCCTGGAGAAGGGGCTCGATCCGCAGTCCTGCGCTGACGTACTGGCGTATGCCAAGGGGCTCCAGGACTGGCAGTCCGGCGGCCACGAATGGCATATGCGCTCCAGCCGCTACATGAACGGCGGCGGGGCCGCGGCCGACCGCTCACGGCCCTGGTCGCCCTTCTCCTTCGGCGGCCTCGGCGCCTCGGCGGCGGACCTGGACACCGCCCTGGCCACGGCCGGTGCGCTCCGCTTCCGCAGCGGCACCCACATCCCGCACCAGAAGGTCGGACCGTCCCAACTGCCGGACTTCTACCTGCCGTTCACCACCACCCTCAGCCCGCACCTGGAGGGCGCCCGCCGGCGGGTCATCGACTGGGCGCACCGTATGGGCATCCTCCAGCCGCAGCCCGGTGTGCCGCTGTCCGACGTCTGGGACGAGCCCGCGATGGTCCGGCACGATCTGGCGCTGTGCGCGGCCGGCATCTTCCCGGACGCCACCCCGGACCAACTCGACCTGAGCTCCGCGTGGCTGGCCTGGGGCACCTATGCGGACGACTACTACCCCCAGGTCTTCGGCCGGACCCGCGACATCGCCGCGGCCAGGGTGTGCACCGAGCGGCTGTCGGCCTTCATGCCGCTCGACACCACGACGTCCGCACCGGAGCCGGTCAACGCTCTCGAACGCGGCCTGGCGGACCTGTGGCCCCGTACGACGCTCTCCATGGCTCCCGAGGCGCGCCGGGCGTTCCGTGAAGCCATCGACACGATGACGGCCAGCTGGCTCTGGGAGATCGACAACCAGATCCAGAACCGCATCCCCGACCCGGTCGACTACATCGAGATGCGCCGGGCGACCTTCGGCGCGGACCTCACGATGAGCCTGTGCCGGATCGGCCACGGCCGGCAGGTCCCGCCGGAGATCTACCGCACCGGCACCCTGCGCTCACTGGAGAACGCCGCCGCCGACTACGCGGGCCTGATGAACGACGTCTTCTCGTACCAGAAGGAGATCGAGTACGAGGGTGAGGTCCACAACGGCATCCTGGTCGTCCAGACCTTCTTCGGCTGCGACTACCCGACCGCGCTGAACATCATCAATGACCTCATGACGTCGCGCATGCACGAGTTCCAGCATGTCGCCGCCCACGAACTCCCCGTCGTCTGCGAGGACTTCCAGCTCCCGGCGGAGGCGCGCGAGGCGCTGGACGGCTATGTCCGCGAGCTGGAGCACTGGATGGCCGGCATCCTCATCTGGCACCGGGACTGCCGGCGCTACCAGGCCTCCGAGCTGCGCCACCCGGCGGGCTCGCCGGGCCGGGTGGGCGCGCCGACCGGGCTGGGCACGTCGGCGGCGCGCCTCTTCCGGTCGGTCGCGCGGGCCGGGTAGGACGGCGGCGACCCGGGCCGGCTCGGCTCGGCCCGGGCCGCCTTTCCGCCGAGGGGAGGGGGCCGGGCGCCGGCTCGCAGTCCGCGGCGGGGCCGGTCCCGCCATCCCGCCATCCCGCCGACCCGTCGACTCCCGGCACCATGCGCCCGTGCCCCTCCCGTGCCCCTCCCGTGCGCACTTCCGCGTCATGTGTCATCGACCTATGGTTCATGACCCATGCCTACGGGGGCGAGCGGTGAGGGGGCGAGCGATGGTGGCAGGGAGTTCACCGGGCGGGTCGGCAGGTGCTTCGGCGGCCCGGCGGGCGCAGCAGGCCCGCCGGCAGGAGCGCCTGTTACGCGAACAGTGGCAGGCGGCCCGCCAGCGGGCCGAGCGCTGGGAGGCGGCGAGCGAGGGGGAACAGCGGGTCGCCGCACAGCTGCTGATGCTGACCGAGCGGGGCTGGCGGCTGTTCGTGGACCGGCGCTGGCCGGGCACCCGGGCGGCCAATGTGGACATGCTGCTGATCGGCCCCGGCGGGGTCTTCGTCATCGACGTCAAGAACTGGCGGGCGGCACCGGAGGCCTCGGGCGGCCGGCTGCGGGCCGGGGGCTTCTCCCGCGACGAGCACCGGCGCAAACTGCTCGCGGTCACCAAGGCCGCCGAGAGCGCGGTGGCCTCCCTGGGCATGTCCCCGGTGGCGGTGCGCCCGCTGCTGGCCTTCGCGGGGCACCGGGTCGACGCGGAGCTGGGCCGGGTGCGGCTGCTGGGCGAGCGGGAGATCGGGCCGGCGCTGCTGTCGGAGCGCAGCCGGCTGTCCGCGCAGTCCGTCCGCGCCCTCGCCGAGCATCTGGAGCGGGTCTTCCCCGAGTACGAGGCCCCGCCCGCCGCCGGCACTCCGGACGGCGCCACCCGCATCCCGGACGGCGCTGCCCGCACCCAGGACGGCGCTGCCCGCACCCCGGACGGCGCCCGCACTCCGGACGGCGCCCGCACCCCGGACGGCGCCGCCCGGCCACCTGCCGCCGGGGCCGACGGCCTCTTCGACCTCGACGGGCTGCGGGAAGCCGCCCTCGACGAGGCGCGCCGGGCCCCCATCGAGCAGTGGATGACCTTCCTCGACCCCGACCAGCTCGCGCTGGTACGGCGCAACTGGGCCGGCCCGGCCCGGATCAGCGGCCCGGCCGGCACCGGTAAGACGGTCGTCGCCCTGCATCGCGCCGCCTACCTCGCCCAGCGCACCAACGGCCGCATCCTGTACGTCACCTTCGCCAACAACCTGCCCCGCGTACAGGCCACCTTCCTGACGACCATGGCCCCGGCGGTGGCCGACCGGATCGACTTCCGCAGCCTGCACTCCTGGGCACAGGAGTACCTGCGCGACCGCGGCGTCCCGGTCCATCTGCACAAGGAGAAGGCGGAGACGGCCTTCAGCTTCGCCTGGAAACACGTCGGCCGGAACAGCTGTCTGACCGAGATCGACCCGCAGCACCCGTATTGGCGCGAAGAGATCGACTACGTCATCAAGGGCCGCGGCATCACCTCCTTCGAGGAGTACGCCGCGCTCCTGCGTCGCCGCCGCCGCGCCGGTCTGCGCCGCCCGCACCGGCAGGCCGTCTGGTCCCTGTACGAGGCGTACGAGGCGCAGCGCACCGAGCGCGCCGTACACGACTTCAACGATGTGCTCTCCCTCGCGCTCGCCGAGGCGGCCGGCCGTACCGGCCACAGCGCCTACACGGCCGTCGTCGTGGACGAGGTCCAGGACCTGACCCTCGTCGGGGTGCGCCTGCTGCATGCCCTGGTGGGCGACACCCCCAACGGCCTCCTCCTGGTCGGGGACGGCCAACAGGCCGTCTACCCGGGAGGGTTCCGCCTCTCGGACGCGGGCATCGACATCCGAGGGGACCGCGGCCAGGTGCTGCGCGCCAACTACCGCAACAGCAAGGAGATCGTGGACACCGCGCTCTCCGTGGTTGCCGACGACGCCTTCGAGGACCTCGACGGCCTGCCCACCCCGGGCCGGCGGGACATCGATCTGACCTACCACGACGGCGAGGTGCAGCGCGCCGTACTGCCCACCCCCGCCGCGCACGACGAGGCGCTGCTGACCGCACTGCGCGCCCTGACCCCGCAGGAGCTGGCCGGCTCCGCCGTCCTCTGCCCCTCGAAGCGCGCCCTTGAGCACCACCAGCGCCTCCTCACCGGGGCGGGCCTGCCTGTCTGCTCGCTGGACCGCTACGACGGACACCCGGTCGAGGCCGTCAAACTCGGCAGCTACCGCCGTGCCAAGGGCCTGGAGTTCAAGCGCGTCTATCTGCCGCAGCACGACAGCCATCTGCCCAAGGGGGCTCCGGACGGTCCTGCCCCCGCCGAAACCGCCCACGAGCGCGCGGAACTGGCCCGCAGTCAGCTCTACGTCGCCATGACCCGGGCCCGTGACGTCCTGTGGCTGGGCAGCGTCCGGCCGCCCCGGGAGGACTGACGGCGGGCGTCGCCGGCGGGGCGGGAGGTGCCGGAGGTGCCGGGGGCCCGCCTCGGCGTAGAGAATGTCCTGCTGCGTGGTGAATATCCGATGAGACCGGAATATCCCGTGGGGCCGTAGGGAACCCCACATGGCGACCTTCCGTAAGGGCCCGACCTGGACCGGCCCGCCGCCATGGCTGACAGGAGTTCCGACTGTGCGACGCAAGACCGCTTTCCTTGGGGCGCTGGCTCTCACCGGGGGGCTCGTCGCGTTCGCTCCCTCCGGCGCGCATGCCGTCACCGGTGTCATCACGTACCACACCCGGCCCGAGAACCGGCCGCACGAGATCCTCGACCCCGGCGACGACCACTGCTACGGAGTGGGGGACGGCTACGGCGAGGTGGACAACGACACCCCCACCGACCTCGTCCTGTACACCGGCCGCGACTGCACCGGTTCCGTGGTGGTCGTCGTGCCCGCCCGCGGCTGGCGCAACGCCAAGTTCGGCAGCCTCCAGCTGAGCGCGAACGGGCCCCGGGAGCCGGAAACCGCCGCTGACCAGGACCGTCCCGACGATCAGGACCGTCGCGATGACCAGGACCGTCGTGACGATCAGGACCGTCGTGACGATCAGGACCGTCGTGACGATCAGGAGCGGCCCGACGGCCAGGACCGTCGTGACGATCAGGAGCGGCCCGACGGCCAGGACCGTCGTGATGACCAGGACCGCTCGGACAGTCCGGACCGTTCCGACGGTCAGGACCCCTCTGACCGTCCGGACCGCGCGGATGACTCGGATGACTCGGATGCCTCGGATGCCTCCGACACCCCGGGCCGTGCGGACGATGTCGGCGCCCGGGACACCACGGGCAGCGCCGACCCCTCCGACAGCCTGGATCACTCCGAGTACCCGGAGAACCCGCAGGACACGAACGGCACGGAGCGCCGGGAGCGGCCCGCGAGTTCGGCGAGCGCGCACCCCGTGGACCCGGTGAACGCGGGGAGCCCGGGGCGTCCGGGACGGCAGGGGCGTCCGGTCCGCGCGGGCTGAGGCGCGGCTGAGGAGACTGAGGGGCTCAGGGGGGCTGAGGGGGCTGAGGTGCGAGGGAGCCGGGCGGGTACCGGCTCCCGTCACCGGCTCCCGTCACCGGCTTTCGCCGACACGGCGGGAGGGGTTCTTCTAGGCTCGGCACATGGGTGAGCGCGAAGGGGGAGCGCCGGTCGCGGCAGGCCGGACACTGCGGCACTTCGTGGGCGACGCGGTCTGGCGGGACCTGCTGGGCCAGGTCTACGAGCGCCGGCATTCGGCCGGGACCATGATGCTCCGTCAGGGCGAACCGGGGACGCATGTGCTGGCCGTGCTGAGCGGGGTCGCCAAGGTACTCCGGCGCGAGCGGAACGGGGATCTCACCCTGCTGGCGTTCCGGGGGCCGGGGGAGCTGCTCGGCGAGGTCGCGGTGCTGGACGACGACGTACGGTCGGCGAGCGTGGAGACGATCTCGTCGTGCACCGTGGGGGTCGTCGGCAAGGCGGAGTTCCTGCGGTTCGTCGTGGACCACGACCTGTTTCCGGTGCTGGTGCGGTACGCCTTCACCAGGATGCGGGAGTCGGACGAAGCCCGCGGCGGTGGTGACACCCTGACCCGGCTGGCGGCCACCCTGGTGGGACTGGCCGATATCGCCGGGCAGACGGGAGGCCGCCCCGGCGAGCCGCTGGAACTGGCCCTCACCCGTCATGAACTGGCCCAGTACCTGGGCATTTCCCGCAACACCATCTCGTCGACGCTCGCCGAGCTGGAGTCCTGCGAGGTGCGGGCCGGACGGAAACGCATCGTCCTCGGCGATCTCACCGCCCTGCGCCGGATGGCCGCCGCTCCCGGCAGCTGACGCCCCGCCCGGTGTGGCGCGCGTCACGCCGTCACCGCACTACGGGTGCAGACCGGGGAGCCGTCGCTCGCGAGACTCGTGTCCGGAGCTGAACGACGGATTCAGCCCCGGTTCATGACGGCCCGTCGCCCGGCCATGGACCCGGTGAAGACCGCACGGGAAAGCCAAGGAGTTCCGATGTCACCGTCCCGCCCGGACCTGCCCGAAGCCAGCGCCCAGCCCTACTCCCGCAGCCGGCCGCTGCCGCCCTACCGGGGCATCCTGGCGGTCGACGCCAAGGACTTCACCGGATACCCGGCCATCGAGCACGGCGTGATCAGCCGCGCCATCCCGCAGCTCCTCCAGACCTCGTTCGAGCGGGCCGGCATCGCCGAGGTCTGGGCGGAGCGGAGGTTCCCCGACTCCACCGGCGACGGATATGTCTTCGGGTTCGACCCGGCGAAGATGCCGTTCGTCATCCACCCCTGGCTGAGCACCCTCCAGGACGTGCTGACCGAGTTCCATCTGCACTCCACGGGCGCGGTGCGCATCCGGCTCAGGGTGAGCCTGCACATCGGGCCGCTGCCCGACGCGGGGCAGGAGTACGACGGCAACGGCACCCCGCGGAACGACACCCACCGGCTGCTCGACTCCCGCCCGGTCAAGGCGATGCTGGCGGCCTCCAGCGCCAACATCACCCAGGTCGCGGCCATCCTCTCCGACCGCTGCTACCAGGACGCGGTGGTGAGCGGCTACACCGGGCGGCACCCCGACCACTTCCTCCAGGTGCCGGCCACCGTCGAGGGCAAGCATTTCGACCAGGCGGCCTGGCTGTATGTCCCGGCCCCGTCGGGCAATCTGTACGACCGCCGGATTCTCGGTGACCGGGTGGTCGAGGACCACGAGTCCGGGCGTGACGAGCCCGCTGAGGACTCCCGGAGCGGCGCGCGACGGGCGGCCGCCCCGCAGGTCCGGAACCGGGCCGACCGCGGGAACGTCAACAGCGGCACCGTGCACGGCGGTCAGCGCGTCCAGAACGTCGAGACCGGGGGCGACTACATCGGCGGCGACTACGTCGGTGGCGACCGCTTCGGTGGGGACTACGTCGGCGGCAACAAGGCCGGCACGGTGCACGGCAATCAGGGCGACACGGTCCACGGCGACAAGCACGAGGGCCGCCGATGAGCGCCGAGGACGCGCGTCCGGACATCCCGCAGCAGAACGACGGGGCGTCCCGCGAGGAACCGGAACCGCAGACAGCGGGCGGTGAGCCGCCCGAGGGCGATATCGGCTTCGGGGACCCGGACGACGGGGACTTCGACGAGGCGGCGGCGGAGTACGCGCTCCACGGCGGGGAGTTCGCCGGTCTGCCGTTCGGGCGTCAGCCGTACCCGGTGATCGTCGCTCCGCGCGCCAACATCAACACCGGCTCCGTGCACGGTGGCCAGCGGGTGGAGAACGGCGGGGGCGCCATCGGCACCGGCGGGCGGCGCGTCGAGGCGCACGAGGGGCCGATCTCCGCGGTCGAGATCCTCGATGCCAAGGCCGGGTTCGCGGAGCCCGACTGGTTCCCCGCGGCCCTGGCCGAACTCGACAGCCGGCTGCTGTTCCTCACCGGCGAGCCCGGTACCGGCCGCCGCACCGCGGCGCTCAACCTGTTGCACCGGCACAGCGGCGGCAGCATGAGTCTGCGGGCGGTCGACGGCGATATGAACCTCGCCTCCTGGCGCCCCCGGCACCGCGACACCCGCGGCTATCTGGTGGACGGGCTGCTGCCCGAATACCCCCTGAAGCCGGGGATGGTCCGCCATCTCCAGAGCCTTCTGAGCACGGCCGACGCCCGCATGGTGGTGGTGCTGCCGGACGCCCCGGAGCTGGTCCGGCGGCTGTCGCGCGAGCTCCATGTCACTCCCGTCCGGTGTACGCCACCGGCCGCGCGGGCGGTGTTCGACGCCCGCTTCGCGGACGCGGTGCCGGACCCGTCGGAGCGCGCCCGGCGGCTGGCTCTCCTGGCGCCCGGCCCGCTGGACGAGCTGCTCGCCCCCGAGCTGGTGCCGGCCCAGGTGGCCGAGCTGGTGGCCGCGGTGGCCACCGCGGAGGACGGCGGGCCGGACCTCGCCGACATCCAGAAAAGGCTGAGCTTCCTCGCGGAGGGCGAGGTGCCGGATCTGCTCGCCCAGCTGCGGGACGACGCCGACGGGCTCGCCTTCCTGCTCGCGACCTGCGTGTTCGAGGGCCTGGACCACCGGATCGTGCGGGAGGAGGCGGAACGGCTCCTGGAACTGGCGGACGGGCGGCTCAGCTCCGTACTTCCGGAGGGCGCCGACGGCTCCGACGAGGACGGGCGGCGGGACCGGGAGCGGAAGCCGCGGCCCAATCCGCAGTTCGTCTTCCGGCGGTCGCTGGACGAACTCCTGTGGAGCGTCCGGGCCGAGCGCCGCCCCAGGGAGATCCGCTCCAACTCCGGCTACACCTACGCCGTGGAGGCCGTGCGCTTCACCCGTCACCGGCAGGCGGAGGCCGTGCTGCGGCATGTCTGGCGGGAGTACGGACACCTCTCCGGTCTGCTGACCGAGTGGATGGCAGACCTCAAGAACGAGCAGGAGCTGACCGAACCGGTGGGCCGGGTGATGGGCCGGGCCGCCGGCTGGGGCGGGGGCCGCCGGGCTCTCGAACACATCGGCACCCTCGCCAGGTCTTCCCGCCGGAGCAGCCGCACCATCGCCGCGTACGCGCTGGGCATGGCGGCCGGAGATCCTGTCCTGGCCCGCGAGGTCAAGTACCGCCTCAGCCGGTGGAGCGCGCAGCAGAGCTGGCAGGTGCGCTCCACCGTCGCCTACACCTGCGGTGCGGACTTCGGTGCCTCCCGTCCCGAGGTGGCCATGCGGCTGTTGCGGAATGTGCCCCGCGGCCCGGGCGACGAGCACGAGCACACCGTGGACCGGGCGGTCCGTGACGCGCTGGGCGATCTGTTCGCCTCCGGCAGCCAGGCCACGGTCTTCCGGCATCTGGCCGAATGGGCCGACGGCGAGGGGGCCTTGGCACACATCGCGATCTGGACGTTTCCGCAACTGCTCCAGAACACCTCGTGGTGTCAGGAACAGCTGGTCAACGACGGCGAATACGCGGCGCAGATCATCGACCTCGTCCACCGGACACTCAACGACGAGGAGCGCTTCGCGGCGACCTGCCAGGCGGTGCTCTGGTGGTGCCGGACAGCCACGTGGGGCGACCTGCCGCGGACGGCCGTGGAGACCCTGCTGAGCGCGCTCGCGGCGGACTTCCGGCACGGGGTGCTCCGCCTCTTCGTCGTGATCGACCGGGCCGAAATCCCGGATCTCGCCGGACTCGCCATCGCCCGGGACGCCCTGAACACCTGGCGGAACGGCGAGCAGCCATGGCAGCCGGTGAACGGCAGCACCCACCCGAACGGGAGTACGTCATGACGACCGACAGCAACCAGCCCGTCTACGCCCCCGCCGCGCGGGCCCCTTGGCGGGAGATCCTGCGGCACCGCTGGTCCGGCCGCCTCGACCGGGCCCTGGTGCTGCGGGAGCACAGCGGCGCCTACCGGGTACTGGGCTCCCGGCAGCGGACACCGCTCGGGGCGGCCGACGAGGCGGCCGCGCAGGCGTCGTCCGCGCCCAGGCTGCTGGGCGGCTACGACAGCGCCTTCCACGTCCGGCTCCACGAGCAGTCGGAGACCCGGAGCGTGGCACTGCCCACCGCCTACGGCACGGAGTCGGTGGACCTCCGGGTGCTGTGGTGGGTGCACGACCCGGTGGAGGTGGTGCGCTCGCGGACCGCGGACGGCTGGGACGCGGTCCGCAAGGAACTCGACCGGCGGCTGCGTCACCTGGAGGATGCCCACGCGGCCGACGGGCAGACGCTCGGCGCGCCCGAGATCATGCAGGACCTGGCCGCACCCCAGGAGCTGGACGGCTTTGGCCTCACCTACCGCGTGACGGACATCAGCGGGCAGGAATCGGAGGGTGAGCTGCGGCTCGGACAGCCCGGCGCGGCCGGACTGCCGTACTCCTGGACCGCCAACCGGCGGGAGGAGTTCCAGTTCTGCGAGCAGGCCGTGCGCAACGGCCCGGTGTCGCTGGCGGCGCTCTGGCTGGTCCGCCACCCCGACCAGGTCAGCCAGGTGCTGGACTGGTCGGTGCACCACCGGGACCTGCTCAAGGAGGAGACCAACTGGCAGGACGAAATGGCCGGACTCCTCGGCAAGTTGACGGAGGAGGAGCGGCAGGAACTCTCCGGAGTGCTGCGGGACCGGCTCGCCGGGCTGGGGCGCCGGGTGCCCGCGCCGTCGGCACCGCAGGCAGCACCGGCGGACAAGGGGCCCGGGGGCCCGGGGCTGAACGGCCACCGGCGCGGGACGGCGAAGGAGTGGTCGGTGTGAGGCGCGCGGCCGTCCGCCGTCCTTCGGTGCGCCCCGTGCCGCAGCGGGTTGCGCGGGCCGGGACCGCCGTGGCGCGCCGGCGCCCGGCGCCGCGCCCGCACCGGCAGCCGCACCGGACCCTGCGTGACCGCCGCGAGCCCGGCGCCGCTCCGGGGGCGCCGCACCCGGAGACCCTGGCGGCGATGGAACGCTTCCTGGCCGCCAACGGCGTGGAGATCGCACGGGCGGACACCAAGGCGGCGGTGCTGCTGGGCTTCATGGGCGCGGTGCTCGGTGCCTTCATCACGGTGACCCGCGGCGCGGCGACGCATCAGGCCGCCGCCGCCTGGAAGGCGGATGTGCTGTGGTGGGGTGCGGTCGGCACCGCGCTGCTGGCCATCGTCTGCTTCGTCTCCGCCATCGCCCCCCGGCGGCGCGGGGGACGGAAGCCCAGCCCGGCGGGCCCCGGCTACTTCGAGCACATCGGACGGGGGGAGGACGGCGACGTCCTCAGCCACGCCTTCGCCCGTATCGCGCACGACCCCACCGGCCCGCTCCTGGACTCCGTCCGGCGCACCAGCGCGATCATCCGCTCCAAGTACCGCTGGATCGAGACGGGAACCGCGCTGCTGCTGGTGGCCCTTCCGCAGTTCGCGGCCGCGTTACAGCCGGGGTGAGGGCGCGGGCCGCCGGTGAGGGGAGGGGCGGCCGCCTCCCCCTTGGCTATCCCTGTACGGGGGTGCCGGCCCAGCCGGTCAGGGCGTGGTGGCGTTCGCGGCGGCGGGCGGGCAGTGCCGGGGTGCGGGTGGCCCAGGCGATATGGCCGTCGGGACGGATGAGGATCTCCCGTACCCCGTCGAGGTCGGTGCGGTGGTCATGCCGGGTGACGTGAAAGGGGGTCACCTGGGAGCCCCAGCCCGCGGTGACGGTCCGGCTCAGCTGCGCGTCGCCCGCGAGGTCCAGCAGGACGAACCGGCCGGGCAGCAGCAGCTCATGGGCGCGCACGGCCGCTGAACCGGCCGCCGTCAGGCCGACATCCGGCATCCGCTGTCCCACCAGGGGGCCGGTGCAGGTGGCGGTGGGCGGATAGACGGTGTCGAGCGCGGAAATCCGGGCGGCCAGGCGGCGGTTGACCTCCTCGATGCCCAGGAGTTCGGTCAGCAGGGTGCGTAGTGCGGCGGCCGGGCGCTGATACGGCGGGAGCAGGGTCAGCTCCAGCAGCAGCGTCTGGACCTCGGTGTTCTCGGTGACCGCCCGTCCGACCGGATGGCGCTCGGCGTGGTAGCTGTCGAGCAGTCCGGGCGGTGCCCAGCCGTTGATCTCGGCGGCGAGCTTCCAGCCCAGGTTCATCGCGTCCTGGAGTCCGGTGTTGAGGCCCTGCCCGGCGGCCGGGAAATGGATATGGGCGGCGTCGCCCGCCAGCAGGACGCGCCCGGCGCGGTAACGGGCGGCGAGCCGGGTCGCATTGCCGAACCGCGACAGCCAACGGGGCTCCGCCACTCCGCAGTCCGTCCCGCAGATCTCCGCGAGGGAGGTCCGGAACTCGTCCAGGGTCACCGGCTCGGCGGACGGTGTCCGCATCCGCCGAGGGTCGACGAAGACGATGCGGGTGAGGCCGCGGGTCGGGTTCTCTGCCTGGGCGTTCGCTTGCGCGGCTGCGGGGGTGTCCGTCCGACCCTCCGCCGGGCTGTCCGCCCGACCCTCCGCCGGGTCGTCCGACTCCTCCAGCGGGGCGACGAGGACGCCATGGGCGCGCGCACGGTCCAGGGCCGCCGGGTCGACCACCGCGAAGTCGCCCAGTACGCCGGTCAGGGTCTCGTCGGTGCCGGGGAACGCGATACCGGCGGCCCGCCGCACCACGCTCCGGCCGCCGTCGCAGCCGACCACATACCGTGCGCGCACGGTCCGCACCTCGCCGCCGGGCCCGCGCACCTCCACCGCGACCCCGCCCGCCGCCGCGCCCCGGCCCGCCTGCGCGGGTCCGCCCCGCCCGCCGTCGCTGCCGTCGGCGCCACGTAGGGCACCGTCCCCGTGGCCGTCGCCGTGCTCGCCCCCGTCCCCGTCCCCGTCCCCGTCTCCGCCGTCGTCCTGGCGCAGCCCGATCACCTCGTGGCCGCGCCGGACCGGTACGCCGAGTTCGCGGGCGCGCTCCGCCAGCAGCCGTTCGGTGCGGGCCTGGGCGAGGAACAGTGTGTAGCCGTGCCGGGTGTCCAGCGCGCCGAAGTCCAGCGGGGTGTCCAGCCCGGCGAAGTGCCAGCCCGTAACGGGGCGCCCCCGCGCCAGGAAGCGCTCCACCAGGCCGCGTTGGTCCATCAGCTCGACACTGCGCGGATGCAGGGTCAGCGCCCGGGAATCCCGCTGTGCCCCGGTCCGCCGTTCGAGGATCTCCACCCGCACGCCGCCCAGCGCCAGTTCGGCACCGAGCAGCAGCCCGGTCGGCCCGGCCCCCACCACGAGCACATCGACCTCGGTAGCGACCTGGGCCCCGCCCTCGGCACCGGCGTCCATCAGCTGCCTCCCCGCATGTCCGTCCCGATTTAGTGAACGTTGTTCACGTGAACGCTGTTCACTATACTGAGGTCCATGAGTGCCGCGTCAACCCCCAGCCCGTCCAGCCCTCCTGGCGCCCGGCCCGCCACGACCACCGGGCGGGGCCGGCCCCCGAAGCTCGATCCGGCGCGCACCGTCGAGGTGGCGCTGGCGCTGCTGGACGAGGCCGGGCTGGACGCGCTCACCATGCGGCGGCTGGCCGAGGCCATGGACGTACGGGCCGGTGCGCTGTACCGGTACTTCGCGACCAAGCACGACCTGCTGACCGCGATGGCCGAAGTGCTGCTTGCCGACTGCCTCGACCGGCCGCTGTCGTCACCGGACTGGAGCGAGCGACTGGCCGAACTGGCCCGGCGGATGCGGACGGCGCTCCTCGGCCGCCGCGACGGTGCCCGGGTCTACGCCGGTACGCACGCCACCGGCGCGCACACCCTCGGCTTCGCCGACGCCCTCATCGGCGTCCTGCGCGAGGCCGGTTTCGCCGCCGATGACGCGGCACGGGCCGCCCTCACCGTCGTCCACTTCACCCTCGGCCACACCCTGGAGGAACAGGCCGCATGCCAGGGCGCGGGCGAGCACGGCCCGGCGGACCCGGAACGGCTGCGGGAGGCCGTGACGCCGGGGCGGTACCCCCATCTCGCCACCGCGCTGCCGGTATTGGCGGGCACGGATTCCGCCGCCCACTTCGAGTTCGGACTGACACTGCTGCTCCAGGGGCTGCGCGCCCTCGGCCCCGGCGACACGCGCCCGGAGACGGCCTGAGCGGTCTGAGCGGCTTGAGCCGCCTGAGCGGCCTGGTCGCGCTCGCGCGGGCCCTGGTCACCGGCCCCGGCCTTGTCTTCGCCGACGAGCCCACCGGCCCGCCCCCTACCCCCCCGTTCAAGTACGCCAGCACCGCCAGCACCCGCCGATGGCCGGTGTCGCCGGCCGGCAGGCCCAGCTTCGCGAAGACATGTCGGGCCCCCGACGGGGCTGGTCACTTCCACTGTCCCGTCGAGCACCGCGACCCGGCGCCGGATGCCGAGCAGCCCACTGCCGCCCGAAGCCCCCGCGGAACCGGTCTCCGCGCCGCCGCGCCCCTCGTCACGTACCGACAGCGTCAACCGGTGGGGCCCGCGGGCGAGTTCCACCCGGGCCCGGTCCGAACCGCTGTGCTTGGCGGCGTTGGTCAGCGCCTCCGCGACGACGAAGTACGCGGCCGCCTCGACCGCCGCCGGGGCGCGCGGGCCCTCCGCCAGCCCGTCCGCGCACACCGCCACCTCCAGGCCGCTGCTCGCCGCGAGCGCCCGCACCGCCCCCACCAGGCCCCGGTCGGTGAGGATCGGCGGATGGACGCCGCGGACGACGTGACGCAGCTCGGTGAGGGCCTCCTCGGCCTGGTTCTGTGCGTCGTCGAGGAGCGTGCGGGCCGCCTCGGGGTCCTTGTCGTAGGCCCGTCGGGCCAGCCCCACCCGCATCGACAGCGCCACCAGCCGGGCCTGGGTGCCGTCGTGCAGATCCCGTTCGATACGCCGCAGTTCGGCGCCGTGCGCGGCGACGGCACCGGCCCGGGTGACGGTCAGCTCCTCGACCCGCTCGGCGAGCCGGGCCTGGTGCCCGCTGTCCGGTGACGGCTGCAGCAGCGCACGCGACCAGGCCGCGTCGAGGTCGGCGAGGCGCCCGATCAGTGGCAGTACGACGGCCCGCTGCCGCAGCAGCCCGCACCACACCCCGTCGATCAGCAGCCCGACGGCCCACAGCGGCAGCGCGAGATACGCCAGGAGCCAGCCGTAGCCGAAGTGGACGGCGAGCCAGCGCAGATCCCGGTAGGTGCCCGGGTCCGCGAGCGCGGTACGCACCCGCCCGGACAGCTCCCCGGTGAGCGGCAGATACGCCTCCGGCACCGCCGTACCCGACCAGGCCGCCACCCGCCGCCGCTTGAACCGGGCCATCCTGCGCAGCAGCAGGACCGTCTCCGGCAGCACGCCCGCGCCGATCACGATGACCGTCGCCACGGCGGTGAACAACAGCACCCCGAGGAAGAGGTACGACAGCAGCGCCAGCCCGCCCGCCGTCATCAGCTGGGCCGTGGCCCGCCCCGCCCGCCGCATCGTCTCCCCCATGGGGCTCAGGCTAATTTGAGGAGTGTTTTGTCCGCGGAGAGTTTGACGCCCTGCGCATCCAGCGCGCACGCACTCGGCTCGGCGTCCCAGCCTTCCTCCTCCCGTACGAGGCCGCCACAACAGCCCGTTGAGCCGTTGAGCCGTTGAAGCTCATGCTCGGGCGGGCGCCCGGTGCCGCGGCCAAGGCGCCCAGAGCTTCCTCGTATTCGGTGACCCGTTGGACCTTCACCCCGTAGGTCTCGTCCGGGCCCTTGATGCGGAAACGGATGATCTCGTCTGCCGTGAGGCCGGCGAAGGTGCGGAGATGGGACAGCGCCGTATCGGGCATGGCCGGCAGTTGCAGTTGCAGTTGCGCGCGGGTGAGTCCGACGGCATGGAGGGCTTCGCTGGAGGTCCGGTTCCGGAATATCCGTCAGGTGACGGATGTATGCGGCCCAGTACGTCAACGAGAATCCCGCACGCAACTCGTGATCGATGTGTGAGGAGGGAGGGAGATGAGGTACCGCGTGGGCCCGCGGTTTCTGGTCCCGGATGGCCCCTCTGCTAACGGGCGGGTGCGAGCCGGCGGTTAGTGCCGGGTCCCCGACAGGCCCAGAGAAGGTCTATTTCTGCAAGTCAGATGAGTTCGGTGGTCTTTGGGCCCGGAGATTTCCTCACCTGCGCTTGTCGCGACATGGGTTGTTGACAGTCAATCTTCATTTCGAATCCGGAAAGTCTCAACTCTGATGATGACGATGCAGATGCGCACGAGACGGTCGCGGTCAGAAACTGGTAGACGCGGGCGCGGGAGGGGGCGGGCTCCTCTTGCCGGGTGGGTCGTAGCGGTTGTGCTGACCCTCGCTGGCGCCCTCATGGCGACCCTCTTGCAAGGTGACGGGTTTGCGGACCCGGCCCCGCCTGGGGCCGCGCCCGCCGCCCAGGCCCCGCCGAAGGTGGGAGACTCCGCTGATCCTCGCGTCAAGACCATTACGTATCGCTCCTATCCCTCCTTCAAGGTATACGAGTTGCGGCCCGGAATCGCCGTGCTTCCCGGTCCGGGTCCGTTTGATGACTGGGGGGACTTTCTTGATGCTTGGCCAGTCCTTGACACAGATGCCGTTCAGCAGGCTTTCCTTGACCGGATCGAGCAGCGGCTCAGGGTGATCGAAAAGACAGCTGTGGGGAGGGAGCGCATCAGGCGTTTGGGTGCCGCGGTCCCGCTGTCGACCGATCGATTCGGACTCCCCGAAGGGGGGTATTCGGACATCAACGCGGTAGTGGCCATGACGGATAAAAGTCGGCCCGGAGCGTGGACCCAAGGTATCGCACTAAAAAAATCTCCCTCGGGATCGGATGGTCGAGGGACGGTTTCCTGGGTGATGGCGCGCGACGATGACACGATCGCCAGGTTCTATACGGCGGAAGGCAAGGAGTACGGGCACACGCAGTCTTCGACGCTTTTTCACGAGCTGGGCCATGCCGAGCACAATCTGTGCGGCTGCTTTGATGAGCGTAAGGTGCAGTATTCCATTCCGGATCCCTTCAACCAAGGGGCTCATGACCCCCATCGGGGCCCGGATGGGCGGCGGCTTGTGACCACTACTGCGGAGGAGCTCACCACTCATGGTGGTCTCTACGGGATGACCGCCGCTCATGGTGGCGAGGTCAGTCCGTCGAACAATCCCGGAGCGTTCCTTGCCCATGCTCCTGAGGCGTGGAAGAAGTCCTTCCTCTACGCAAAGAAGGAGTTGCGTGGCCTGGCGGTGACGGATCCTCGCTATATGGAGGTCAGCGACGCGCTCGCACTGCGCTGGGATGTGGTGACCAAGGAGCCTGTGACTGATATCGCCTACGCTCTTGAGGCGGATATTCCTATGCGAGCGGACTACCACTTTCCTGTTCCGGACGGGGTGACACAAAGAAATGGGGCGTGGCTTCCCAAGGACGGTGTGTCTGAGGGTGAGCTTACCCGGGAGGACCTGGAGAATCCGAGCACGAGTCTGCGTCCGGGCCCGGCCCCGGACCAGGCCCCCGCCCCGGACCCGGCCCCGGACCCGCAGAAGGAATCGACGGACTGCGTTGTACAGAATTATTGTGCGCCTCGACCGGCGGAACGTGAGATGACGGCGGAGGAGCGGGAGCAGGCGGACAGGCTTCAGGAGGCGATCAGCGGGGGGAAGGCTCGGCAGGCTCCGGCCATGGAGGCTGCCGGGGTGAAGATGGCGCCGGAGGAGTTGGCCGCGCTGGCCCGCGTGCATGTGCGCGAGATGGTGCGGTCCGGCGGGTCGTTTGAGCCATCGTTGAAGGCGGCGTTGGCCGAGCCGGGCCAGGTGTTGCTGACCGCGCCGAAGACCGCGGGGAAATTGAATGAGCTGACCCGGTCGTTGCGGGAGGCGGGTCAGGGGCTGGTGGAGGATCCGGCCTTTGTCGTGCAGGCCATCGCGGGAATCATCACAGCGGCCACTGACGATGGGACTGCACTGGACAAGGCGACGGAGGTTCTGGCGCCGGTCCCGGTGGTGAATTCGATACTGGGTATCGCCGACGATGTGGTGGACGGCCGTTCGGGGGTGGACATCGCGGTCAACACGATCAATCTCCTCGCGGGTGTCTCAGCGGTGGCGGGCCAACCGGAGTTGGCGATGCTGTTCTCCGTGGTGTCGGTGTTCGTGTCGGTGATCGGGCAGATCGTGGCGGCCGGCGGAGCCTTTGACGCGGAGATCGCCCGGCGGGACGAGGCGTGGACCAAGCTGATGCCCGCGCACATACGGGACACGCTGATTCCGGCGCTGGTCACCTCGGTTGACGAGCTGTTCCAGCGGTACCAGCGGCGAGTGGTGGATGACGCGATGCTGTCCATCGCGGCGATCGATGCCGCAGCGGCCGTGCATCCCAAGGACGCCACCGTCCAGCAGAAGGCGGCCGAGTCCAAGCGGACGTTGCGGGAGGCCGTCAACACCCGGGTCGCCAAGGCGCGGACCACCTTCGTCAACGGCCTGAACCCGATGATCGACAAGACGGTCAACGAGGTCAACACCGACGAGTCGTTCCGGGAGTTCAACCGGCAGTACATGGACGCCAACCGTAAGCGCATCCGTGAATGGGCGGCGAAAGACGCACACTCCTGCGAAAACGTCGTGACGAAGTCTGGAGAGTCGCCGTGTGGACAAGACCCTGATTTCGAAGCCAGAGCGGACCGGACCGTCGATCTTGTAGCCACGAAGCTGAACGAGAGTAAACCGCAGCCGATTGACGCAACACCACTGCACGCTACGGCGATGAAGGTCATCGAGAACAAGAAGCTTTTCCGGCCGTTCCATCTGGGTGACTCCGTGGAACCCCTCACTACCCGTTCTGTTATGGGTCCGCTCGCCAGTGCCAGAACTGACGAACCTGACCACCTCAAGCCGTTCGTTGACGCGCAAGGAACCGACGACAAGGGCAAGGTGGTCCCGGTGGGCCGGGCGCGGACTCTGCAGGAGGAGGGCACCGGCTACAAGTTGACAGACCAGCAGGAATCCTTGTGGCGGTGGGATTCCAGGGACCCTGGCGTGCTGTTCAAATGGGGCATCGGGGGCTACCAGAGTGAGACTCCCTTCGCGATGGTTGGGCCCTATAAGAACGCCACGTGGGACCTGCTGCAGTACACGCACACCGGCGCCAATCCGGACGTGAAGGACGCCCGGTTCAA
Organism: Streptomyces sp. NPDC048637; assembly: GCF_040650675.1. Taxonomy (NCBI): domain Bacteria; kingdom Bacillati; phylum Actinomycetota; class Actinomycetes; order Kitasatosporales; family Streptomycetaceae; genus Streptomyces; species Streptomyces sp. NPDC048637. The sequence goes on from NZ_JBEZHQ010000002.1 coordinate 317,988, forward strand.
ACTCTTCAGCACCTCCCGCTCGGTGCGGGTCAATGGTGTGGAGTCGGTGTGGACACCCGAGAGTTCGGAGGATCGATGGCTGTACGAGGTTCACATGCCGGGCGGCATCGACTTCGCGAAGTCGATGGCCGGCCGTACCATCCAGGACCGCCACGAAATTCTCTCCGCGCTCCCCATTTCCGTTCATTTCATCCGGGCCGCGCGTCTCATCGATAAAAATGGCAAGATCGTGAGAATCGTCACCAATCCGAACTTCACTCCGCCTCCCGTGGAAGACGGACCGCTGCCCGATCTGCAGTGCGGCACCACCGCCCCCGTCGACACCTGGGACGGAACGTGGCACGCATCCGGCGCCTACGATTTTGACCACTACTACTCCGCCACGGGCAAGCTGCAGCCGCTCGACGGCGGCTGCGGAAACAGCGCCGGCACCGATTGAGCCTTTCCTGGTGTCACCAGTTGAGTGACTGCGCGGCCGGCACCACCGGCGAGGCCCCAAGGGTGCCGAGAGACGCTCGACGTCTCAACTCGGCACCCGAGGGGCCTCGTCGGTTACCTGTCCGGACCGCCAGGCCGGGGTGTAGTGCGCTACACCCCCCTTTCGGGAGGACGCTCCCTCGAACCGGCGCCCCGGGGCGGGCCGTCTCGACCGCAGAGAAGCGGCGCATCGGCAAGGTGATGCGCCTGACCCTTCGGAAGGAACTCCCGTGAAAGCCCTGCTCTGGTTCGTGCTCGTGGTCGCCGTCGCCTTCAATGTCACCACCAGCTTCGCCTTCGACGGGGTGCAGCAGGTGCTGGTCAGTGTCGGCAGCGGCGTCGTGGTGATCGGGTCGGCGGTGGGGCTGTTCCTGATGCGCACCAAGCGGTCCTGAGGCGGGCGTTCGGGTCAGGTGCGGAAGGCGGGCTGTTCGGGGCGGGTGCCGAAGGCGGGCCGTTCGGGGCGGGTACCGAAGGCGGGCCGTTCGGGTCAGGCGCGGAAGGCAAGGCCGTTCGGGTCAGGTGCCGATCAGGCGGAGCGAGACCCACAGCGCCACCGTCGCCAGGGCCAGCGCGGCGGGCACGGTGAGCAGCCCGAGCGTGGTGAATTCCCGCAGGTCGACGTCGTGTTCGTGGTGGTGGACGATACGCCGCCACAGCAGGGTGGCCAGCGATCCGGCGTAGGTGAGGTTCGGGCCGATGTTCACCCCGAGCAGTACGGCGAGCACGGCACCGGGGCCGCTCGGTGCGGCCAGCGGCACCAGCACCAGTACGGCCGGCAGATTGTTGATCACGTTGGCGAGTACGGCGGCCAGCGCGGCGCTGCCGAGCAGGGCGGGGAGCGCGGTGCCGCCGGGCAGCAGATGTCCGAGCGCGTCGGCGAGCCCGTTGTCGACGACGGCGCGGACGACGATGCCCAGGGCCAGGACGAAGGCGAGGAACGGCAGCCCGGCGGCCCGGACGACGGCGGCCGCGGTGGTGTCGCGCCGGGCGAGCGCGCGGACCGCCATGACGAGCGCGCCGGCCGCCGCGGCCCAGGCCGGGTTGATGCCCAGGGCGGAGGTCAGCACGAAGCCGGCGAGCGTGCCGGCCACCGTCACCAGCGCGAACAGCGGGAGTTCGGGCGGCTCGGCGGGGTGCGGGCCGGGCGCCACGGCCCGCAGCGCGGTGGCGAAGAAACGGCGGAAGACCAGGTATTCGACGCCGATGGCGATCAGCCACGGCAGCGCCATCAGCGCGCCGAACCGGGTGAAGCTCAGCCCGCTGGCGGTGAAGGCGAGCAGATTCGTCAGATTGGAGACGGGCAGCAGCGTCGACGCCGTGTTGGACAGATGGGTGCAGGCGTAGACATGCGGGGTGGGGCGGGCTCCCATGTGGGCGGCGGTGGCGAACACCACGGGGGTCAGCAGGACCACGGTGGCGTCCAGGCTCAGTACGGCCGTGATGGCCGAGGCGAGGGCGAAGACCGCGCCCAGGAGGCGGCCTGGCCGGCCCGCCGACCAGCGTGCCATCCAGGTGCCGCAGGCGTGGAAGAGCCCCTCGTCGTCGCAGAGCTTGGCGAGGACCAGCACCGCGGCGAGGAAGCCGAGCACCGGGCCCAGCCGCTCCGCCTCGTCGCGGACATGGGCGGACGTGATCGCCCCTGCCCCGATCACCACGGCCGCGGCCGGTACCGCGAAGACCGCCTCCGGCAGCCGGAACGGCCGGATGACGGCACACACCAGCACGACGAGCAGCATGGCCAGGGAGAGGGATTCGGCAAGCACCATGCGCCGAATGATCCCTTCCGCGCGGCGGCCCCCGTGCTCGCCCTGTACCTCCTGTGCTGGGCGGCTACCTCCCGTGCGCGCCCGGTCTCTGCCGTGCGCGCCCGGTCTCTGCCGTGCCGGCCGGGTGCTGCTGCCCGTGCTGGCCGGGCACTTCCTGCGCTCGCCCGGTACTTCTGCGCTCGCCCGGTGGTTCTAGGGGGGCGACACCCCCTAGTGCTTGCTCTGTACCTCGCGGACCCAGCCCGTCAGACCGGCGAGGAAGCCTGCCCGTTCGCTCGGCGTCAGCCCGTCCAGGGCGCGCAGCAGGGGCTCGGTCCGGCGGGCGACGAAGGTTTCGAGCGGTGGGCGGAAGTCCTCGGCCAGGGACACCAGGATCCGGCGGCGGTTGGCCGGGTCCTCGGCGCGCTCCACGATCCCGGCCCGGCTCAGGCCGCCGACCAGCTCGCTGGCGGTGGGCAGCGACACATGGAGCCGCCGGGCGATCTCGCTGACGGTCAGCGGCTGCCCGGCCAGCAGCTGCGGGAGGACGGCGCCATGGCGCGGTGTCAGCCCGTTCGTCTCCATCGCCTCGCGCAGCGGCGCCGGCATCAGATCCCGCACCACTCCGCCACGGAAGAACGGCTCCAACAGGGGTACCAGGCCGACGACTTCGACCTCGTCCGGGGTCGGCACCCGGGGCGCCTTCCCGGTTTCGTGCGTGTGCGGCATACTGCGCAGTGTAGATGGTTTGGATTTCCAAACTGTTGGGACATCCGAAAGGTGGAGCCCTTATGCCGTCGATCAGCTACCACGAGGCGCTCAACGACGCACTGGAGCGCATGGACGACCTCGGATACGAGCGCGGGCAGGGAGTCGATCTCGCCAACCACGGCCCGATGGGCGCCGAAGCGCTCGCCCTGCTGGGGCAGGAGGACGAGGTCGCCTCGTGGGTCCGGCGCTACCGGCGGGCCATGGAGCACCATGAGCCGCCCGCCGCGCGCTTCGCCCTGGACCCCGCGGACGAGTCCTCCTGGCGCCCCGCCCTCGGGGACTTCCCCCGGGCCGGGGACTGGGAGTGGCTCTTCGTCCGCGAGCTGGCCGAGGCGCACTGGCGCGAGGTCCTCGTCCGGTGGTGGCCGCGCCTGATACCGGGCCTGTTCGCCGGCCTCACCCACGGCCTGATCCGCACCGCCCACGCGGTACGGGGCCTGTACGCCGCCGCCGACAAGCCCACGCAGCTCCAGCTGAACGAACTCGCCCGCGGGCTGGCGTACTGGGCCGCCCGCTACACCGCGCTTCCCGGCCGGCCGCGGCTGCACGGCCGCTACGACCTGCCGGCTGCGTTCGCCGCGCTGCCCCGGGTGCCGCAGGACGGCGGACTGGGGCCGGGCACCGCCCGCCACCGTCTGGACACCCTCACCGAACTGCCCGGCTACCAGGACGCGCTGGAGTGGCCCGCCGCGGAACAGGCACCCCGGATGCTGTCCGAGATGACCGCCCAGTTCGCCGATGTCTACCTCGGCCACCCGGAGGTGTACCCGGTTCCGCTGATCCATGGCGTCACCGCGCCCGCCGCCGTACGCCTGGTGCTCCCGCATCTGCCGCACGAGCTGTACGAGCCGACGCTGGAGCGGCTGTGGCAGGTGCAGACGGCGTTCCTGCTGGCCTTCACCACCGACCGGCGCGACGAGGGAACGGCGGCCTGGCGGTCGGCGGTGGGCGACCTGCCACCGCTGGGCGAACTCGGCGCCCGGGCCGCCGATCACGGCGACGAGCACGTCATCAAGTTCACCGAGGCCTGTCTGCGCGAATACGCCCTGCGGCCCGATCCGCGCTACCCGGCCGCCGCGTTCGCCGCACAGCGGCGCATCCCCCGCCTGGACGCCGGCGGCGGCGTCGGAGGCGTGCGGGCCGATACGCCGTAGGGCGTGCCCGGTGGGTCCGCGGGCCCGCCCCGGCCCCTCGGAGAGCGCCCCGGTCCGGGGCTCAGCGCGAGAGGAACTGCTGGCACTGATACGGCCCGGCCCGTCCGCTTTCGCCGACGATGGTCACCTGGACCTTGTCCGGACGGGTGTGGTGGAGGAGGACCTCGGCGCGGGCGAGGGTGCAGACCAACTGCCCGATGCTCTGGTCCTTGGGGGAGTCCGTGGAAAGGCCCGGGGTATGGGCAGTGACGTTGCCGTGGCGGGAGGTGGCGCTGGGGCTGTCGTCCACGGTGACGAGATTGGTCAGCCCTTCGGCCCGCTCTTCCTCGGTCGGGCCTGAGAGCAACAGCTTGAAGGCCGCGTCGAGCCGGTCGATCCGGACGTCGGGCCGGGACACCCCGCGCGGACCGCTGTCGGAGGCGAAGTAGACCCGCATGCCCTGCGAGATCCCGGCGGGGGCGGTGCCGAAGTCCATGACGCCCGTGGGACGTATGCCGCAGCCCGTGGCGACCAGGGCGAGCACACAACAGGTGAGGGCGGTGGCGGTGCGGGGACGCGTCATGAGGTGGATTCCGTACGGAGGGGTATGCGGAGGGTGAAGACGGCGCCGACGCCCGGCGCCGGGGGCGCGAGCTCGATGGTGCCGCCGTGCAGACGGGCGTTCTCCAGGGCGATGGCCATGCCCAGGCCGCTGCCCTCGGAGCGGGTACGGGCGCTGTCGGCCTTGTAGAAGCGGTCGAAGACATGGCGGGCGACCTCGGGGGCCAGCCCCGGGCCGTGGTCGCTGACCGAGACGGACAGCTGGTCGTCCGCAGTCCGTACGGTGACGGTCACCGGCGGTGCGCCGTGCCGGAGGGCGTTGCCGACGAGGTTGGCGACGATGACATCGATCCGGCGGCGGTCGAGCCGTGCGCGGACGCCCGGGGGAAGATCCGCCTCGACCTGGCCGGTCCAGCCGCGGGCCGCGAGCGTGGCGCGCACCGCCTCGGCCACGTCCACTCCGTGCACCGTGAGCGCCACGGCGCGGGCGTCGAAGCGGCAGATCTCGATGAGGTCGTCGACGAGCCGGGCCAGCTTGGTGGTTTCGGCGCTGACCGTACGGGCCGCGTGCGCGGTGTCGGGGGTGAGCTGGTCGGCGTCCTCCTCCAGGACGCTGGAGACGATGGTCATGGCGGCGAGCGGGGTGCGCAGCTCATGGGAGACATCGGCGACGAAACGGCGGGCCAGGGCCTCCTGTTCGCGCAGCTCGCCGACGGTGCGCTCCAGCGCGCCGGCCGTTTCGTTGAAGGTGTGGGCGAGTTCGGCCACTTCGTCGCGGCCCTTCTCCTCCACCCGGGTGCTCAGCTCGCCGGTGGCCAGCCGGCGGGTGGCCCGTGCCAGTCTGCGCACCGGCCGCAGCACCGTACGGGCCGCGAGCAGTGCCAGGACGGCGGCCAGCAGCACCACGGGCACCAGGCCGCCCTGCACACTGCGCACCAGGTCGGCGGTGTCGCGTTCCTCCTCCTCCAGGGAGACGACCGCGAATATCTCGACCCCGGACCGGTTTGCGGAGCTGCCGTCGTGGGTCGCGCCGTCGAGGCCGACCGGGGCGCCGAGCACCAGCCAGGGCGCGCCGCCGTACTCCACCCGCTGGAGCGAGACCCGGTCGTGGGTGTGCACGGCCGCGCGCAGCTCGGGAGTGAACCGGGTGCGGTCCGCGGACGGGTCGGAGGAGGCGGTGTAGTCGCGGTACTGGGCGATGACCGGCGCGGCGCGCAGTCCGGCGGAGACATCGGTGGCGAACCGGGTCAGGGAGCGCAGGTCGGGCGGGACATCGAGCTCCGGCGCCAGCTGCTCGACGCGGTTGTGGAAGTCATCGACGGCGGCGTTCTGGGCCCGCTTGAGGACCGCGTTGCGCGAGTCCCGGTATGCCAGTGCGGTGGCGGTGACCGCGCTGATCAGGGCGACCACGACGACGGTGATGATGAGCCGGCCGCGGAGCCCGTCGAGGCGCGGGAGCCGCAAACGGGCCCGCCCCGCGGTCCTCGCGGGCGTCTTCGGAACGGACTTCGCCGTGGTCCTCGTCGGGAGCCTCATCGCGCGCTCACACCGGCCCGAAGCGATAGCCGAAGCCGCGCACCGTCTGGATGTAGCGCGGCCTGGCGGGGAGGTCCTCCAGCTTGGCGCGCAGCCGCCCGACCGCCGCGTCCACCAGCCGGGAGTCGCCGAGGAAATCGTGTTCCCAGACGAGTGCAAGGAGCTGTTCCCGGCTGAAGACCTGGCCGGGGGCGGCGGACAGTTCCAGCAGTAGTCGCAGTTCGGTGGGCGGGAGGGGGACGGGGGTGCCGCGTTTGGTGACGGTCAGGCCGGACCGGTCGATGACGAGCCCGGCGAAGTCGTCGCTGTCCGTGCGGGTGACCGGGCCGGCCCGGCGCAGCGCCGCCCGGATGCGGGCCTCAAGCACTCGGCCGGTGATCGGTTTGACCACGTAGTCGTCGGCGCCGGCCTCCAGCCCGCTGACCACGTCCAGGTCGTCGCCGCGGGAGGTGAGCATGATGATCGGCAGCTGGCCCTTGCTGCGGATGCGGCGGCAGACTTCGAAGCCGTCGATTCCGGGCAGCATCAGGTCGACCACCGCGATCTCGATGCCACCGCCGCGTGGGCGGGACAGCAGTTCCAGGCCTGCCTCGCCGGTGGCGACGCCCTCGACCTCGTGGCCGTGGCGGCGCAGCACCAGCTCCATTCCGTCCCGTACGGAGGTGTCGTCCTCGATCAGCAGCACATGCGGCATGCTGCCGATTATGGGCGAGGGTCCGCGCAGCCAGGAGTTATCCACAGGGCGAATGTGCGGACCGTCGGTATTGTTATGCGTGGAGCAGGCGGCATTGTTACGTTCTCATCATGTAGCCATGGAGCGGCCACCACCTGCGGCCCCGACATTGGGCCGCATGCAGAAGACTCGTTCCCGCTCCCGTGCCGCGCGCCTCGTCGTGCTGATCGCTGTCCCCGCTTTCGCGCTGACCACTGCCTGTGGTGGTGCCGAGTCGTCCGACGAAGGGGTTGCCTCCGTCAGCGACGCGCCCTCCACCGGCCAGTCCAAGGACGGCGCCGACGGGTCCAAGGGCGGTGGCGCCCAGGGCAAGAGCGCGTTCTACGACGCGCAGATGAAGTATGTCCAGTGCATGCGCAAGAAGGTCGACAAGGACTTCCCCGATCCCAAGGTGACCGGCTATCTCAACTGGGAGAAGATCGACGAACTCGTGGAGAAGACGGGCAACACCTGGATCCACAAGGGCGGCGAGAACGGCGCGTGCACGAGCGAGATGCGAAACGCCACCAAGGTCGAGCCGCCCCGCGACACCGAGACGGAATACGAGTCGATGCTCGCGCACGCCAAGTGCATGCGTGCCAACGGCGTATCGAAGTTCACCAACCCGAAGCTGCAGGACGGCAATGTCATGCCCGGCGGTGATCCGAACCCCGTCTCGCCCGAGATCTCCCGGGACTCGCCCGCATACAAGCAGGCCCGACAGGCCTGCAAGGACAAGCTCCTCGACGGACTCGACGGCATGCAGTGAGCACAGCACGAAAGCGCCGCGGGGGGCGTCGCCCTGGCGGCAGCTTCCCCGGCGAGTTCGAGGAGTTGTTCCCGGCTGAAGACCTGGCCGGGGGCGGCGGACAGTTCCAGCAGTAGTCGCAGCTCGGTGGGCAGGAGGGGGACGGGGCGCCGTGTTTGATGACGGTCAGGCCGACCCGGTCTGGCCCCGGCTGCGGATGCGGCGGCAGGCTTCGAAGCCGTCGATTCCGGGCAGGACCAGCTCCATTCCGTCCCGTACGGAAGTGTCGTCCTCGATCAGCAGCACATGCCGCATACCGCCGATTCCGATGATGGGCGAGGGTCCGCGCAGGTCAGCAGTTATCCACAGGGCGAATGTGCGGACCGGCGGTATTGATATGTCTGGACCGGCGGCATTGTTACGCCTTCACCATGTAGCCATGGAGCGGTCACCATCTACCGCCCCGAAATTATCCGCATGATGCCAAAGAGACGTTCCCGCTCTCGCACCGCACGCCTCGCGCTGCTGATTGCCCTCCCCGCTGTCGCGCTGACCACTGCTTGTGGTGGTGCCGGGTCGTCCGACGAAGGGGTTGCCTCCGTCAGGGACGCGCCCTCCACCAGCCAGTCCAAGGACGATGCCGACGGGTCCAAGGGGGGTGGCGCCCAGGGCAAGAGCGCGTTCTACGACGCGCAGATGAAGTTCGTCCAGTGCATGCGCAGGGAGGTTGACAAGAATTACCCCGATCCCAAGGTGAGTGGCCATATCGACTGGGAGAAAGTCGACGAGCTCTCGATGGATGAGGCGAAGAGAGCCAGGGCCCTTAATAAGGGCGGCACTTGTGCGGAGGAGTCAAAGAACGCCGAAAAGCTGGAGCCGCCCCGCGACCAGCAGAAGTCCTACGAGTCGATGCTCGCGCACGCCAAGTGCATGCGTGCCAACGGCGTATCGAAGTTCACCAACCCGAAGCTGCAGGACGGCAATGCCATCCCCGGCGGTGACCCGAACCCCGTCTCGCCCGAGATCTCCCTGGACTCGCCCGCATACAAGCAGGCCCGACACGCCTGCAAGGACAAGCTCCTCGATGGATTGGACGGCATGCAGTGAGCCCCGCACGAAAGCGCCGTCGGGGGGTCATCGCCCTGGCGGTGGCAGTCACCGCGACCGCAGCGACCGCAGGGGTCGTGTTCCTCGCCGGCCCCGGCAAGGACGCCTCGGCCGACGGCGGGAAGCCGAAGGGGCCGCCCACCACGACCGAGATCACCCGCGCCGACCTCGTCCAGAGCAAGACCGTCGACGGGCAGCTGGACTACGCGCAGCGACGGGCGGTGAAGTCGCCGGTGGACGGCACGATCACCAAGGCCGCTGAGCCGGGGAAGACGGTGTCGATCGGGCAGCGCCTGTACGAGCGCGACGCCCGGCCGGTGGTCCTCCTTTACGGCTCGACACCGATGTTCCGCGCGATGAAGGTCGGCGCCATCGGCCCGGACGTCCTCCAACTGGAGCGCAACCTCCGCGCCCTGGGCTTCGGGTCCGGGCTGTCTGCGGACGTCCGCTTCGACGGGGCGACCAAGGCCGCCGTGCAGGCGTGGCAGAAGTCCCGCAAGGTGACCTCCAACGGCGAGGTCGGTCACGGAGACGTCGTCTTCCAGCGCGGCCCCGTGCGGGTGGTGTCCGCCGGCGCCGCCCTCGCCGACACCGTGGGCCCGGACAAAACGGTCCTGACGGTCGCCTCCACCAAGCCCGTCGTACGGGCCTCCCTCGAACAGGCCGACCGGGCGCTGGCCGCCAACGGCACCAAGGTGGAGATCGCCATGCCCAGCGGAGGCAACCGGCGCGGCAAGGTCAGCGGTGTGGCGACCCCTGAGGACTCCGAGTCCGCCGAGAGCGGGTCCGGCGGCTCCGGCGGCTCGTCCGACGACAGCATCAACGTGGAGATCACGCTCGACGACGAAACCAAACTCAAGCCGGAGGACCGGCAGGGCACGCTGAGCGTGAAATTCGTCAGTGAAAGCCGCAAGGACGTGCTGACGGTGCCGGTCGAGGCGGTCGTCGCGCTGCGCGAGGGCGGCTACGGGCTGGAGCTGGTCCAGGGCTCCAAGACCCGCATGGTGCCGGTCCAGACCGGTCTGACGGCCGACGGCCGGATCGAGGTCAGTGGTGCCGGCCTGGCCGAGGGCATGAAGGTCGGAGCGGCCGAGCAATGACCCCAGCCGTGATCGAACTACGGGCGGCCACCAAGTCATACCCGGGCGGGGTGCACGCCTTGCGGGGCGTGGACCTGCGGGTGGGGCAGGGCGAACTGACCGCCATCGTCGGCCCGTCCGGCTCCGGGAAATCCACCCTGCTCAACCTGCTCGGCACCCTCGACCGGGCCACCTCGGGCGAGGTCCGGGTGGCCGGGTACGACGTGAGCCGGCTGTCCGATGCCCAGCTCTCCGCGCTGCGCGCCCGGCACATCGGCTTCGTCTTCCAGCAATTCCACCTCGCGCCCGGCCGCAGCGCCCAGGACAATGTCGCCGACGGTCTGCTGTACGGCGGAACGGGCCTGCGGGAGCGCCGCGCCCGCGCCCGCACGGCCCTGGAGGAAGTGGGGCTCGGACACCGCATCGGCCACCTCGCCCACCAGCTCTCGGGCGGCGAGAAGCAGCGGGTGGCCATCGCCCGCGCACTGGTCGGCGAACCCGATCTGCTGCTCGCGGACGAGCCGACCGGTGCACTGGACACCGCCTCCGGTGACATGGTCATGAACCTCATCCGCGAGCTGCATGCCGGCGGAACGACCGTCTGTGTCATCACCCACGACAACGACATTGCCGACTCGCTGCCCCGCCGGATCCGCTTCCGCGACGGTGAGATCGTCGACGACTCCGGTGCAGCCCCTGCCGCACCCGGCTCCCCCGGGGAGCCCACCGAGGAGGTGACCCGATGAGCGGCCCCGCACTCCGGGCGGCCCGGCTCTCCCCGGCCGATGTGCTGCGGGTCGGCGCCGAGGGCCTGCGCAGCCGCCGCACCCGCGTCGTGCTGTCCGCCCTCGGCATCGCGATCGGCATCGCCACGATGGTCGCGGTCATCGGGCTGTCCACCTCCAGCCGCGCCGACCTGCTCGCCCGGCTGGACCGGCTCGGCACCAATCTGCTGACCGCCGAGGCGGGCAAGGACGTGATGGGCAAGGAAGCCAAACTCCCCAAGAACGCGGTGTCGATGGTCGAGCGGATCGGCCCGGTCCAGCACGCCACCGCCATCGGTGCGGTCGACGCCCGGGTGCGGCGCAGTGATGCCGTGCCGGAGGAGATGGCGGCGGGTGTCACGGTCCAGGCCGCCCGCCCCGATCTGCTGGCAGCTCTCAGTGCCCGTACCAGTCAGGGCAGTTGGCTGACGGGCGCCGGTGAACGACTGCCGACCACCGTGCTGGGTTCGGTGGCCGCCGACCGCCTCGGAATCACCGAACCCGGCGCCAAGATCCTGCTGAACGACCGCTGGTTCGTCGTCACCGGAATCCTCGCGCCCATCGAGCTGGTGCCGAACCTGGACCGTACGGCGATGGTCGGATACCCCTCCGCCGAGCGCTACTTGGGCTTCGACGGCCACCCGACCATGCTCTTCGAGCGCTCCACGGACGCCTCGGTGGAGGCGGTCCGGGGGGTCCTGCCCCGTACGGTCAACCCGGGCGACGAGGGCTCGGTGAAGGTCTCCCGGCCCTCCGACGCGCTGGCCGCCAAGGCCGCCACCGACAAGGGGATGACGTCGCTGATGCTCGGCCTGGGGGCGGTGGCGCTGCTCGTCGGCGGTGTGGGCGTGGCCAACACCATGGTGATCTCGGTGCTGGAGCGCCGCCAGGAGATCGGGCTGCGCCGCGCCCTGGGGGCGACGAGAGGCTCGATCCGGCTTCAATTCCTCACGGAGTCACTGCTGTTGTCGGCCCTCGGCGGACTGGCGGGCGCGGCCCTGGGCGCCGCCGCCACCGTCGCCTTCGCCCACGCCCAGGGGTGGACCGCCGTCGTACCGCCCTGGGCCCTGGCCGGCGGACTGGGCGCCACTTTGGTGATCGGGGTCGTCGCGGGCCTCTACCCGGCCGTACGGGCCTCCCGGCTGCATCCGACCGTGGCGCTCAGCGCGACCTGACCGATGGCGGCGGTGCTGGTCTGCGCTGCCGGTCTGCGGTGCTGGTCTGCGGTGCTGAGACGGGCCGGAGCGGGCGTTACCGAGGGGTGCCCGCTCCGGCCTGTCGCGCTCTCCTCCCACGGTATCCAGAGAGTGACGATTCGGAACCCTTTGACACATTTGCTAAGAATCTTGGCTTATGTCTGAATTTTCACGCAAATTTCCTTGTTGGAGACAGGTGAGCGTCGTAGCTTGGGAGTTGTCGTCACCGGTAACGGTTCGACAACAAGGCACAAATCCCTAGGAGGCGAGGATGAGCTTCCGCAAGGTCTTCCCTAGAAGGCGCAGGCACGACGACGACTACGACCACGACCACGACGGCCGCAGGCGCCGCCGCAGGAGGCGCGGACGCAGGTATCTGCGCAGGCGTCGTTTCTACTGACTCAAAAACCTGAGTCCGAGGCAGGCTCGCGTACCGCGCGGGTCCGCCTCGTTGGTTTGAGGGGACCCTCCCGGTCCCGGTCAACCGCCCGAGCAGCGACGAGATGACGTAGCGATCATGCACCTCCGCAGCTCACGCCGGCGCCCGGAGCGCCGTGCAGCGTCGCCTCAACAAGGCACCGAACCACCGCCTGTTGGACGGGGTTCGTCCGTGTCGAAGCAGGCCGGTGACGCGGCCGCCATCCCTGTGGACGGCCCGCGGACAGCGGCGCAGCCGGCGCTGGAGACGGGTGCGGACCGGGTCCTCGGGAGCGGCCTCGTGACGGATGCCCCGATCCGCACCAGGCGGGTGGGGTTCAAGGAATCGGTGCGGCGCTTCTGGCCGCTGACCAGGGGCGACCGGCGCTGGATCCTCCTGGTCTGTCTGAGCGCCATCGTGGCCGCGTTCGCGGAGACCGTGGCCATCCTGGTCTTCGCCGAACTCACCGACAACGCTCTGACGAAGGGCTCGGTCAGCGCCTTCTGGGCACCGGCCGGACTGTGGCTGGGCGTGGCCGTCGCCGGCGGGGTGGTGGGGTATCTGGGCAACTCGCTCGCCGCATGGACGGCCGAGCGCTTCGTGATGCGGCTCCGGGCCCGCGTCTTCGCCCACCTCCAGACGCTGCCGCCGCACTTCTTCCAGCGCAATCGCCGCGGTGACCTGCTGGAGCGGCTGACCGGCGACGTGGACGCCATCGAAGCGCTGGTCGTCAGCGGCCTGGTCCAGGCGGCCACGGCCATATTCGGCGTCATCTTCTACGCCGGCGCCGCCTTCTGGCTCCGCTGGGACATGGCCCTGGTGACCTTCGCCCTGGCCCCGCTCTTCTGGATCGCCACCCGCCGTTTCACCGGCCGGGTCAAGGAGGTGTCCCGCCGGGAGCGCGCGGCCGACGGCGCCATCACCTCGGTGGTCGAGGAAGGCCTGGTCAATGTCGTCCTGACCCAGGCCTACAACCGGCAGCACGACGAGCAGGAGCGGCTCCGCCGCGAGGCCCGCAGCTGGCTGCGGGCGTCGGTGACCAGCGCCCGCCTCAACGAGCTGTACGAGCAGATCGTCGAGGTCCTCGAAACGCTCTGCGTCCTGGCGATCATCGGGCTGGGGGCGTGGGAGATCTCCACGGGGCGGATGACGCTCGGCGAGCTGCTGGCCTTCGCCGCCTTCGTCGGCTACCTCTACCCGCCGATCCGCGACCTCGGCCAGCTCGGGCTGACGGTCACCGAAGCGACCGCCGGATCCGAGCGGCTGCTGGAGATCCTCGACGCCCGGCCCGCCGTCACCGACCCGGACGACGCCGTCGTCGTCCCGGCGCCGAACCGCGCGGTGGGCGCGGTGGAAGCGTGCCGGGTGCACTTCCACTATCCCGGCAGCGAGACGGACGTCCTCCAGGACTTCTCGTTCAGTGCGGTGCCCGGGGAGCTGGTGGTCATCACCGGCCCCAGCGGCGCGGGCAAGTCGACGCTCGCCGCCCTGCTGCTGAGGTTCTACGACCCGGACGCCGGCAGCATCCGGCTCGACGGCATCTCCGTGAACCGGATGCCGCTCGACCGGCTCCGCCGCAACATCACGCTGCTGCCCCAGGAGACCCTCGTCCTGCACGCCACCGTGGAGGAGAACATCGCCTGCGGCCGCGACCACGTGACCCACGGCGATGTCGTCCGCGCCGCCCGCGCGGCCGACGCCGAGGTGTTCATCGACGCCCTCCCCGACGGCTATGAGACCGTCATCGCGCCCGGCACCTCGCGGCTCTCCGGCGGCCAGCTGCAGCGCGTCGCGATCGCACGGGCCATGCTGCGCGACGCCCCCGTGCTCATTCTCGACGAGCCCACCACCGGCCTGGACACGTTGGCCACCCAGCGCATCGTCGCGCCACTACGGCGCCTCGCCGAGGGCCGCACCACCATCGTGATCACCCACGATCTGGACCTCGCCACGGACGCCGACCGCATCCTGGTCCTGGACGAAGGACGCCTGGTGGAGTCGGGCACCCACGCCCAACTCCTCGCCCGCCGCGGCCTCTACACCACGCTGTTCCACACCCACCCGCCACCCCGCAACGGCTCTCCGTACCCCCTCGCCCACCCCTCGGGCAGTCACTGGCGGTAACGGGCAGTACTTCCGAGCTCGCGTACGGCGCGGGTCCCCCCTTTCTCCCCACGCGCCCACCACGCGCACACCCCGCGCCCCCCTCCGGTGACCGCCCACACGCCCCATAACCGCCCACACGGCGCCCGCACGCCGGTCACCGGCCCACACGGCCCGACGGGGGAACTCGCCGCCCAAACCGGAACCTGACCGGCATCCACGCGTTTACTCTCCGTATACGAGGCGACGCACCGCGCGCCAGCAGCGCGAGGTCCGCGTCCCAGGACCAGATGGCTCGGTGAACCAGGAGCGCGCGTGAGCAAGGCAGCCGTAGCGGGGAGCGAGAACGGAGGCGGTGCCCGGCATCTGCGCCGGGCGGTCGGGTTCTGGGGGCTGATGTTCCTCTCCCTGGGATCGATCATCGGCTCCGGCTGGCTGCTGGGCGCGCTCACCACCGCCGTCATCGCCGGCCCGGCCTCGCTGATCTCCTGGGTACTCGCCTCGGCGATGCTCGCCGTGCTCGCGCTGGCCCACGCGGAGCTGGGTGCCACCTACCCGATCGCGGGCGGCACCGCCCGGTTCCCGTTCTTCGCCTTCGGGCCGCTGACCGGCTTCACCGCGGGCTGGATGTCCTGGCTGCGGTCGGTGCTGATCTCACCCATCGAGGTCGAGGCCACGCTCTCCTACCTGGACCGCATCGGCTGGATCCACAGCCGGGTGAACATGCTGCACGCCAACGGCACCCTCACCGCCGCGGGCCTGGTGATCGCGACCGTCTTCATGATGCTCTTCACGGTCATCAACGTCCTCGGGGTCCGGCTGATGTCCGGGATCAACTCGGTCACCGCCGTGTTCAAGACGGCCGTACCCCTGCTGACCGTCGTGGTCCTGATGCTGCTGGCCTTCCACCCCTCGAACTTCACCGCGGGCGGCGGCTTCGCACCGCACGGGGCGCACGGTGTCTTCGCGGCACTGCCCGCCGGAGTGGTGTTCGCGCTGCTGGGCTTCGAGCAGGCCATCCAGCTGGCCGGTGAGGCCCGCAATCCGCAGCGCGACATCTCCCGCGCGGTGATCGTCGCCATGGCCATCGGTACCGCGCTCTACCTCCTGCTCCAGATCGCCTTCATCGCCGCCCTGGACCCGGCCGCGCTGGCCCGCGGCTGGGACACCCCCGTCGGCGCGGGCAACTTCGGCCCCTACGCCACCCTGGCGACCGCCGTCGGGGCCGGCTGGCTGGCGACCGTCCTCTACGTCGACGCCGTCATCTCCCCGGCCGGCACCGGTCTCGTCTACATGGCGGGAGCTGCGCGTCTCTCCTACGCCATGGGACGCGAGCGGGTTCTGCCCAAGTCCCTCACCCAGGTCGGCCGCAGCCGGGTGCCCGTCATGTCGACCCTCCTCGCCTTCGTGGTCGGCGAGCTGGCCCTCCTGCCGTTCCCCAGCTGGCAGGCCCTGGTGGGCCTGGTCACCTCGGCAGCGGCGATCATGTACGCGTTCGCCCCGGTGTCACTGCACGCCCTCCGCGTACGGGACGGCGGCCGGAACCGCCCCTACCGGCTGCCCGCCGGACCGGTGCTGGCCCCGGTGGGCTTCGTCTTCGCCAACCTGATCTTCTACTGGTCCGGGTACGAGGCGGACTGGAAGCTCGGCATCGCCGCCCTGCTCGGCTTCGTCTTCCTCGCGCTCACCCGCCGCGGCATCCCGGCAGCCGAACGCAGCGACCTGCGCGCCCGGTCGGCCCTCTGGGTGTGGCCCTGGCTGGGCGGCATGATCCTCATCGGCCGGTTCGGCCGCTACGGCGGCACCGGGGCGCTCCCCGACTGGTGGGACCTGGTGATCGTGATCGTCTTCAGCCTGGCCGTGCACTACACCGCGGTGCGGCTCGCGATGCCCTCCGAGGCGGTGGACGCGGCCGTCCAGCGCGAGGAGGAGGGCGAGTCCGTGCCCCCGCCGCCCGCCGCCTCCGCACGTTGACGGTTTACGGGCCGGGGGCCGCTGCGCGTTGACGGTTTACGGGCCGGGGGCCTCCGCGCGCACACCTCCTCGTACAGCGCGCGCAGTTGTGCGTCCCCGGTGGCGTGGACCTGGCGCAGCAGCCGCTCCAGGAGCAGGGCGCGGACCTCACCGGCGTTGGCCAGCCGGGTGGCCGGCCCGTCGGCCTCGCCCTGACCGTGGTCGCCGCCAACGCCCTGGCCTGCGTGGCGCTCCTGCTGCTCACCTTCACCGGTGTACTGCCCCTGACCGGCCTGGGGACCGCCTTCCTGCTCGTCGGCGCCCTGGTGGTCGCCGTCTTCGCCGAGCGCGAGTACGTCGGATACCGCCGGACGACGCGAGCCGGCTAGCGCGGAGGAACCCCCGCGCCTACCAGCCCCGGACGCGGAGGAAACCCCGCCTACCAGCCCCGTACGACGACACCCCCTCCGCAAGCCCCGTACACCCCCTCCGCAAGCCCCCGTACACCGCCTCGACAGGTGAAATTCTTCCCCCTTGTCCCTGCAAGCGGACCGTTCGACTCCGCACGCACGCGCGTGCTCTATGGTCCGCTCTGACGGGGTTCGTCCGCCGCCTGCTGCAGGAGGAGACATGGGGTATGTGCCGGCGGAGGTGACGAGCTTCGTCGGGCGCCGGAGCGAACTCCGCTCTGCACGACACCTGCTCACCAGGACCAGGCTGCTGACGCTGACCGGGGCCGGCGGGATCGGCAAGACCCGCCTGGCGATACGACTCGCCTCCGAA
Source organism: Streptomyces sp. NPDC048637 (assembly GCF_040650675.1). Taxonomy (NCBI): domain Bacteria; kingdom Bacillati; phylum Actinomycetota; class Actinomycetes; order Kitasatosporales; family Streptomycetaceae; genus Streptomyces; species Streptomyces sp. NPDC048637. The sequence goes on from NZ_JBEZHQ010000002.1 coordinate 335,077, forward strand.
GTGCGGCGTTCCTTCCCGGGCGGGGCGTGGGTGGTGGACCTGGCCCCGCTGGAGGACGGTGATCTGCTGGCGCAGACGGTGCTGGCCGCGTTGGGGTTTGACCACGACGCCACCCGGCCCGCGCTGTCGGCGCTGGCCGGCCATCTCGCGGACAGACAGCTGCTGCTGGTGCTCGACAACTGCGAACATCTCCTGGATCCCTGCGCGTTGTTGACCCACACTCTGCTGGCCGCGGCACCGGGACTGCAGGTGCTGGCCACCAGCCGGCAGGCGCTGGGCATCGACGGGGAGTGCCTGCTGGCCATAGAGCCGCTGTCGACACCCGCGCCGGACCGGCTGCCGCCGCCGGACTCCGAGGCACGCTACGAGGCGGTGCAGCTGTTCGCGGACCGGGCGGCGGCAGTGCTTCCCGCGTTCACGGTCGGCGCGCACAACCGGGTGACGGTGGCCAGGATCTGCCACCGGCTGGACGGCATACCGCTGGCCGTCGAGCTGGCCGCGGCCCGGCTCCGCGCACTGTCCCTGGAGCAGATCCTCGTCCGCCTGGACGACCGCTTCGGCCTGTTGACCCAGGGGAGCCGAGCCGCCCTGCCCCGCCGGCAGACGCTGCGGGCGGCGATCGACTGGAGCTTCGAGCTCTGCACGGCGCACGAGCAGCGGCTGTGGATGTGCCTGTCCGTCTTCAGCGGCGGCTTCGACCTGGAGGCGGCCGAGGCGGTGTGTGCCGGAGCGCTGTGTGCCGAAGCGCTGTCCGCGGGGGAGGACACCGTCCCCGCCCGGATCCTCGACGGGGTGGCCGGACTCGTGGACAAGTCGGTGCTGACCCGGGAGGAACACCCCGGCAGGGTGCGCTTCCGCATGCTGGAAACCATCCGCCAGTACGGCCGTGACCACCTCCGTGACCGTGGCGAGGAGCGTGCCGTACGGCGTCGCCACCGCGACTACTACCAGCAGCTGGCGGCCCGTGCCGAAGCCGAGTGGTTCGGCCCGCAGCAGCTGGTGTGGTTCGCCCGGCTGCGCCTGGACCGGGCGAATCTGCGCGCGGCCCTGGAGTTCGGGCTGAGCACCCCGGAAGACACCCGCGCCGGGCTCCGGCTCGCCTCCTCCCTCTGGAGCCACTGGCTGGGCTCCGGCGGTTTCGAGGGGGCGGAACGGCACTGGCTGGGCCGGGCCCTGGCGAGGGACACCGAGCGCGGCCCGGAGCGGGCGAAGGCCCTGTGGGTCGACGGCTGGCTGGCCCTCCTGCACGGCGACATGACCACGGCGCATGCCCGCCTGGCCGAATGCGGGGCGCTGGCCCGGGAGTTGGGCGACGAAGGGGCCTGTGCGCACGCCGTGCAGTTCGCCGGTCTGGCGGCGCTCTTCGAGGACGACTACCCGCGCGCCGTCCCGCTGCTGGAGGACGCGCTCGATCGCCACCGTGCCAACGGGGCGCTCGGCGCCCAGTGGACGACCCTGTTCCTCCTCACTCTGGCCTGCTGCCTTTCCGGGGACCCCCGGGCCGCCGCGCTGGGCGGGGAGTGCCTGGCGCTGTGCGACACCCACGGCGCACGCTGGTCCCGCTCGTACGCCCTGTGGGTGCTCGGGCTCCAGCAGTGGCTCACCGGGGAGACCGGCCGGGCGATCGCCCTGCTCCAGGAAGGCCTGCACCTTGAGGCCCCCGCCCACAACCACCTGGCCGTCGCCCAGTGTCTGGAAGTGCTGGCCTGGGCCGTGGCGGACGACGGGGGCGGCGAACAGGCCGCCACGCTCCTCGGCGCGGCACAGACGGCCTGGCAGGCGGTCGGTGCACCGCTCCCCGGGGTCGGACGCCTGCTGATTCATCACACCGAGTGCGAGGCACTCCTGCGGCGCTCACTCGGCGATGCGCTCTTCGCCACGGCCGTACGGGCGGGCGCCGCGCTCACTCTCGACGAGGCCGTCGCCCGCGCCCTGGGCCGGCCCCCGTCCCCCGAGGCCCACCCGCACCAGGAGGACCTGTCGGCGGCCCTGACACGGCGGGAACGCCAGGTGGTCGCACTGGTCGCCGAAGGACTGACGGACAAGCAGATCGCCGCCCGGCTGGTGATCTCCCCGCGCACCGCGGAAGGCCATGTCCAGCGCATCCTCGTGAAGTTCGGCTTCACCTCCCGCACGCAGATCGTGACCTGGGCAGTCGAACAGCGCACTGCCCTGGCATAACCCCCGCGGCCGCCATCACCCCGGCGCAATTCCGTGACCATCACCCCGGCGCACTTCTGCGACCGTCTCCCGGCGTAACCCTGGTGGCCGCCGTGCGGGCCCGCACGACCACCGCTCCCCGGCCGGCACAGGTACCGAAACACGTAGTTCTCCCCTCCACGCGGACCGGCCCACCCGCAATTCTTCAGGAGCCGGCCCCGAGGGCCGATTTCTCTCGCGGAGCGCACGGCGGACCGCCGCTTGGCGCCCGGCAGATTCCCTCGCGCGACGGCGACCGGAAGGGCCCGGCAAGGGAAAGGGCCCGACAAGGGAAGAGGACGACCATCATGACGACCGATCCCCCCGCCCGCAGACCCTGCGTGCGGATAGTGCTCACCGTCCTGGCAGTCTGGGCGGCCGCGTTCGGCTTCACCACCTCACCCCTCGCCACGGGGAAGGCCGAGGCGGCGGACTGCAGCCAGATCATGCAGTGCCTGGTGATATCGAGCACGACGACCAACCGAGTCCTCTATGTGGACGGTGGCTCGTTCGACGAGAGCAAGATTGTCACCTGGGACAACCTTGGATACGAGGACCAGAAGTGGCACCTGGAGCGCAACAGCGACAGCAGCTTCACCATCCGGAACAACCGGACGGACAAGTGCATCGAAGGGACGGACACCCTCTATCAGAAGGTTTGTCAGGGACAGGGAAACCAGAAATGGTATCTCCAGAAGGTCGAGGGCGGCGCGCCCGACGAGTTCCTGATCCGCAACGTGGGGTCCGGCAAGTGCATGGACCTCTCCAACGGCACCAACAGCAACGGCGCATCGGTCGGTCAGTATGACTGCGACCCGAAGAAGAACAACCAGCGCTGGAAGCTGAATGACCTGGCCCCGGGCGCCGGCTCCGCGTACCTGGAGCTGGCAGCCAAGTACGCTGCCATAGCGGACTGCCAGGATCCGAAGAGCGACAAATGCAAGATGGAGATGGTGAAGCAGGAAGAAGCAGTGGTCGGCGAACAGCGATGCGTGAGCAATCTCTGGTCCACCCCTGCCGACGCCGCGAAAGCGGAGACCCAAACCTACAGCAAAGCGGTACTCCAGGGTCATTCGGACGCCTTCGGTTTCACGATCTCCACAGGAATGGAGATAGGGGTGGAATTGGGAGCCAAGCTGGTCTTCAACCAGAGCCAGGCTTTCAGTTACACACGCACCCAGAACGTTTCAACAACCACCATCAACGCGACGGCGGTGACGATTCCCCCGGGTAAGTGGGGATGGATAGCGGTGGGTGAGCTGCAAAAGAAGGTGACGACCAAGTGGACCTTCGACGCCGGCAAGCCGACCCAGTGGACCTACACCTCAACCGTGAACATTCCCGTGAAGGACGGCACTGACGGAAAGCAGTCCGTCGTGATGCCCCGCATCGCGGACGCCCCTCCCACCAACTGCCCGTCCTGACCCTCAGGTTCTCGCACCCGGCTGTCGCCATCAGCCGGCCCGGGAATCGATCCCGCAACCGAAGGCCCCGGCGTTCCCGCCGGGGCCTTCGTGTCCGGGCGGCAGCGGCCTGGAACTGACGCCCGAAGAGAAGTTCACCCGTTCGATCAATACTGGGCGGCTCAGGGGCGTATCAAGCCAGATCCCTCCTGCTCACTTGCCTTCTCCCGCCCCGGCGGCAGCATGAGCAGCCCAGTTGAAAGGGCGCGAGGCGCGCAGTGCGAAGCAGGCGGGGGTAGGGATGAAGCATGCGTGGCCGCACTCGACTTTCCTCGGGCGGCTGCAGAGCGGCACCTTGGAAGACCTCATGAGCCTGGGGACCCCGATGGTCTATCCCGCTCATCGGCAGCTGCTTCAGCAGGGTGACGAGAGCCGGCATGTCCTCTTGCTCACTCGTGGTGTGGCCAAGGTCGTCGCCAGCTCGGAGAGCGGCTACGAGATGCTGCTGGCCGATCAGCAGCGCGATGACGAAGAGCAGCGCCAGGAACAGGAACATGCTGACCGACATCGCGAGCCAGGCCCACCCGCCGCCATGACGGCCGTACCAGCACAACATCGACCTCCACCTCCCACGCGGCGCGGGGTGCGGGCCCGTCCGCGCCCTGGGCCGCACGGGCCCCGGCCACGGCGAGCACGGCGAGCACCCGGTCACCCGCCACGGACCCGGCCCCGGCCCCGGCCCCGGCCCCGAACAGATTCTCTCGGAGCGGTACGCACGCGGCGAGATCGACGAAGAGGAGTACCGGCGACGGCTGGCCACCCTCCGCGGCGCCCCACCGGGCGGCCCGTCGAGCTGACGGGCACGGACGGGCGATGAGGCCTGACGGCGAGGCCTGACGGCGAGGCCTGACGGCGAGGCCTGGCGGCGAGGGCTGGGGTGAGGTCCGCTTCCTTCCGGGGGCGCGCCGACGCTGACGCCTGACCGTTGCCCGTCGTCCGAGGAAGGGCTTGACGGACAACGGTCAGGCGGGGTTACCGCCTACTGCCGGCGGTTACGCCCACGGCCGTAGGTTCGGCTTACCGCCGGCGCTCAGCCCTTCCCCAGCAGCTTGTTCATCTGCACGATCTCCGCTTTCTGGGCCTCGATAACGGCGTCGGCCAGAGTCTTCGCGGGGCCGTAGGCACCCTTCTTCTTCTCGGTGCCCGCCATCTTCACCGCGCCCTCGTGGTGCCCGACCATCATCTCCATGAAGGCCGTGTCGAAGCCCTTGCCCGACTTCTCCTTCAGCGCGTCCATCTCCTTGGTGCTCATCATTCCCGGCATACCGGAGTGGGCGGAGTGATCCATGCCGGGCATCTCCTCCGGCACCTGCTCGCCCCAGGCCGTCAGCCACCCGGACATGGTCTTGATCTCCGGATCCTGAGCCTGCTTGATCTTCGTGGCGAGTTCCTTCACCTGGCTCGACGAGGCGCGGGTAGCAGCCAGGTCAGCCATTTCCACGGCCTGCCGGTGGTGCGGAATCATCCCCTTCGCGAACGCCACATCGGCCGCGTTGTGCGTGCCGGCCGGGGCCGAGGCGCCGGGCGAAGAGGCGGACTTCGACGGGGAACGATCAGCGGACTGGCTGCCGCTGTCGTTGCCGCCGCAGGCGGCCAGCACCACCGCGGAGGCGGCGGTTGCGGCCACGAGTGCGAGGCGGCGCGTGAACGGACGGAGGGTCTTCATGGGTGAACTCCTGGAAAGCAGCGGTATCGGAACATGCCGGACGGCGGCACCGCGCCCTTGAGCGGGGCGTCCGTGCCGTCGGGGTGTTCCTAGATCCGCAGGAGTTGGAGTTCGGCCAGAGAAGGCGGCGCCCGCCCGCCGTCCCGGTTCATCGGTCCGCCCGCGCCTGCCGCGCCGGCGGGCTGTACGGAGCTGCCGAGAGCGGGAGCCAGGGCCGGGGGCACGGGCGGCCCGTGGAGCGCAGCGGACGCACAGGTCGGGTCCGCGTGATGGACATGTCCGGTGCCACCGCAGCCATCGTCCCCTGGGCAGTGCGCGTGAACGGTGGCCACCACGCTCATGCGGTGATCGTGCGCGGACGAGGGCGCGGCAAGAGCGGACCCGATTCCGTGCATCCCCAGCAGCCCTGCCAGCAGCCCGAGCACGCACAGCGCACGCCACCGCCGGGCGGCGGGCCGTGCCGGTACGTACGGGCGGCTGGACATCACGCCCTCATGCTAAGCAGTGGGGGAAGGGCGCTAACGGGCGGCTCCCGTGGGGAGATCGACTCACCACAGGGGCCCGCGACCTCTTCCGCTTCCGCTCGGCTTGATCGCGGACCCCGCAAACCCATCCCGGCGCGGAATTCGGTCAGACGCGACGAACCCGCGCAGCGATCCCATGGCCCAGCAGCAGGTAAAGCCCCGCAGGCAGACCGTAATTGAGGAAAACCCGCACACCTTCGCTGTCCATGGTGAAGATGTCCTGCGACCACCACGCGAGCGAGTCGGCCACTCCGTGCACGAATTCGACGAAGACATTTCCCTGGTTCGCTTCGAGCAGGTACAGCAAGATCCACAGGCCAAGGAAGCCGGCTGCCACATCCGCGATCGTGTGAATGATCAGCGCAGCCCGATTTGCGCCGACACCGGACCGGTTGCGGTCATAAGCGCCATAGCCGTCATAGGAGTTGTTCGTGGGCATGGGTTCGTGGGCATTGTTCATGGCTTCCTGATTTCCTGGGTCGAGTGCGCGAAACCATGCTCATGCCTGCGATTCGGTAACCACTCGGCATCATGAGCTACCGCCTGGTTTCTAGCGCCCAGTGCGCCGCATTTCGTCAGCTTCCTTTCTTCCGTGAGAATGGTCCGGCGTTGCCGTGATTCCCCTGCCCGAAGCGGGAGTTGGCGTGACGCCGGGTGTGCAGTTGAACATCCCTTCGCCACCACCGGTTGAGCACCCCGATTCGGCACGGATGGCCACCGTTGTCACACCCTGTGGCCTTTCGTGAAAGGCGTCCGGGCGATAGCACCCCGTACGGGGCGAATGAGAAGACGGCCGGGCCAGTCAGGTCAGTCAGGTCTGCCATCCCGAAAGGTTCGGCATTCCGACTGGCTCGCCTTCCGGCCGGCCCGGCGGGAAGATCCAGCCCCCGATCTCATCGAGACGCCGGGGACGTTCCGGGCGAGGGGCGTCAGGAGCGCGGTGTGTACTCGTCGTCCGTGGGGCGGGAGGGGTGGGCCCATTCGACGAGCTGGATCACAACGCCGTTGGGGTCGGTCATCTGGAAGAGGCGCTCGCCCCAGGGCTCTTCGCGCAGGGGCATGGTGATCCGGGCACCTTCGCCTCGCAGGCGTGCTTCTTCCGCATCGAGGTCGGTGACCGTCAGTGCCAGGATCAGGCCGCCGGCCTGCTTATCGCGCTGGTCGGCCGGAAGGATCTCGGCGCCCCGGCGGAGCAGAACGATGTCGATGGCGGCGTCCTCACGGGTGAGGGAGGCGAAGCCGTCGTCGGCCATGGCCACCTGGTAGCCGAGGTGGGTGGTGAGGAAGTCGCGCGAGGCGTCCACGTCGGCGACGGTCAGGGAGAGGGTGGAGGCAGAGACGTTCATGGCGGCTCCTCGGCGGATGCGTGGCGGCTGGGCGCGGCGGGGCTGGTCGGCTGTCAGGCCGAGGGTCAGTCGCCGGGGGCCGGTGTGGGGCCGGTGCTCTGGGCGGTGACGAGCTTGGCCGTATCGAGCTTTCGCATACGCGTTCCCCCGGCGAATCTTACGACGGACGTAACTTTACCCAGGGTGCATTAAGTTGGTCAAGCCTATTTTTGCTACGGATGTAAGATTGCCTCATGGGTATCGAGACGCTGGGGCTCCGCGAGTCCAAGAAGCAGGAGACCAGGCAGCTGATCTCCGACCACGCCACCAGGCTCTTCATCGAGCAGGGTTTCGAGCAGACGACCATCGCCGAGATCGCCACCGCAGCCCGGGTCGCCAAGAAGACGGTCACCAACTACTTCCCGCGCAAGGAGGACCTGGCCCTCGATCACCATGAGGAGTTCACCGCGAGCCTGGCCCGCGCCGTCGCCGACCGGGCCGATGACGAGTCGCCGATCGCCGCCCTGCGGCGGGAGTTCGGCACCGCCCTTGAGGAGCACAGCCCCGTCGCGGGCTTCGCCGGCCCCGACTTCGCCCGCATGGTCGCTGACAGCCCCACCCTTGCCGCCCGCCTGCGTGACCTCCACGACCAGCGAGAAGAAGCCCTCGCCGCGGCCCTCGCCGACATCGCTCCGGCCGCAACTCCGGCCATCGCCCCCCGAGCTGCCGCGGCCCTCCTCGCGGCCGCCCACCGCCTGCTGTTCCAGCGCATCCAGGAACTCACGCTGGCCGGACACGCCAACGACCGGATCGCGGCCACTCTGGCATCAGAGGCGGCACACGTCTTCGGCCTCCTCGACGCCGCCCTCGGAGACTTCCGCACCGCAGCAGAGTGACAGTCAACCCGACTGGCGTTGCTATCCGTTCGGGCGCCACCCGCCACCCGCCACCCGCTACCCGCGGCTCACAGTGGCGGCCAATGTATGTGGCGTGCGTCCCACGAGTTCCGTTGGTTGCCGCTGGTCAGCGGGGTATCGAGGCGCAGTGGTGACGTGGGTCGGGTGACTCGCTCACGCCCTCCGGAGCCCGGGTGGATCAGAGGCGCGGTCTGCATGGTGGCGACGCCGCATCCACGCCGACCTACTGGCTAGCAGTCTTTGCACTCCTTGAGTCCCGCGATCGCCAGCGCGCGCTCCTCAGGGTGCTCGTCGGCTCCGGGCAGGGCGAGCGCGGTCCGGAACTGTTCTCGTGCCTCGGCGACGCGGCCTGCCGCGGAGTAGGTGCGGCCCAGCCGGTAACGGATGTCCATCTCCAGCCGGTCGCAGTGGGGTTCAGTGAGTGGGGACAGCGTCCGGTGCTGGGAGAGAGCCTGGTGGTGGAGGGCCGCCGCGGCGCTCAGGTTTCCCTCTCCATGCTCTGCCGTGCCCAGCCGGGTCAGGACGATCGCGTGCATGAGTACGTCCCCGACCTGCTGAGCCAGGTCCGCCGCTTGGCGGTAAAGGATCTTGGCCTCAGCGTACTGGCCGAGGTCGAGGTGGACGCCGGCGGCGTTGCCCGAGGCCATGCTGATCATGCGAGGTCTGCCGTTCGTCTCGGCGTGGGCGCGGGCGGCGGCGAAGCAGGCCAACGCCTCCTCGCATCGCCTCTGGCTGTGGTGGACGGCGCCGAGTACGCAGAGCCCCATCGCGGCGAGCCAGTGGTCGTCGAGCCGCTGAGCCAGCTCAACTGCCTCGGTGAGACGGGGAATTGCCCGCTCGGCCCGGCCCGAATTCAGGTCGGCGGCCCCCAGCCCGGCCAGGGCCCGCGCCTCTTCGCGCCGGTCCGCGCGGTGGCGGCTGAGGTGAAGCGCCTCGGTGAACCAGGCGTGCCCTTGGAGGATGCGGCCCTGATAGATGTCGGTGATGCCCATGCAGTTCCGCAGTGCGGGGGCCATCCGCCGGTCGGTGGCCTCGTCCGCGTGCGCGAGCGCGATCTCCAGGGCTGTTCGGCACTCGTGGTAACGGCCCCGGCGTACGAAGTAGTCGCTCAGGGCCTCGGCGATCCAGCACGCGTAGTCGGCCTCGCCGAGCGCTGCGGCGTGCCCGACGACGTCGACGAGCTCTCCGCTCGCCGCGTCCAGCCAGCCGCCGGCGTCCTTCCAGTCCGCGAACGGCGCTCCGGCGGGTTGCGGCCCGGTGGGGAAACCGCCTTGGCCCCAGTCGCTGGTGATCCGGCCCGCGTCCAGATAGAGGCGGAGTACGGCTGTACGGGCCGCGCCGGCTTCGGCGGGGGCGGCTTCCGCGAGCCGCCGCGCGTGCACCCGAACCAGGTCGTGCAAGCGGTAGCGGCCCGGACGAGTCTGCTGCAGCAGACTCGCGTCGACCAGGCTTTCCAGGGTCTGCTCGGCGTCGCGGGACGAGCAACCCAGCATGGCCGCTGATGTCAGCGGGTTGAACTCGACCGTCGGCGACAGGCCCAGGGTACGGAATCCGCGCTGCTGCGCCGGCGCGAGCTGGTCGTACGACAGCCGGAAGGCCGCCTCCACGCTGCGATCCCCGGCACTCAGCTCGCCGAGGCGGCGCTCGTCGCCCGCCATCCGGTCCACCAGGTACGCCAGCGTCCAGGCAGGGCGGGTCTGCAGCCGTGCCCCAGCAATGCGCAGCGCCAGCGGCAGCCCGTCGCACAGCCGGACCAGCTCACGCGTCGCCTCCGGCTCCCGGTCCGCGCGCTCCTCCCCGACGATGTGCCGGAGCAGGGACAGCCCATCGCCTGTCTCCAGGGGCTCCAGCGTGACTCGTCGATCGGTGTCCAGTCCGGCCAGCTGCCGCCGGCCGGCCACCAGCACCATGCTGCCCGGCCCGGCGGGCACCAGCGGCCGTATCTGCTGCGCGCTCAGCACATCGTCGAGCACGAGGAGCAGCCGCAGCGAGCTGGTTGCGGCCCGCCAGGCCGCGGTGAGTTCGTCGAGGTCGTCAGGCATCTCGCTGTCGGCTGCGCCGACCGAGCGCAGCAACCGCCGCAGCACTCGCTGCGGCGGTTGCCTCTGCCGTTCCGTGCTGTGCGCGCGCAGGTCCACGAACAGGCAGCCGTCCGGGTAGTGGACGCGCAGCGCACCTGCCGCGTGGACGACGAGCGCGGTCTTGCCGACGCCGGCCGTGCCGTCCACCGCCACGATCGACACGGATTCGGGCGGCGAGGACGCGGTCAGCAGCGCCAGTTCGGGCTCCCGCCCGATGAGGCGGCCGGTGTCGCCCGGCAGTTCGTTGACCGCGCGGCGGGGCCGGGGCCGGTCCGGCGGAGCGGCAGAGCGCGCCACCGCCGGACCGAGGAGCTGCTCGCCATCCCGGCGCAGCACCGCCTGGTGCACCCGACGGAGTTCCTCGCCGGGGTCGACCCCGAGCTGGTCGCGCAGCCGCTCGCGCATGTCCTCATAGGCGCTCAGCGCGGCCACTTGGCGTCCGATGCCGTACAGGGCACGCATCCTCAGCGCTGTCAGCGACTCGTCGTACGGATCGGACTCGGGCAGAGCGGACACAGCGGCGAGGTCGTCCAGGGCATCGGCGGACCGGCCGAGAAGAACCAGACACTCAAGCCTCTCCCGCTGAAGCGTGCGCTGGCGCTGCGACAGCCGCTGCCGCTCGCCCTGCGCGAACGGCCCCGGCAGCCCGGCCAGGGGCTCGCCTCGAAACAGGGTGAGCGCCTCGGTGAACCGGTCCATTGCGGTGGCCAGGTCACCGGATGCCCTCGCGCGCTGTGCCTCACCGACCTGCTCGGCCAGCTCCGCCACATCGAGCCGCACTCCGTCGCCGACGAGGCTGTACCCGCCCCGGCCACTGCGGATCACCGACCCTGTCCGTCCGGCGCCCTCCGCGTCGAGCGCCTTCCGCAGCGGGTAGACGTAGCTCGGCAGTACCCGGCGACCGGACCTCGGCGGCTGTCCACCCCACACGCCGGCGAGCAGCTGCTCCTGGCTGACCAGCGGGCCCGGACGCAGCACCAGCGCGGCCAGCACCGCCTGCCGCCGAACCGGCCCCAGGTCCAGCGGCGTCCCGTCACGCCAGGCCCGCACCGGCCCGAGCACCGCGATCCGAAGCCGCTGATGCGATCCCCCGTCCATCCCGAAGCCTCCGCTCCCCCGCATCATCGAGATTTCATCGGCATTTCAGCGCCTTCCGCAAGGGTTGGCAAGTCACCACCGAGAACCGCTGGGAAGCAAGGGAACGGCGAGAGAGGGAAGGCACCGGGCGCGGGCTCGGCCGGCTCCACGGCACCCGCCACGGGGGAACTCACCATGACGTACCCGAGTGTTCCGCAGCAAGCGATCCGTTCGTGCAACTTCCCTACCAGGAGGTCAGATTGAACGAGCACCTCTCCACCCGCAGGAGTGTTCTGAAGGCCGTCGGCGGTATCTCCGCGGCGATGGCTCTTGGCGGCGCAGGCGTCCTTGCGACGGCGTCGCCGGCCAGTGCGGCCGACGACGGCTTCGGGCTGACCATCAAGGACCGCAACGAGGCCGACCCCCGCATGTGGTACTACCGGTTCGCGACCGACGCGGTCGAATGGGACCCCGCCGTCAACGTCCTGCTCCCTGACGACTACCACACCAGCGGCCGCACCTACCCCGTCCTCTACCTGTTCCACGGCGGCGGTACCGACCAGGACTTCAGGACCTGGGACGTGCTGGGCATCCGCGCCTGGACCGCCGGCAAGCCGATCATCGTCGTGATGCCCGACGGCGGACACGCAGGCTGGTACTCCAACCCAGTCAACTCCCATACCGGCCCCCGGAATTGGGAGACCTTCCATATCGACCAGTTGCTCCGGTGGACCGACGCGAACTTCCGGACGTACGCCGAGTACGACGGCCGCGCCGTCGGCGGGTTCTCGATGGGTGGCTTCGGCGCGCTGAAGTACGCAGCCAAGTACTACGGCCACTTCGCCTCGGTGAGCGCCCACTCCGGCCCGCCCAGCCTGCGCCGCGACCTCAACGCGGTCGCCCATTGGGCCAACGTGTCCTCCGCGGCCCTGGACCTGGGCGGCGGCACGATCTACGGCGAGCCGTTCGACGAGGCCAGGGTCAGCGCCGACAACCCCATGGAGCACATCGAGAGCTACCGCAACAAGCGGGTCTTCATGGTCGCCGGCACCAGTCCCAACCCGGTTGACCCGTTCGACCTGCTCAACGAGACCGAGGTGCTCGCCGGCCAGCGGGAGTTCCGAGCCGGCCTCGACCAGGCCGGCATCCCGCACGAGTGGCACGAGGAGCCCGGCGGACACTTCGTCCGCCCCGAGATGGCCATCCGCGACATCGACGGCATCATCGCCCGACTCCGTCAGGCGTAGAGCCGGCCACGCACAGACGTACGGCCACGCCCTCCGGGGCGGGCAGACGGACGAGAGCGGGGGCGCCCCCGACAGCGCCGGCAGCAGCCCACTCGGCATCGACCGAGACGGAGCACGACGAAGGCCCCGGCCGGTTTGGCGGATTCCAGGGGCCTTCGTTCAGCCCGGTGAGGCCGGGCGGAGGATACGAGTAGCTGTGGAGTGACGTCGCGGCCGGTACTGAGCAGCCTGCGGGCGACCGCGCAGCGGGGCGGAAGCCGGTCAGCCGGCGAAGCCCGGGACCACCAGGCCGGACTCGTACGCGATCACCACCGCATGGGTCCGGTTCTGCGCGCCGAGCTTGGTCAGCACGTTTCCGACGTGGGTCTTGACCGTCTCCAGGCTCACCGTGAGGGACTCCGCGATCTCCGGATTGGAGAGCCCGGTGGCCATCAGGCGCAGCGCCTCCTCCTCCCGGCCGGTCAGGGCGGCGTGCGGCAGGGCCTCGGCGGAGCCCAGCGGGCGGGCGGCGACCATGCGGCCCAGTGCGGCCGGGAAGAGGACCGCTTCGCCCGCCGCCACCACCCGGACCGCCTCGGCGATCTGACGGACCGGGAGGCGCTTGAGGACGAAGCCGCTGGCGCCCGCGCTGAGGGCGGCGGTGACGTAGCCGTCGTTCTCGAAGGTGGTGATCACCACGACCTTCGGCGGGTCGGCCGCTTCGGCCAGCAGTTGGCGGGTGGCCTCGATCCCGTTGCGACGCGGCATCCGTACATCCATCAGGACCACGTCCGGCCGCAGGCTCTGCGCCCGTTCGACCGCCTCGACGCCGTCGGCGGCCTCGCCGACCACCGTGATGCCCGGCTGTGCGGCGAGCAGCATGCGCAGGCCGCTGCGGGTCACCTCATCGTCGTCCGCGATCAGGAGGGTGACGGCGGGGCTGGTGACGGGGGGAAGGGGCATGCCTTCGCCCGCGTCGGATCCACTCACGCCGAGACCCGTACCGGCAGCCGGAGGGCAATGCCTTCGCCCGCGTCGGATCCATTCACGCCGACGCCCGTGCCGGCAGCCGGACGGCCAGCCGCCAGTGCTGCGTCCCGTCCGGGCCGGCCTGGAACTCACCGTGCAGCAGCCGGACGCGCTCGGCCAGTCCGGGCAGACCGTGGCCGGAGGTCGGGAAGGCCCCCGGGCCCGGGCCTGTCCGTACCCCGATCCGGTTGACCACCGTGAGATCCAGTCCGTCCGGCCCGGCCGCCACCCGGGCCACGATCGGGCCGCCCGCCCCGTGGCGCAGCGCGTTCGTCAGTCCCTCCTGGAGGATCCGGTACGCCGCCCGGGAGAGCGCCCCCTGCACCTGCGCCAGGTCGCCCGACAGCTCCGGTTCCACCACCGCGCCCGCGTGCCGCAGGCGGTCCAGCAGCTCGGGGAGGTCGGCCAGGGTCCGGGTCGGCGCCGTCCCCGACTGTTCCTCGCGCAGCACTCCGAGCACGTAGTCCAGGTCCTTCAGCGCGGCCCGCGTCGACTCCTCGATGCTGCGCATGGCGGCCCGCGCCGTCGCCGGGTCGGCGGAGAGCGCCTCGCCCGCCACCGCCGCCTGGATGGTGGCCGCCGTCAGCGTGTGCCCGATCGAGTCGTGCAACTCGTGGGCAATCCGGTTGCGTTCGGCCAGCAGCTGTTCCCGCTCGGCGGCCAGCGCGAGCCGTTCGGCCGCCGACGGCCCCAGCAGCCGTGGCGCCGCCCACCGCAGGGCCTTTGTCACCAGTACGCAGATGGCTACCGCCAGCAGGAGGCACACGGCCGCCACCACCCAGCTCCACCCGCCCGACACCCGGACCGACGTGCCGAACAGACTCGCCCGCGCCTCGGCGCCGAGCCAGTTCCCCGGCAGGGAGAGGCCCATGATGAACAGCACCCCGCTCGCCAGCGCCCCCGTCCAACCGACGGCCACGTGCAGCACCAGCCAGAGCGGGGTCCGCCAGCGGTCGAGGCCGAGTGAACCGGAGGGCCGGCGACCGGCCACCGGATTCGGCAGCGGCACCCGCAGCAGCCGGCGGGCCGACACGACCAGCGCCCGTCGTACGGGGCGCGCCAGGCCGACCACGCCGACCAGTACCGCCCAGACCAGCAGGACCAGGACGATCTGCACGCTCTCGGAAGCGGATCGCCACGACAGCGCCGGTAACAGGGCGAAAGGCAGCAGCGGAAGGCTCGCCAGCGCGCCGCAAGAGGCGAACAGCACACCCGCATACGTGGAGCCGCGCAGCAGCGGCCGAATTCCCCTGATCATGGGCGCCAGTATCGCCGGGCAGCCCCCCGGCAGCCTCCCCCGATCGGGGGAGCGATTTCTCCCGCCTTCCCGCGATGCGGTCAGCGGGCCCTGGAAACCAGGATCGTGCCTCGACCAAACGATTCCCCAGGAGTTGACTTATGCGTGCTCAGACCCGGCAGGGCCTTCGTTCCTCGACCCGGCAGCAGGGCGGCAGACGGCGACGAGCCGTGTCGGCCGCGGCCGCGGTGGCCATCGGCGTCATGACACTGGGGGCCCTCGCCCCGCCCGCCGCCTCCGCTGCTGCCGCCGCCAGGCCGGACGCCGTCCAGAACGCCCTGAACGCGCTGGTGCGCGACGACGGGATGCCCGCCGCGCTGGCGAGCGTCCAGGACCGTGACGGCCGCATCCGCAGCTACACCGCAGGAGTGGGCGACCTGACCACCGGCTCGAAGGTGCCCAGGGACGGCCAGGTACGGATCGGCAGCAACACCAAGGCGTTCACGGCGGTCGTGGTCCTGCAGCTGGTCGGCGAAGGGAAGATCGGCCTCGACGCCACCGTCGACACCTACCTGCCCGGCCTCGTCCGCGGAACGGGGATCGACGGGCGCCGCATCACCGTCCGCCAGCTCCTCCAGCACACCAGCGGACTCCCCGAGTACGGCATCCACGTCGACGACGACGAGATCAGGAACCGGTACCTCGAGCCCCGCGAGCTGCTCGACATCGCCCTCCGGTACAAGGCCGACGCGGCTCCGGGGACGACGTGGGGGTACAGCAACACCAACTACGTCCTGGCCGGCCTGATCGTCCAGAAGGTCACCGGCCGCCCCCTCGCCGAGGAGATGGACCGGCGCATCATCAAGCGCATCGGGCTGCGCCACACCTACTTCCCCACCCCCGGCGAGATGACCATCCGAGAGCCGCACCCCCACGGCTACCATCGCAACCCTGCGAACACACCGCTGCGCGACTTCACGGAGCTGGACCCCTCCTGGGGCTGGGCCGCAGGCCAGTTGATCTCCACCAACTCCGACCTCAACCGCTTCTTCACCGCGCTCCTCGCCGGCCGCCTCCTTCCGGCGGCCCAGCTCGCCGAGATGCGCACGACCGTCCCCGCCGGGACCTCCGGCCTCCGCTACGGGCTGGGGCTCACGAGCAGGCCGCTGTCGTGCGGCGGCGTCTACTGGGGCCACGGCGGCGACATCGCGGGGTACGAGACCCGGGGTGGTGTCACCGACGACGGCCGCGCCGCCAACGTCGCGGTCACCAGCATCCCGACGGACAAGGCAGCCACGCAGCACGTGAAGGACGCCGTGGACAGGGCCCTGTGCGGCTGAATCACGCACCCGGCAACCCGGCAACCCGAACAACGGTCCAACGATTCCTCAGGAGTTGACTCATGCGTGGACAGACACGGCAAGGGCTTCGCTCGCCGGGCCGGCAGCAGGGCACGCGGCGACGTGCCCTGCCCGCCACGGCCGCGGTGGCCATCGGCGTCATGACACTGGGCGCCCTCGCCCCGCCCGCCGCCTCCGATTCCGCCGCCTCCGCTGCTGCCGCCGCCAGGCCGGACGCGGTCCAGCAGGCCCTGAACGCGCTGGTGCGCGACGACGGGATGCCCGCCGCGCTGGCGAGCGTCCAGGACCGTGACGGCCGCATCCGCAGCTACACCGCAGGAGTGGGCGACCTGACCACCGGCTCGAAGGTGCCCAGGGACGGCCAGGTACGGATCGGCAGCAACACCAAGACCTTCGTCGCGGTCGTTGTCCTCCAACTCGTCGCGGAGCGGAGGGTGGACCTGGACGCCTCCGTCGACAGCTACCTGCCCGGCCTCATCCGCGGAAAGGGGATCGACGGGCGCCGCATCACCGTCCGCCAGCTCCTCCAGCAGACCAGCGGACTCCCCAACTACAGCAACCACCTCGGGGACGACGTCCGGTACTACACCCCCCGCGAACTGCTCGCCACAGCCCTCCAGCACCCGGCCGACTTCGCCCCCGGGACGAGTTGGAAGTACAGCAACACCAACTACGTGCTCGCCGGCCTGATCGTCCAGAAGGTCACCCGCCGCCCCCTCGCCGAGGAGATCGACCGGCGCGTCGTCCGACGCGCCGGGCTGCGCCACACCTACTTCCCCGCCCCCGGTGACGCGAGCATTCGGGAGCTTCACCCCCACGGCTACTACCGGGAATCGGCGGACGTGCCGCTGCGCGACATCACGGAGACCGACCCCTCCTGGGGCTGGGCGGCAGGCCAGATGGTCTCCACCGGCTCCGACCTCAACCGCTTCTTCAGCGCACTCCTGGCCGGCCGCCTCCTGCCCTCGGCCCAGCTCGCCCAGATGCGCTCCACCGTCCCCGCCGAAGCGACCTTCGGCCCCGGCGCCCGCTACGGACTCGGACTCGTCAGCAGGCCGCTGCCGTGCGGCGGCCTCTCCTGGGGCCACGGCGGCAGCTTCCCGGGGTACGAGACCCGGGGCGGCGCCACCGACGACGGCCGCGCCACCAACGTCGCGGTCACCATGCAGCTCACCGACGAGGCGGGCCGGAGGAATCTCGAACGCGCTGTGGACACCGCCCTGTGCCGCTGAAATCCGCCGAGGGCGTTCCGTGAAGCAAAACGACCGATGGGCCCGACATGGGGTCGGGCCCATCGGTCTCATGTGTGCGCACAGCCGCCACATCGTCACCGCCCACGACGTCGGCCCGGAAGATCGGCGCAGCGATCTGGGGAACCCCGGAAACAGCTCTTGTGGCCAAAGGCCAGGACAACGAGGGCTGAGACAACGTCGAAGGGCCCCACCGCAAGCGGTGGGGCCCTTCGACGTATTGCCCGGTGAGAGCAATGGCGGAGGATACGAGATTCGAACTCGTGAGGGGTTGCCCCCAACACGCTTTCCAAGCGTGCGCCCTAGGCCACTAGGCGAATCCTCCGCCGCAAACAATACAAGACGTTGGGGAGTGCTCGCGAACATGATCCGGGGGCGGGGGTCGGAGGGGGAGTGAAGTGGGTCGGGGGTGAGGGTCCGGGTCGTTTCTTGGGTGGGGGATCCGCTACTGTGGTGCGCAGCCCCTCACGTGGCGCTATCTGACTGAACTCCCCCAGGGCCGGAAGGCAGCAAGGGTAGGTCGGCTCTGGCGGGTGCGTGGGGGGCGCTTGCGTTTGCGGGCCGGTCGGTTGTCAGTGCGGCCCGATATCGTCGTATGCGTGTCGTCCCTTGCGCTGTACCGCCGCTACCGGCCCGAGACCTTCGCCGAGGTCATCGGGCAAGAGCACGTGACCGACCCGCTGCAGCAGGCTCTGCGGAACAACCGGGTCAACCACGCCTATTTGTTCAGTGGCCCGCGCGGCTGCGGCAAGACGACCAGTGCGCGGATCCTGGCGCGCTGCCTCAACTGTGAGGAAGGTCCCACCCCCACACCCTGTGGGACGTGCCAGTCGTGTGTGGACCTGGCCAGGAACGGCCGGGGCTCCATCGATGTGATCGAGATCGACGCGGCGTCGCACGGTGGCGTGGACGACGCCCGTGAGCTGCGGGAGAAGGCGTTCTTCGGGCCCGCCAGCAGCCGCTACAAGATCTACATCATCGACGAGGCGCACATGGTGACCTCGGCGGGCTTCAACGCCCTGCTGAAGGTCGTCGAGGAGCCGCCGGAGCATCTGAAGTTCATCTTCGCGACGACCGAGCCCGAGAAGGTCATCGGGACGATCCGGTCGCGTACGCATCACTACCCCTTCCGGCTGGTGCCGCCGGGCACGCTGCGGGAGTACCTGGGAGAGGTGTGCGGGCGGGAGGACATCCCGGTCGAGGACGGGGTGCTGCCGCTGGTGGTGCGGGCCGGAGCCGGTTCGGTGCGTGACTCGATGTCCGTGATGGACCAGCTGCTCGCCGGTGCCGGGGCGGACGGTGTGACATATGCCATGGCGACGGCGTTGCTCGGGTACACCGACGGGTCGCTGCTGGATTCGATCGTGGAGGCGTTCGCCGCCGGGGACGGAGCGGCGGCCTTCGAGGTCGTGGAGCGGGTCATCGAGGGCGGCAACGATCCACGGCGCTTCGTCGCGGATCTGCTGGAGCGGCTGCGGGATCTGGTGATCCTGGCGGCCGTGCCGGACGCGGGGGAGAAGGGGCTGATCGATGCCCCCGCGGATGTCGTGGAGCGGATGACGGCCCAGGCGTCCGTCTTCGGGGCGGCCGAGCTGAGCCGGGCCGCCGACCTCGTCAATACGGGCCTGACGGAGATGCGCGGGGCGACCTCGCCGCGGCTGCAGCTGGAGCTGATCTGTGCCCGGGTGCTGCTGCCCGCGGCGTACGACGACGAGCGGTCGGTGCAGGCGCGGCTCGACCGTCTGGAGCGTGGCGCGGGCGCGGCGCTGCTGGGCGGGGCCGGCGGCATGAGCGGCGGTGCGGGCGCCGGGGGAGACCTCGGGGCCGGGCCGTCGCCCGTGGTGGCGTCCGGTGGCGGGCCCGCGGCCGGCTATGTGCCGGGGCCGGAGGCTCATCCGGCGATGCCCGCGGGACCGTCCGGGCCGGCCGCCGCGCGTGCCGCGGTGCGGGGCACGGCGGGCGGCGGTGCGGGGGCTCCCGCCGCCCCGGCTCCCGCTGCCCCGGCGGCTCCCGCTCCGGCTGCGCCGGGCGCCGGTGCAGGGGCTCCTGGTGGGCCGGTGGCCGTGTCCGGCGGGGAGCAGCAGCGGGGCGACGGCGGTGGCGCGTGGGCGCCTCAGGGCGGTCCGGCGGATGCTTCGCAGGGTGTCGAGGGCGGCGGTCGTGAGGCGGCGGCCGCGCCGAGGCCCGGCGCCTGGCCCGGAAGCACGGGCAGCGGCACCGGTGGAGCCCCTGCGGGCGGCAATGGCGCTGGTGCCGGACGGCAGCCCGGTGGCTGGCCCACGGCCGTGGCGCCGGGGCAGGGCGGCCAGGCGCCGCAGGGCGGAGCGCCCACCGCGCCGCCCGCCGCGGCCGGACCGTCGGCCACACCGCCCGCCGCGTCCGGATCCCCGGCCGGTGCCGCGCCCGGGTCCCAGCAGCCGCCGACGGCCGGTGCGGCCCCAGGGGCGGCACAGGGTGCCGCCCAGGTGCGGCAGATGTGGCCGGACATCCTGGAAGCGGTGAAGGACCGCCGTCGTTTCACCTGGATCCTGCTGAGCCAGAACGCCCAGGTCTCCGGCTTCGACGGCACCACGCTCCAGATCGGTTTCCCCAATGCCGGCGCCCGCGACAGCTTCGCCAACGGCGGAAGCGAGGACGTCCTCAAGGACGTGCTCGCCGAGCGGTTCCAGGTGCAGTGGCGGGTCGAGGCGATCGTCGACCCGTCGGGCGGCGCCGGTCCGCCGGCCGGCGGTGCTCCCCGCGGAGGGGGCGGTGGCTTCGGCGGCGGCGCGCCCGCCGCACCGCAGCAGGGCGCGCCGCAGCCCCCGCCCCAGCAGAGCGGCCCGGCGGCGCCGCCGTCCTCCGGCGGCCAGTACGGGCCGGACGGAGGCGGCAGTGGTGGCGGTGGCGGTGGCGGAAGCCAGGCTGCGCGGAGGGCACGGGAGGCGGTGTCCGCCCCGTCGTCCGCGGGCGGTGGGCAGGGCGCGCCCGCGGCGGAGCCCTCGTACAGCTCGCCGGAGCCCCCGCCGATGTCGATCGAGTACGACATGCCGGCCGAGGACGACCCCGATCTCGTCGACTCCGCGCTCAGCGGACACGACCTGATCGTGCGCGAACTCGGCGCGACGGTGCTGGAGGAGTTCAACAACGAGTAGGCGCCGCACGGCACCGCGTAGGCGGGCCGGGCGGGGCGAAAACGGGTAACCGGGCGTACGCCGGGCGTACACCTGCGCTCCTCCCTACGGCGTAGGGCGCGGGGCCCGTGAAACACGTAGGCTCGGGCTACCGCACCAATCGTTGTCGTATGGCAGGAGTCACGTCGTGATCCCCGGTGGTCAGCCCAATATGCAGCAGCTGCTTCAGCAGGCTCAGAAGATGCAGCAGGACCTCGCGGCAGCCCAGCAGGAACTGGCGGAGACACCCGTCGAGGGTTCCGCGGGCGGCGGTCTGGTCAAGGCGACGGTGACCGGCTCGGGAGAGCTCCAGGGCCTGGTCATCGACCCCAAGGCGGTCGACACCGAATCCGCGGAGGAGACGGCCGAGACGATCGCCGACCTCGTGCTGGCGGCGGTCCGGGACGCCAACGCCAGCGCCCAGCAGCTGCAGCAGCAGAAGCTCGGTCCGCTCGCCCAGGGTCTGGGCGGTGGCGGAATCCCCGGTCTCCCCTTCTGAGGAGTAGCCAACTAGCGTACGCAGCACGGCAGAAGAGAAAGAAGACGTTCCGTGTATGAAGGCGTGGTCCAGGACCTGATCGACGAGTTGGGCAGGCTGCCCGGCGTCGGTCCCAAGAGCGCGCAGCGGATCGCCTTCCACATTCTTCAGGCCGAGCCGACTGATGTCCGCCGGCTCGCGAACGCGCTGATGGAGGTCAAGGCAAAGGTCCGGTTCTGCGGTACCTGCGGCAATGTGGCGCAGGAGGAGCAGTGCCGGGTCTGCCTGGACCCGAGGCGCGATCCGGCGGTCATCTGCGTCGTGGAGGAGCCCAAGGACGTCGTGGCGATCGAGCGGACCCGCGAGTTCCGCGGTCGCTACCACGTCCTCGGTGGGGCGATCAGCCCGATCGAGGGCGTGGGCCCCGACGACCTGCGGATCAGGGAACTGCTGGCCAGGCTCGCGGACGGCACCGTCACCGAGCTGATTCTGGCCACCGACCCGAATCTGGAGGGCGAGGCCACGGCCACGTATCTGGCCCGCATGATCAAACCCATGGGCCTGAGAGTGACGCGACTGGCGAGCGGACTGCCGGTCGGCGGCGATCTGGAGTACGCGGACGAGGTCACGCTCGGGCGGGCCTTCGAAGGGAGGAGACTTCTCGATGTCTGATGCCACGCTGCACAACGCGACACAGGACCCGGACGACTTCGCCGTATCGATCTCCGATTCGATCGAGAGCTTCATCGTCGCCGTGACGGAAGTCGCCAAGGGCGACGAGCCGGACAGCGCGGTGCCCTTCCTGCTGCTGGAGGTCTCCCAGCTGCTGCTCACCGGCGGCCGTCTGGGCGCTCACGAGGACTTCGTCCCCGACGAGCGGTACGAGCCGGACACCGGCCCGGAGCCGGACGTCGACGAGCTGCGCGAGCGCTTCGCGACCCTGCTCGACCCGGTGGACGTCTACTCCGAGGTCTTCGACCCGTACGTGCCGCGCAGCGAGCCGGTCGCCAGCCGGATCTCCGACGACCTGGCCGACATCATCACCGATCTGCGGCACGGCCTGGCGCACTACCGCGCCGGCCGGATCAGCGAAGCCCTGTGGTGGTGGCAGTTCTCCTACCTCTCCAACTGGGGACCGACCGCCTCGGCCGCCCTGCGCGCGCTGCAGTCGCTGGTCGCCCACGTACGCCTCGACCAGCCGCTGGACGAGCTGGACGGCCTGGACACGGACAGCGCCGTCAGCGCCGACGAGGAGCGGCTTGCCGAGGAGGCCGGGAAGGTCATGGCGGCCGAGATCGCCGGGCCGCTGGGGCTGCGGGGGAGCTGAGCGCGGGCGCGCTCGCCATGGCCGGACCCTGTGACCTGGGTTACGTTTCCGTGTGTACCGGCCTGGAGCGGGCATGTGCTCGCCGAGCGGGCGCAACGGTGCGCCTTGTGGATCCGCCGCGGGACGTGGCACTCACGAGTCAGGTGATCACGCTGAGACAGCCGTGATCAGTCAGTGAGTCTCATGTCTCACGATGTGGTATTAGCAGGGCGGACTCCGCTTGCTCGTTAGACTGAGCCGACCGCAGTACCCCCATTTCCGGGGGTCCGGGAGGAAACTCCCGAAGAGACAGTTGCGAGGAGCGCACGTGGGCCTTGTCGTGCAGAAGTACGGCGGCTCATCCGTTGCGGATGCCGAGGGCATCAAGCGCGTTGCCAAGCGAGTCGTCGAAGCCAAGAAGAACGGCAACCAGGTTGTCGTGGTGGTTTCGGCGATGGGCGACACGACGGACGAGCTGATCGATCTCGCGCAGGAAGTGTCCCCGATCCCGTCGGGGCGCGAGTTCGACATGCTGCTGACCGCCGGAGAGCGGATCTCCATGGCCCTGCTGGCGATGGCGATCAAAAACCTCGGCCATGAGGCGCAGTCCTTCACGGGCAGCCAGGCCGGTGTCATCACCGATTCCGTGCACAACAAGGCACGGATCATCGACGTCACACCGGGCCGGATCAAGACCTCCGTCGACGAGGGCAACATCGCCATCGTCGCCGGCTTCCAGGGTGTGTCCCAGGACAAGAAGGACATCACGACGCTGGGGCGCGGTGGGTCGGACACGACCGCCGTCGCGCTGGCGGCCGCCCTGGACGCCGACGTCTGTGAGATCTACACCGATGTGGACGGTGTCTTCACCGCCGACCCGCGGGTCGTGAAGAAGGCCCGGAAGATCGACTGGATCTCCTTCGAGGACATGCTGGAGCTGGCCAGCTCCGGCTCCAAGGTGCTGCTGCACCGTTGCGTCGAGTACGCACGCCGTTACAACATCCCGATCCATGTCCGCTCGTCCTTCTCGGGACTGAGGGGCACCTGGGTCAGCAACGAACCGCAAGGGGACCAGCCGATGGAGCAGGCAATCATCTCGGGCGTCGCACATGACACCTCCGAGGCGAAGGTCACGGTCGTCGGAGTCCCGGACAAGCCGGGCGAGGCCGCGCGCATCTTCCGTGCGATCGCGGACTCCGAGGTCAACATCGACATGGTCGTGCAGAACGTGTCGGCCGCGTCGACCGGTCTGACCGACATCTCCTTCACGCTGCCCAAGGCCGAGGGCCGCAAGGCCGTCGCCGCCCTGGAGAAGACCCGTGCCGCGGTCGGCTTCGACTCGCTGCGCTACGACGACCAGATCGCCAAGATCTCGCTGGTCGGCGCGGGGATGAAGACCAACCCGGGCGTCACCGCGACGTTCTTCGAGGCGCTGTCGAACGCGGGCGTGAACATCGAGCTCATCTCGACCTCCGAGATCCGCATCTCGGTCGTCACCCGTGCCGATGACGTCAACGAGGCCGTCTGCGCCGTGCACACCGCCTTCGGTCTCGACACCGACAGTGACGAGGCCGTGGTCTATGGCGGCACCGGTCGATGATTCCGGCCGAGGCGGGCCGTCCGTCCCTCGCTGACACGCTGAGGGCGGACGCCCGTACGGCCGCCAAGCCGCAGCTCGCCGTCGTCGGTGCCACCGGCGCCGTCGGCTCGGTCCTCTTGGGCATCCTGTCCGAGCGGGCCGACATCTGGGGCGAGATCCGGCTGATCGCCTCCCCCCGCTCGGCCGGCCGCAAGCTGACCGTGCGGGGCGCGGAGGTCGAGGTCGTCGCGCTGAGCGAGGAGGCCTTCGACGGTATCGACGTCGCGATGTTCGACGTCCCCGACGAGGTCTCCGCCCAGTGGGTACCGGTCGCGGTCTCCAAAGGCGCGGTCGTCATCGACAACGCGGGCACGTTCCGGATGGACCCGGACGTGCCCCTTGTCGTGCCCGAGGTCAATGCGCATGCCGCCCGGGTACGCCCGCGCGGCATCATCGCCAACCCGAACTGCACGACGCTCTCGATGATCGTCGCGCTGGGCGCGCTGCATGCCGAGTACGGGCTGAGCGAGCTGATCGTCTCCTCGTACCAAGCCGTTTCCGGGGTGGGCAAAGCAGGCGTCGATACCTTGCGGGCGCAGCTGTCCGCGGTGTCCGGTACGGAGCTGGGGACCGCGCCCGGTGATGTGCGGCGGGCCGTCGGGGACACCCTGGGGACGTTTCCGGCGCCGATCGCCCTCAATGTTGTGCCCTGGGCCGGCTCGCTCCAGGAGGACGGCTGGTCCTCCGAGGAGCTCAAGATCCGTGACGAGTCCCGCAAGATCCTGGGGCTGCCGGAACTGCCGGTCACCGCGACCTGTGTGCGGGTTCCGGTGATCACGACCCACTCGCTGACCGTGCACGCCCGGTTCGAGAACGAGGTCACGGTCGCCGGCGCGCACGAGATCCTGGCCGCGGCCCCCGGCGTCGTCCTCACCGACGACCCCGCCGAGGGTGAGTACCCCACCCCGGCCGATGTCGTCGGCACGGATCCGACCTGGGTCGGGCGCGTACGGCGCTCGCTGGACGATCCGCGGGCGCTGGAGCTGTTCGTGTGCGGGGACAATCTGCGCAAGGGAGCGGCTCTGAACACGGCGCAGGTCGGCGAGCTGGTGGCGGCCGAGCTGCGGGGGTAGGTCCGGTCCGGGACCGGGCTCCGCGTGCCTTACTGTCGTGCTGTTCCGGTGGTCTGGTGTCTTGGTGATCTGGTGATCTGGTGTCCCGGGTGTCCTGGTGTCCTGGTGTCCTGGTGACTCCGCGTCCTGCTGGCCCGGGTGCCGCTGGGGCGGGCGCTGTGCGGTCCTTGCGTTCCGCTGTGGTGGCCGGTGGGTGCCGACGGGGCGCGGCGGGTGCCGGCGGGTGCCGACGGGGGGCAGCCGGCCGGGGTGTCGGTGCGGGATCCGGCGGCGACGGCCGGGGACAGTACGTGACTTGGCGACTTGGCGCGATCGGCCGTCGTGCACCGGCTGCCTGGGAGATACTTTGTGGAGCGTGTGAAGATTCCGTGAGCGAATTGCCGGTCCAAACCTCTTGATCTGGGCTGACGATCTGTTCGACCATTCGCTCCCCGCCACACTGCAACCGGCAGTTGGGCGGGGAGCGTCTTTGTGGCCGCCCTCAGAGGTGGCTCCGGGGGTGCCTGCGGGCCGCATGGCGAGCCCTCGGGTGTTCGGGGTCTTCACGTAGGGGCAATTAGGGCATTCAGGAAGAGCTGGTACGCATGAGGGCATTTGATGCATCGTCAAAAGCGGTGCCTTGCGCGTACAACCCTTATAGGGGGAAGCGTGTCCAACAGGCGTGGCAGAGGTACTCGGATTCACCATCGCCCCAGCGGGCGCAGCCGGCGCGGCAGTGCACCCACCACGCCCCCGTGCGTCCGGGGGCATGCCAGTGATCGCTCCCTGGCCCACCACGCGCCCCGCGCAGATTCCCCCTCAACGTGGGGACACTGACGACGCGATGGCAGCGGGCACCACAGTCGACCACCTCACCGAGACCTACCGCGCGCACTACCGCTCGCTGCTCGGTCTCGCCGCGCTGCTCCTCGACGACACCGCCTCCTGCGAGGACGTCGTCCAGGAGGCCTTCATCCGCGTGCACTCCGCGCGGGGACGGGTGCGCGACCCCGAGAAGACTCTCGCCTATCTCCGGCAGACCGTCGTCAACCTCTCGCGCTCCGCGCTGCGTCGGCGCATCCTCGGGCTCAAGCTGCTCTCCAAGCCGATGCCCGACATGGCGAGCGCCGAGGAGGGTGCGTACGACCTGCTGGAGCGGGACCAGCTGATCAAGGCGATGCGGGGTCTGCAGCGCCGGCAGCGCGAAGTGCTGGTGCTGCGCTACTTCGCCGATATGACCGAGGCGCAGGTGGCCCAGACGCTGGGCATATCGCTCGGTTCCGTGAAGGCCTACGGGTCGCGGGGCATCGCGGCGCTCCGCGTCGCGATGGAGGCTCCGGCATGAGTGGCAAGACGTTTGGCCGGCACCACCCGTATGACTCGTACGACGCGCACGGCTCATACGACCCGCACGGCTCGTACGGCTCGTACGGCTCGTACGATGCGTACGGCTCGTGCGACGCGATCAACCCGAGTCGCCCGAGTGCCCCGAGTACCCCGAACTTCCTGAGCACCTCGATCGACCCCATGAACCACAGTGGCACCCGCGCCAACGGGCCCGGCCCGCTCAACTCGGCGCGTCCGGGCGCCCCGTACGGCCGGATCCACGAGGCGCCCGGCGCCCGTGGCGCTGCCGGCGTGGGGGAGCGGCGTGACATGGGCGAACTGACCGGTGCACGCGGGAAGCCCGCGGATGTGGTGCGTGGGCTGTATGCGGCGCGTGAGGCGCAAGGGTGGCCTGGCGGTGAGCCGGGTGGCGGCCGTCAGCCCACCCGCGGGCAGGGCGCGGAAACCGGCCAAGTATCCGGCCACGGCGATGACATCGCTGTCACGGACGGTGCACCGGGCGGCACGGAGGGTGCGACGGGCGCCGGTGACGAGGCCGACAGCCATGCGTACGGCAGCGACGGGCCCACCGACTCCGGCTTCGGCTTCGGCGGCGGCACCGGCAACGGGGGCGGCACCGGCGACGGCACCGGCCGAAGCCACCCCACCGGCGGCGACTTCGGCGGCGAGGACGACCTGAGGCGGCTGCTGCACTCCCGCGTCGGGGACCTCGAACCCGCGCCGGACGCGCTGGAGCAGCTGCGCCGGGCGGTGCCCGCCCGTCGCCAGCGCCGCCGGCATGCCGTCGTGGGCGCGGCGGCCGCACTGCTGCTCGGCGGTACGTCCATCCCCGCCATGGTCCATGTGGCCAACCTCGCCGGCAGCTCCGAGGAGCGGCCCGCCAACGCGGCGAGCAGCCCGCTCCCCCAGGGCGGCGCCGAGGGGGCCCACGGCGAAGGCACCGAGCAGGCCGGTCCGCAGCCGGCCGGCAAGGACGGTGCGAAGCGGGGCGCGGACAAGCCCGAGGGCCAGGGCAAGACCGCGGAGAAGAACGGCACGGGCCACGGGGCGGGCGCCGGAACCCCCGCCCCGGACGAGACGATGGACGTCACCTCGCCGGTCTGCGGGCGGGAACAGCTCGGCCAGGGCACCAGCACCGTCGCTGCGGCGGACTCCACGGGCCGCGTCTACGGCGCGTTCCGGGTGGTCAACACCTCCGGCGCCGCCTGCTCCGTCGAGGGCGGCGGCACCATCGGCCTGGTCGCCCAGGGCTCCACCAAACCGGACCGCATCCACGTCGTCGACCACACCTCAGGCGACGAGGCCACCGGACTGCCCGACCCGGCCACCACCCCTGATCAGCTGGTCCTCAAGCCGGGGGAGGCGTACGAGGTCAAGTTCGCCTGGATTCCGGAGTCCGGCGGCGGCGCCACGGGATGCGCCAACCCCGGCCCCTCGCCGACACCTGAGGCCTCCAAGGACCCGGGGCAGTCCCCGGACGCCGGGACCCCGGCCACCGGCGACAGCGGCGGCCAGGCGGGCGGTGGCGAGGGCCCCGGCGACGGCGGTACCGCGTCCGGGGGCATCGTGCTCAGCCACACGCCGGAGGCCGGCGAGCCCGCCGCGGCCGACGCCAAGGTCACGGACGCGTGTGCCGGAACGGTCTACCGCACCGAGGCGCTGGCGGCCCGGTAACAACCGACGGCCCAGGTCCCGGCCATCGGGACCGGACCGTGGAGGGGGCGGTGCGGCCCCGCCGTCCGGGCCCCGTACCGTTGAGGGCGTGTACCGGTTCCTGCTGACCCCGCGGTGGTGGGGGATCAACGTATTCGCCGTACTGGCGATTCCCTTCTGCATTTTCATGGGCAGCTGGCAGCTGAGCCGCTTCGAGGACCGCGTCGACACCCACCAGCAGCAGGAGGACCGCTCCGCCCGGGCCAAGACCGCGGCCGCCCGCCCCCTGGAGCGGCTGCTGCCCGTCGACAAGTTGACCTCCGGCCGCCAGGCCAGCGCCCGCGGGCGCTACGACACCGGGCACCAACTGCTCGTACCGGGCCGTACGTTGAAGGACAAGCACGGTGAGCGGCAGGGCTTCTACGTCCTCAATCTGCTCCGTACGGACGGCGGCAAGGCCCTGCCGGTCGTCCGGGGCTGGCTGCCCGGCGACGCCGGCACGAAGGCCGACACGGCGAAGGTGCCCGCGCCGCCCAAGGGCGAGGTGACGGTCACCGGAGCGCTGCAGGCATCCGAGAACCAGGGCACCGACGGCGTTCAGGCCGGCGGGGGGCTGGCGCCGGGCCGGCTCGGCATGATCAGCGCGGCGTCGCTGGTCAACATCGTGCCGTACGAGGTCTACGACGCCTGGATCACGCTCACCGACACCCAGGCACCGCTGAGCGCCGTCCCGCCGGCCGCCCCCGAGGGCAGCGGCCTGGACCTGAAGGCCTTCCAGAACCTCGGCTACACGGGCGAGTGGTTCGTCTTCGCCGGCTTCGTCGTCTTCATGTGGTTCCGCCTCTTCCGCCGCGACGCCGAGGCCGCCAAGGACGCGGCGCTGGGGCTTGTCGTGGGTCCGGAGGGTGATGTGGCGCTGGGGGGCGGCGGCGTGGCGCCGGAGGGCGGTGTGGCCGCCGGGGAGGCTGCGGGGCGGGATGCGGGCGACCCGGATGAGGACGGCGGGGATGAGGGCAGTGGTGAAGAGCGGGACGAGGCGGCGAGGGTCGGGAAGGTCTGAATCCGCTCTGGTCTGGGTCCTGTTCCGGTCTGTGACCTGCTCGGGTCTGTGACCTGCTCTGGTCTGGGTCCTGTTCCGGTTTGCGACCTGCTCGGGTCTGTGACCTGTTCCGGTTTGCGACCGGCAATGGGCTGCGACCCGCACCGGCTCTGCTTCTGCAATGAGATTGCACCTGGTCAGAGGGCGTATCAAGGTGGTAGCCGCAATCGGATCGGCGTGCCACGGTAGGCCATATGGCAGGCAATGGCACTCACCCGCACGGCCATGATCACGTGCACGGCCATGGTCACCCGCCCGGCCGTGATCATGTGCAGCACGGCCCTCACGCGCATGAGCATGGGCCCGAGCCTGAGCACGAGCACGAGGACAACCACGAGCACGAGCACGAGGACAAGCACGTGCCCGTGCCCGTGCCCGATCGTGCCCATCGCGATCATCACGCGCAGAAGCCCGCCCACGATCTCGACCACGACCACGCGCATAACCGGGCGCATGCCCCTGCGCACGACCCTCATCGCTCCGGCCGCTGGGCGCGGCTGCGGCATCGGCTCGCCCATCTGGTCACCCCGCACAGCCATGCGGCCATGGACAAGGTCGACGCCGCCCTGGAGACCTCCCGGGAAGGCCTGCGCACGCTGTGGATCTCGCTCGGCATCCTGGGCCTGACCAGCCTCATCCAGCTGGTGATCGTCGCGCTGTCGGGGTCGGTGGCACTGCTCGGTGACACGATCCACAACGGTGCCGACGCCCTGACCGCCGTGCCGCTGGGCATCGCCTTCATGCTCGGTCGCCGGGCCGCGAACCGCCGCTACACCTACGGCTACGGTCGCGCCGAGGACCTGGCCGGCATCGCCATCGTGCTGACGATCGCCGCCTCATCGGTATGGGCCGCCTACGAGTCCGTGGACCGGCTGCTGCACCCCCGCGATGTCACGCATCTGTGGGCCGTGGCCGTGGCCGCCGTGATCGGGTTCCTCGGAAACGAGTGGGTCGCCCGCTACCGCATCCGCACCGGCCGCAGGATCGGCTCGGCCGCACTCGTCGCCGATGGCCTGCATGCCCGTACCGACGGCTTCACCTCCCTCGCCGTCCTCCTCGGCGCGGGCGGCGCGGCGCTCGGCTGGCGGCAGGCCGACCCCCTCATCGGCCTGCTGATCACCGCCGCCATCCTCATGGTGCTGCGCGACGCGGCCCGGGAGGTCTACCGGCGGCTGATGGACTCCGTCGACCCCGAACTCATCGACGCCGCAGAGACCGCACTAGTCGCGGTGGACGGCGTCCGCGGCGTCGGACAGGTCCGTATGCGCTGGATCGGCCACACCCTGCGGGCCGAGGCGGACATCGTCGTCGACTCCCGCCTGACCGTGGTGCAGGCCCATGCCCTCGCCGTCGCCGCCGAACACGCCCTCATTCACGCCGTCCCCCGCCTCACCGCCGCGACCGTCCACACGGACCACACCCACGACGACACCCCCGAGGGCCGCGACCCGCATGCGGCCCTGGCCCACCACATCGCGGCCTGACCGCTCCGGGGCCCTCCCCCACCCCCACCCCTCCCCACCCCTCCCCACCGCCACCACCAGCCCACGGAGCAGCGCCGTGGCTACGGTCGCGGCCCCAACGCCGTGCGTGCGGTCACGGGCCGGCGAAAGCCTGGCCCGTGC